>JAJRXG010000264.1 GCA_024276375.1 Bacteroidota bacterium | reverse complement strand
CTGAGCACTTATTGGACATCCACAACCAGTTTGACACGCTTGCTATCACCACACCGGAGTACCAACTTCAAGTGATAGATGCCATCGCTGACAATGCCGCCATCCGGAATGAATATACACAAACCTATCATGATTATACCGGACTAAAATCCGAAATCAAGCGTTTGGAGTCATCCAGATCAAAAACCAAAGAAGATCAAGAATACATCAAATACCAACTCGAAGAACTTCAGCGATATGCGCTCGACGGAATTCAGAAGGAAGAGATTGAAGGAGCATACGCCACTCTGACACATGCCGAAGATATCAAACAAATCCTCGCCAAACTCAACTTTACCCTCCTAGATTCAGAACAGAGTGTATCAGAACAACTACGGGAGTTGATCAAAGATATATCGCCCTATGCAGATCATGCTCCGAGGCTCTCGGAGATTGTTCAATCACTCCAAGAGATGGTCGAATCCATGCGGGAAATAGAACTCCTCTCCCATGGCATCGATGATACCCTAGAAGTAAGTGAAGGCAGGATCGGAGAATTGCAAGAATTGTTGGATCACATCAATTTTCTGGAGAGTAAACATCAAGTTCAAACCATATCAGCGCTCATTCAGATCCGTGATGAATACCAACAACAGATTGTCGGAGAATACGATATCAGCCAAATCCTTGGACAGAAGAAAAGCAAACTAACCGAGTTGAAAAAGACGCTTACCACTTGCGGTCAAAAACTCACAAAAAGTAGGATGTCAGCCATTCCGACGATCACCAAGCGGATAGAAAAGAGTCTCCATGATCTCGCTATGCCCAATGCACGGTTTACCATCGCACACGAGACCTTGCCCGATTTTGAATCATCAGGTCGCGATCATATGACCTTCGGATTTTCTGCCAACAAAGGCATTGATCCTCAACCGATCTCGGCAGTAGCTTCGGGAGGAGAATTGTCAAGGGTGGCCTTGAGTGTACGATCTATGATAGCAGAGTTGATCGGTGTTCCGACGCTTATATTTGATGAGATAGATACAGGAGTATCCGGAGCCATAGCTCGCAGATTGGGTCACATCATCGCTGACATCGCATTTACAAAGCAAGTGATTTGTATTACACATTCGCCACAAGTAGCATCGATCGCAGAAAAGCATTTTTTAATCAGCAAATACGATACAGACACCCGAACCATCACTCAGGTCACAGCGTTAGACTCAGGTCAACGAGTGGTCGAAATTGCAAAAATGCTGAGTACAGACCCTCCATCGGATTCTGCATTGCAAAATGCCAGAGAATTAATGGAGTAAAGACTTCATCACATGACGATTTCCAATGATACATCCATGGACTACCTGAAAGATCTTGTCAATACTGTCAAAAATGCCCATATAAACCAATCGATTTTACGGTTTAAAATAATGGAAATAAGAGACAAGGGATTTTTAATCAAAGTATGTGGTCTCTTTGGATTTGTTTCCTTCTTTCACTTGCCTTGGTATTACAACAAAACTGATTATTGGAGTACTATATCGCCTTACCTGATTGGCAAAGGCTTTCATTGCAAAATATTTGCACTGGACACTGGCAACCCTATCCGAATCCTTATCGATGCCAAAGTTCACAAGTTCTATACCTTAGACATCCCACGAGGTACACCTATAGAAGGTGTCGTCATCGGTAAATACAAATATGGTGTATTAATAGAATTTGGTCATTTGTTTCATTGGAGATACGGCTCGTGCACAGGGATCATCCACAAGTATTGCACAGAAGACAAATCCATACTCACCCACGCCCAGACCGGTGATCAAATATCCACCACTTATTGGGGAACGGATCAAGAAAACAGAGTGATTCTCGGTGACAAAGACATCGTCATACCTTGGATTCTTGAAAATAATACCGCTGAATTAGATGCTTTGGTCGGCACAATTATTAAAGCCAAAGTACATATCAATAAAAAAGGCATCAGCCAACTCATCGTCAATGACAAATACAAAGGATACTTACTCTTTACCAAAGCGGTTTACCCCAAAAAATATCACAGAATGATCAGACAATGCTTTTATCAAATCAAGCATAACGATTATATAATATGTGAGGTGCTGAAAATAAATTATTTATCAAATAAAATTGCTCTTAAGTGGAGTATCAATCTTGAAATATTTGAGCCCAATAAGCTTGATTGCGAAGATCCATAGCTATAGACATTTGTACTTGCTATTTTAGACAGACTGAAGCGTCGTTAGATAATATTTGATTACTTCTCTATATATAAAAAAAGTGCCACAACATCCCTGCTGTGGCACACTCGTTTTCATCAGAACCAATATCAGTATGGCTGTTTCCAGGCGACCATACTTACATCTTGTTGGCGTGATTACCTCTTTTATTTGTTTTTACATAGGTTATCCAACTATGAATTCATTTAGTGACTTACAATTTTATCTACATTGCACATTTTTGATTAGTGCACAACAATTATTTTTCCTTGATGTGACTCCATCCCCAAGGATAGGTCGTAATAAACGACCCCTCTATCGACCAACCAATCTTCTCGACTCATAGTAATCAGATTGCGACCAATACCGATAGAGACCTGACGGGTTGTCAAGACCCTCCCGGTAGCATCGTATATCTTCAGCATGGCATTGTCAAAACGCTGTGCACTCAACACCTCCAGCGTTGTCTCTAGACTCACCGGATTGGGATAAAGCGATACTTGGGTCTGACCAAAATCAGATCTGTTAAATTTCAGCTCAACCGGTCGGGCGTCGAGATTTTTATCAACTACTTCGGATGGTAAAACCAATGACGAAATAGAAACCGCCTCAGACAACAGAGTACGTCTATGGACATCGAGGCTTAAGGTCAACAATATTTCACCTCGAGGTATATAGGTACTGAGCTCTTGGCTGATCACTGCGATCATCCAAGTGCCATCAGGTCGTCTATTGTAATCCAATGTGAGCCCATCACTATCGACAGATATCTCTCGGACATTGACATCGCTACTCACCTCCAATACCAGCATCATCCCGGCCAAGTTCAACGGCTCTTGCATCTGCAGTTCCATGGTAGCCGATGATTGGGGTTTTAGGAACTTGTCTTCAACTAAGAAATCGTATGATGTCGAGGATCGCGTTGATGATAATGTAGAAGTAATATCCAAATCCCCTTTGCGTACGGCGACAAAATTTTGAAGCATGTCCTCCGTCAAGTTGTCCACAAATACCGAAGAAGGATAGTCAAACACTTCACCCTTCATTGTAAATGCCGGAATCTCTCCAAAGTCATAGTCAGATTTGACGAAAGTCCAATAGGGATAAGCTCTGTTGTCAATGCCAAAAATCATGTTCTTCATGAGCAATTCATCCCGGATACTCAGTTGGCCATTGCCATCGATATCTGCGGCGATATACTGGTAGGGATGCGTAAAAGACTCCTTGTATATAAAGTGTTTTCTAAAGATCAAAATGTCCATGATCGATACATCTTCCATCTCGGAATCGAGCATCGCAGGAGCTACGGAATACGCTCCCTGAGCAGGAACATTAAAGGCGTAATTGCCATCCGTTGCGGTGGTCATCTCAGCTTCCATGCTTCCGGAAAGTGATACCAAAACTCCTCCCACGCTTTCATCAGCGATATTCACGATGGCACCGGATATCAGTTGAGTGGCACCACTACCTGCACCCGTAGTATCTCGATATATCGTACCATCACCCAATTCAAAATCATATGGGTCGGCATTGATATCAAAAAACTCTACATCTTTTATGGAGCCATCTATTGCTATCACAGCTTGATCCAATGTATCTGTTACAATCTCAACACATACCTCGACGATCGGAGTAATCGGACCGAGGCTAAGAGACTGCCCGGGATTGGCCGTCCAAACGACAAATCCACTACTGCCGCTACCGCTACCCGTCATCTGTCCACCGCTACCTGTTCCTCCACCCAGATAACTGATGCTACCGGTAAATGTACCGCCGGCAAGACCCACATTGTTGATGCTTACAAATCGAGCCAAGTCATTGTCAATCGTTATCGAAAATGAAGCTCCGGCTACATTGGTAAAATCCGTTGCTACGATATCAACACATACCGTATCTCCGAGAAAGCCCTTTCCATTTTCTACCGTCAATTGGATGGGATTCACACCAACGCCTTGACATTCAATCGAACTATCGTCCGGAACACAAGGGTCATTGTCATCGGGATCATTGAGCGCACCTACCGCTCCCGGAAAGAAACCATCGTCATCAGCATCTGCACAGCCTTGAGCATTGACAGTTGCCCCCAAAGGTGTATTGGGGCATTGATCGACTAGATCGGCAATACCGTCTCGATCACTATCCCTCTCACCGACACAATTGCAATCACCATTGATCACATCATTGATGGTCTCGGGATCATTGTCATCACAAGCATCTCCGACGCGATAGGTTATTGCGTCATCCAGTGGGTCACAATCTTCAGTATCAGGAACACCATCATTGTCGTCATCGAGGTCACAAACGTTGCCTAGGCCATCCGCGTCAGTATCCAATTGATCTGTATTGGCTATCGTCGGACAATTGTCGTCACTGTCGGGTATTCCATCCAAGTCAAGATCTTCTGTACATGATACGGTGAGGGTATAATCGCTCGTCACCAAGCCGGCCCAACTGTCCACAAGTGCATAAACGATCTCTCCCTTCTCAAGATAAATACGAATGTATTCATCCCCTGTTTTTTCTTTAGTCGAAATGCCAAGACAAGAATTGGGGTCGGTGCAATCTCTCATGAGAAACAAATCCAAATCTTTTTGTAAATCCCTTAACAAAAACAAGTAGTACTGTGATTGGGGAGCAACAAATTCATACACCTTGTCTTGTGCATTGGTTTTAAGAGGATAATCCCTACAATTGTCTCCAATCTGAGTGACGTTGTTCTCCCCTCCTTCATTGTTGTCATTTATGGGAACATCGCATTGGAGTACTCCGTCGGGGATACATTCACAGCCATACATGTCGATGTTGTACTTTCCATTTCTCTTGCCGTCCACGACAACAATATATCTACCCGGCTCCAATCTTTCGCGAATGATGATATCCTTACCTTGGCGTTGACCGATAGAAAAGCAATTAGTAAACGTCTCCACACCGGAAAACAAAAATACTTCCAAGCCATCTTTTAAGCCCACATCTTCCACTTTTATGGTAATCTCTTTGGGTCGTGTAACATCAAAGTAATATCGCCGCTCTGAAGCCACCAAGCCATAACGAGGACCACCGACCTTACTGCCGCAATCATATACGGATCTGCGATTGTATCCGTCAGCCAAATCTTCATTCTTTCTCAACCCGTCGCAGTCCAATAAGTCGGCATCTCCCGGCGCTTCACCACAGTTGACAATCAAACTATATGCTCCGTGATCTCTCACGCTCCTTCCATCTACAATAACATAATACGAGCCTGCAGGAAGACCATAATCTCTCTCATCAATATATTTGCCCTCACCAAAATCCTCTCCTGTCAATACACAACTAAATCCGCTTTTGTCACAATCCGAAACAAGGATTATATTCAAGCCTTCAACTTCCGTAATGAGATGTATCTGGACGTGATCACTACTATTGGCTTTATAAAAAGCATAGATATCGTCACCTCCATTGTATGTATCGTAGTCATAGTAACAATCATACATAGAAGCATTGTAGGTGTTGTCTGCATCATTAGTGTTGCCGTCGATCTGAACACCACATTGAATGCCTTTGGCTTCATAGCAAGATATGGGTTGAGGTATTGGATTGCAACTCACGCTTAGATCAAAAGTGCCGGACTCTCCAACCCATGTGTCAATCACCAGATAATATATCCCGGGATCAAGTTGGGTAGAGATCACCTCCGGAGTGTTCTGTGTTCTTGTACTTGAAGCGATACAATTGCCTGCTTCACAAGAAAATTGCATCAAGAACATGTCAAAGTTGAGCTCTGGATAAGCAACATCATCCAATCTAAAAGTATAAACTTGTCGAGTATTGACGTTGAGTCTATAGATTCGCTCGCTACCATTGTAACCTCCGATCAGTGGGTTGCCATCACAAGCATAATTATCCAATCTGTTGGTGTATCCTGCATTGGTTTGGTCATTGAGTACTGTCCCACAGGATATGGTCGTTGCCGTTTCACATGCCGTGGGGTCATGAAATTCTTCCGCCGATAAACAAAATGGAGAGATTAGCACTAAGCATAGTGCTATTAATAGATTTGTTTTCATCATGATCCTCTTTCTAGTCGTTACGTTTTCATTTAAATATGGTCGGTATTGCTACATTGTCTTTCCAACAACAGCATAGAAACACCAATTAGAGTGCAATATACATATTATGATTATATATATATATAAATAACCTTATTATGTTTATATTTTTTGTTAAATCTTGGGGCAATAGAGAATATCAATGATAAAATCCCTAGTGGATTGGTACATCTGAACACTGTTTCCCAACAAAAATATTTATGGTTCTGTCACAAGGTTGTCGGCTGAATACGATCATATTGAGCGAGATATAGGTTGCATTCAGAAAATGGGGTTGATACATTCTTGACAATGCGAACAACTCATATGAAGGCATATCAAAAGCATCCACCGCCATGGTTGCATCAGATATTTGCATGGGTAATCAACATATTGGTCTTGAGAAAGACCGAATAGCCACAACATATTTTAGCATTTTTGCCTTTTATACCTAAACACAGAAGCCATGCCATATTTGGACACTACTCATGACCTCTATAAGGAGGCTGCTCTACATCCCGATGTAGGTCTATGTTGTACAACGACACCCGTGTGGCAACTTCCCGGTCTTAAGATACCTCCTATCATGTTGGAGATGAATTATGGTTGTGGTAGCACAGTGCATCCGCGAGACTTAGTGCATCAACCAAACATACTGTATGTAGGTGTAGGTGGTGGTATGGAATTATTGCAGTTTGCCTATTTTTCGAGACAAATCGATGGGGTTATCGGAGTGGATATAGTAGAGGAAATGTTAAGTGCTTCGGCGCGCAATCTTACCGAGGCCGAGAGGATAAACCCTTGGTTTGAAAGTTCGTTTGTGGACTTGCGCAAGGGCGATGCACTCAAGCTTCCGGTCAGAGATGCTTCGATAGATGTGGCGGCACAAAATTGTCTCTTTAATATCTTCAGATTGGACGATCTACAGAGGGCTATTGCAGAGATGTATCGAGTGCTAAAGCCCTATGGGAGATTGGTTTTGTCGGATCCCATATGTGATCAAGATATCCCTCGTGTTTTGCGGGATGATGAACGTCTGCGAGCTCAGTGTTTGAGTGGAAGTCTTCCGCTCAATCAATATCTGAGCATATTGACGGAAGCAGGATTTGGTACAATAGAGATTCGCGCCAGAAGACCCTATCGCATACTTGATCCTGTCCACCATGATACGGATCGAATCATCTACATAGAAAGTGTAGAAGTCTGTGCGATCAAGGATCCCATGCCAAAAGACGGACCCTGTATATTCACGGGCAAGACAGTCATATATTTCGGAAAAAATGATTTCTTTGATGACGGAAAAGGTCATGTACTACTACAGAATCAACCCCTTTCTATCTGTGACAAAACGGCCAGTGCGCTTGCTGCCTTAGGTAGAAAGGATATTTACATTTCGAAATCCACATATTTTTATGATGGCGGTGGCTGCTGCTAACAACAATGCCGGTATCAAGCATCATATTAAAAGTACTCTAAAAATCACAGGTTATGGCAGACAGTTATTTTGATCCCAAGGATTTGAAAAAATTTGGAGATATCAGCGAATGGCAGGAAGAATTGGGTAAAAAATTTTTTGATTACTATGGGAGTGTTTTTCAAGAAGGTGCATTGACCGTGAGAGAGAAGGCGCTCATTGCCCTAGCTGTCGCACACACAGTGCAATGTCCGTACTGCATCGATGCTTACTCCAGCACATGCCTCCAAAAAGGAGCAGATGAAGAACAAATGATGGAAGCTGTACACGTCGCTGCAGCCATAAAAAGTGGAGCTACCTTGGTCAAT
>JAJRXG010000263.1 GCA_024276375.1 Bacteroidota bacterium | reverse complement strand
TAACTCGTTATAAGACAATGCTTGCTTTAATCTCAACGGCACTCTATCTCAATAGGTCTTTTACTTGTGTTAGAAAAACCAATTTGGATGAATATTAGAGTTACTATTCAGGAGGGTGCTTTTGAGATAAAAAAAAGGCAGTTTTTTCGTCAGATGACGCTTATTTTTTGAGGCATAGCATCGCTACGGCGAAAAAAATAGCGAAAATATGACGGGAAAAGTGTTTTTTTTAGCCAAAATGACGCCTACCTAAATAGTAACATATTAGAGGTTCTACATAAGATGTTATCCAGCCTGCTACCTATGACCCTGCCATCTTTTGATAATTTCGGCCAAAATTCAGGCAACAACAACACTCCCAATACTCCAAAAAAAGATCTAGTTGTGATAGGCAGTGTTATGCACCAGTGTAGCTCCGCATTTGGTGCAAGCTACAGCACTTCCAGCTCCACCGGGATCTCCATTGGGGCAAGTGTAATGCCAAACTCCGGCTGCATTTTGCGCGGGTTCGGGCACGGATTGTGTCTGCGTCGTGACACCCTGATTGTGGAAGGCTTGATTGTGTATATATTCTGATCCACACACAGGGCAAGTACCTTGTGCATCGCCACCGCTACCTTCGCAGTTATTGGGGCAGATATAATGTTTGACATTGGATGCTACAGTTTGTCCTTGAGGGATGGTTGGTGAGGTCTGCTGTTGATTGGCTTTTTGGATTTGCTCCGGAGTCAAAACTGGTGCTGGTCTTTCTACAGATCCTCCACCACAAGAAGACAATAGGGCAGCGACTAGGACGATAAATAGGGTACGTGATAAATTTTGAAACATTTTGATAAATTTTTATTGTTACAATGATACCTCAATCCGGCATGAATAACTTAAAACTTCTTGGTTTATTTTTTAACAGGCCTGTGAATGAAGTGTATAAATACTCTAAGAGAGTGCCTTTCCTACTTTGATCAGTAGTTCTCTTGTCGCAATGATACCGGCTTCTTCACTCAGTTGATTTCCTTCATACTCGATACCTACATAGCCCCGATATCCTGCGTCTTTTACGATTTTCATGATTCTCATATAGTCGCTTTGGGTCTCTTCGCCATTGCTATCAAAGTCGTGTGATTTGGCGCTTACCGCTTTGGCAAATGGCATGAGATCCTTTACACCTTGATATCTATCGTACTCTTCCAGACAGTTTCGATAATTGCCTTTTTCCCGTGTAATACAGAAATTTCCAAAATCAGGTAGTGTACCACAATTGGGCAGATTGATTTGTTTCATCACACTGGACAACCATTTTCCATTGGAAGAATATCCACCATGGTTTTCTACGATTACGTTAATGTTTTCTTTTTGTGCATATGTTGCGAGCCTTCCCAGTCCATCGATAGCTGCCGTGCTCACATCCTCAGCACTACCTTCGCCATAGGCATTGACTCTGATACTATGGCATCCGAGGGTTTTGGCGGCATGAACCCATTTGTAGTGGTTTTCAACGGCTTTGAGGCGCTCTTTATCATCTGTACCTCCGAGGCCACCTTCGCCATCGACCATGATCAACAGTTGATTGACATCATGTTCGGTAGCGCGATCGGTCATCTGTGATAAGTATGCATTGTCTTCGGCTTTGTCTTTAAAAAATTGGTTGACGTATTCTATCCCTCCGATACCCAGTTGCCTTGCCTTGGCGGCAAAATCCAAGTGTTCTAATTCCTTGGCAAATAGTGCTTTGTGAAAACTCCATTGTGCCAGTGACAGTTTGAAGAACATGTCTCCTTCTGAAGATTTTGGTATCATTTTTTCAGGGCTTTTGTTTCCTTTACTACGTTCACATCCCATGATGGTTGGTGCGACGAATGCCCCTAGTGATAGTATTGAGGCATGTTTTAAAAATGTTCTTCTCTTGTCTTGCATTATGATATTATATTTTAAAAATTCGATCTTTTATTCATTGATGTCTCTGGTCATAAAGCCCATGCTTTTCCGACTTCTTCATATGGCAGACAGCCTATGTATCTTCCCGGTACGGGGTCATATACCAGAGCATCTTTGGCTCCTTTCTCTGAAGTATAGTAAACGTATAAGGTGGCTCCTTGCAATAGCTCAAAGTAGTTTTCAATGTCTTGCAGAGATAATAGCACGGCTTCCCGTTCTTCGGAGTTCAATTTTTCAAAATCCTTATTGTATTTCGTCCTACTCTGATTCTGTACAACTTCAAGACTCTTCATAAAGGTTTCTTTTTCTTCCTCCGTCATCGCACTGTTCAGAGCTTGATCCAGGAAGGTATGAACGCCAGCTTCTGTGGCACTCGGGGTTTCTGTCTTGGGTAAAAAGGTATCGACTACGAGCCCCAACAGATTGAGTTGTTGGGCTGACAAGTAAAGTCCTTCGGGCAATGCGGCACCGGAACAACTCGATACGAATGTGGCGATTGTACCTGCAGAAAAGCCGCAAGCGGTGAGCAAGGCAGTATGTTTTAGAGCACTTCTTCTTTTCATGGATTTGGGGTTTAAAGGTTTCCTTTTTTTAATTGCGTTACGGCATAGTCAGCTGCCCGTGCGGTCAATGCCATATAGGTTAAGGAGGGATTTTGATTGCCGGCAGAAGTCATACAAGCTCCATCTGTGACAAATACATTCTTCACTGTATGTATTTGGTTGTATTTATTCAGAATAGAGGTTTTGGGATTCCGTCCCATTCGTGCCGCGCCCATTTCGTGTATGCCATTGCCGGGATTGGATTGATCGTCGTATTCACGTATATTTTTGAATCCCGATGCTTCCAACATTTCTGCGGCTTGGGATTTCATATCTTGGCGCATGTTGAGTTCATTTTCCTTCCATTCGACATCTAAGTCCAGAGTAGGAAGCCCCCATTTGTCGGGCTTATCATATCTTAATGTCATTTTGTTAGAGTGATAGGGAAGGCATTCGCCAAAGGCCAACAGATTCATGCCCCATCCATGCGGTTGAGACGAGACTTCTTTCAGTTTTTTTCCGACGAGCGCTTCTCTTGGGATATGCCAACCTCCACGCGAAGCACCTCCTTGATAACCATATCCCCGTGTAAAGTCCTTCATCTTCGTCGCCCCATTGATATTTCTAAATCGAGGGATAAATATGCCATTCGCTCTGCGGCCACTGTAGTATTGGTCATCAAATCCTTCTATCTCTCCACGTGCTCCGACGTGAAAATGATGATCCATCAGATTGTGTCCCAACTCTCCGGAATCATTTCCCAAACCATTGGGAAATCGATCCGATTTGGAATTGAGTAATATGCTCGCAGTAGGTAGTGTGCTGGCACAGACAAATACAATACGGGCATAAAATTCATGAGCCTCCATCGTCTCAGCATCGATCACTTGAACACCCGAAGCCCTTTTGGACTTTTTGTCCAATATGACCGAATGGACGATACTATGTGGTCTGATCGTCAGATTGCCCGTAGCTTCTGCGGCCGGAATCGTTGAGGCGTTTGAACTGAAGTACGCTCCATAAGGACAGCCCCGGACGCATCGATTGCGATATTGACAAGTCCCTCTGCCATTGTGTCCTTCCGGCTTGGTGATATGTGCAGCACGGCCTATCATCAATAAGCGATCATTAAATTTTTGTTTCAGTTGTTGTCTAGTATGATCTTCGACACAGTTGAGATCCATCGCAGGCTGAAAGTTTCCATCCGGTGTCTGAGGGTGTCCGACATTCTGACCACTCACACCTATATATCCCTCTACATAATCGTACCACGGAGCAATGTCCTTATATCGTATAGGCCAGTCAACGGCGTGACCCTCTCTGGCATTGGCAGAGAAATCTATGTCACTCAATCTGTAACTCTGCCTACCCCAGAGCAAGGATCTACCTCCGAGATGATATCCCCTGATCCAGTCAAATGGCTTGGTCTCCTGATAGGGATGTTCGGTATCCTTAACCCACCAATGTTTTGTGAAGTGAGATACGGTATATCCTGTACGCCTTTGTTTTTCATAGTCTTTCCACTCTGCTTCTGTAAGCCGACCTCGATTGGGTACATCCCAAGTGTCGAGATTGGCGGTGGGGTATTCTCCGTGTTTGACAAGCCGCCCCCTTTCAAGTAAGAGGACTTTTAGTCCTTTTTCAGTCAATTCTTTAGCGGCCCAACCTCCACTGATGCCCGAACCTACCACAATCGCATCATAGGTTACTTCCTCTTTTCCTTTTGAATTAAAATACATAAGTTCTATTCTTTTTGTGACAACTCACCACTAAATATTTTTTGATAACAAAATATTGTTTTTCTGATTTTCTACATCCATTTGACCAACATTAGCGCCGTTATTCGAGTGTAAATAAACTTTGATTATCTATATAATCTTCATTTTAACATCCCGAAGCATTCCTCAATGAGTAGTTACTTCTTTTATACCGAAATCCTTGTTGCAATATCGCTTTTTTTATTTAAATATTGCATATTTCAACACCGAGTCTCAGGGATGACATATCATCACCGCGTGAAGGTATAAACTCTTGAGCTACGTAGCCTTTGAATCCGGTATCAGCAATCGCACGCATTATCGCGGGATAATACAACTCTTGTGTCTCGTCGATCTCATTGCGTCCCGGTACACCTCCCGTGTGATAGTGTCCTATATATTGATGATTGTCCCGTATCGTTCTGATGACATCCCCTTCCATGATCTGCATGTGATAGATGTCGTATAGAAGTTTAAAATTGGGGCTGCCCAATTTTTTTACCAATGCAACACCCCAATCTGTATGATCGCACATATAATCAAGATGATCTACTTTGCTGTTGAGCAATTCCATTACGATCTGAACATTATATTTTTCAGCCATCTTGGCGATCGGCGCCAACCCTCTTGCACAAACTTCCAATCCTTGGGCATCACTTTGTCCATTTCGATTGCCTGAAAATGTGATGATAGAGGGAATTCCCATATCCGCTGCTTGTGGAATCAGGGACATAATCTCTTGTTGGAGTTGTGGATGGTATTGTGCATCATTAAATCCCCTTGGGATCCCGAGGGAAGAACCATTGGATAAGGCACACGTCAGTCCACGCATTAGAACCGTCTTCCACTCATCGGGATTCAGCAACTCCACAGATTTTAATCCGATTTTTTTGCTGTGACGAACCAATTCGTGTAGTGGCATTTGGCTATAGCACCATCGACACACTGAATGATTGATACGAGATTCGGGCAATATTGTTGACATAAAATGCGGGTCTTTGGATTTATTTTCGGGTTTTTACGATTGTATCATATTTCGAACCGATATATCAGAGGCAAGAACGGCCATAGGCTCCAAAGTCCTTTTGCTCCCCATACAGTTGTAGAAAACAACAAGATAAAAGAATTAAATAAGAAAGAAAATAGTAACAGAAAATAAGTGTCTCTAAAATACTTGAGTGAATCATATTTGTGATGATACATCGACCCAAGCTTTTCGATATACATATTTCTAAGAGATTAGGACGAGTAGTATTGGATGACTCGCAGTATTATCCAACTATGATAGGTCGTCTTGGGGAGTTTTGATATTTATGTCAGTTTTTGTGTAGAATCTCATTATTGGATTTAGATTATGATTAAGAAGAGCATTGGCAGTATAGTTTTCAATGGAATGGTATAATTATTGTAGATTTGGGAATTTAATTTGCGTGTTAGAGCAAATTTTGAGATTAATCAAATAAGATAATTTGCTGATCAATATAAAGGCATCTCTTTTAGGAGTGTACTATACTGACTGTATCTTTGAGTGCGCTGATAGGGCAAGGGGTCTATGATGTTACTTCGATAGACAGGGATATGTTGAAAAATGCTGATATCGTCATTAGAGATCATCATACATCTATCGATATACAAGCCGTGGATAAGATGTCAGTCTATCATAAATGG
>JAJRXG010000262.1 GCA_024276375.1 Bacteroidota bacterium | reverse complement strand
TCATGTATCGCATGTAGCTTGTAACCGTTGGAAGGATTTCCTCCTTGCTATAGATCACTTACTTTGCGATAGCTGCACAAGACGGGCAATCAATAGGGCGATGTTTTGTTCCTTTTCATTAAATACACTGGTGAGTTAAAAATAGTACAATTTTTCATTTCATCAAGCTTATTATTATTGAAATGATAGGATTGTAATAATCCAAAAGACCTAAACTGCCATCAAAAAAGGAGGGCTTTGATCCACAATCCATCCCCAGCGAACCTTAAGATTCAAACACGCTCAATCCAATGGATGCATATTCTTGGACAAAGCTCTGCTCTATAACGGTAGAAGATATGACGTAAATATAAACAATACACAAAATGAATCAGTCCCTACTCAACTATTGAGTCTGATAAATCCTCCATCTATGGGGTAATCAGTTCCTGTGATAAATCCCGCTTTATCACTACATAGAAAGACGGCCAAAGCTGCCACTTCTTCGGGCAGTCCCATCCTACCGATCGGTTGTGTGGCCGAAAGGCGAGCAAAATTTTCCGCTTCCTTACCGGGAAAATTTTGAGCTATAAATCCATCCACAAACGGTGTATGTACACGTGCAGGAGAGATGCAATTGCAACGTATATTGTCCTTGACATAATCCTTAGCGATAGAGTAGGTCATCGTCAATACTGCTCCTTTGGTCATCGAATACGCAAATCTTTGTGCCAATCCAACGGAAGAAGCAATGGAGGCCATATTGATTATCACACCACCACCCCTGCTTTTCATGTGTGGTATCACAGCTCTGGCACAATGATATACTCCTTTAATATTGACGGCATACAACCTGTCCATATCGTCCTCAGAAGTATGCTCAATATCGCCAACATGAGCAATGCCAGCATTGTTAATCAAGGCATCAATCCTAACTTTCCGGGCGATGGCATCTATACTTCTCTTCACTTGATCAACATCCGAAACATCGGTTTTGTGCCAGGTAAAACCCGCTGCCTCCATCCCCTTGTTGATATCAATACCATGGACTTCAGCACCCTCCTCAAGCATCGCTCCAACCATAGCCGCTCCTATACCACTCGAGGTACCCGTTATCAAAATTGTCTTTCCTTCTAACATAGTATATTAATTCATGTACAACGACTGCTAGGGAGCGAGAGCACTAAAAGATCTCTATTGAGCCCACAAGCCTTTTTACTTAGAATTGCACAGTATAAAGCAATGAAGTTCGCAAAACTTTGGCACTTCAAGGATATTTTATACCGACTTTTGGATAGATACTGATCAATCTAGGCAATACCCACAATATCTGTAACAATGTGACCAGAGAGGACTGCATGTGACGACCAAACATACAGCATAATCTTCATATCTCTATCCATCTAAATCATAACGATAAGCCACTCGACGCAAAAATTAGATCCTCCAGCATAAATCAATAGGATACATTGACACAAATAAACATTTTGCGATGGATAGGGTCTGACACAAAAAAAGTGTCATAATAAGAGCAAATGAGCAGAATGCTCAAGATTAGACATACGGATGTACATAAACAAAGCAGGTAAATGGATATGGAGCTGGCAATATATGCTTCTACTATGGACATCGCTGATAGCTACAGGTGCTAACCAAGCACAATCTGCCATACTCGATACCTATATAACTCAAGCCATTGAACAAAATCTATCAATACAAAATGCCCGGCTTCTGTCTTTGAAACAGGCCAACCTCGTACATCAAACAAAAACGCAATGGCGGCCAAGGCTCGATTTTTCGGCGAGCTACTTGCTGGCGGAAGGAGGTCGTATCATCGTCTTTCCCGTAGGGGACTTGTTCAACCCGACCTATCAAGTGCTCAATCAATTGACAGGAACACAGGGATTTCCTACCGATCTCGAAAATGAAAGAATACAATTGACACCTCGGAATTTTTTAGATGCCCAATTGCAATTGACAAAACCGCTGATCAATCCTGCGATAAAATACGGTCAAGCCATTCAGAATATCTTATTTGATATAAAGAATCAAGAAGTCCTTCTTACCAAAAATGAGATTATTTATCAAGTAAAAAAAGCATACTTCAACTATCTTAAAACAATCGAGTCTCAGCGGATTCTACAATTCAATATCAACCTGTTAGAACAAATACTAGCATTCAATCAAAAACTGGTAAAATACGACAAGGCCACTATGGACATCGTCAGCGACGTCAAGTACCAAATCGAAAACATAAAGAGTCAAATGATTCAACTCAACGAACAAGAGGTGCTCAGCCAAGCGCTCTTTAATCTATATCTCAATCGCGATATCAATGCGACCATCACCATAGACAAAAACATACTAGATCGCATTGATTGGGTTACACCTAGCATTGATGAAATATTGGCAAGAGCACTACAAAATCGCCCTGAGCTCATGAACCTAGCATCTGCTCATCAAATCAATACCCTCAATCACAAGAAAATCAAAAAAGAAAATTTGCCTACCGTAAATCTGTTTGGAGGGATCGGGCTCCAAACTGAAAACTTCAACTTTGATGAGGGAGGGCCACTCTACACGGCAGGTATCGCCATGAACATCAATATCCTTGATGGTGGCCTTAGAAGACAGAAACTGGAAGAATTACAAATAGACAAAGAGATACTTTCTAATCAAGAAAGAGAATTGTCCAAGCAAGTAGAGATAGAAATACTACAAGAAATACTGGCGTTACAATCTATAAAAAGCAGGTTAGAATCACAAGGTGTCGCGATTGAAAGTGCACAAAAGAGTTACGATATAATATACTCTCGATACAAAAACGGCAAAGCCCTCCTGATCGAAGTGCTCCAAGCACAGAACAAAATAGTCGAAGCTCAACTCTCACAATCGATTTCCAAATATGATTTCTTATCACGACAAGCAGCATTGGACAAAGTAGAATCAACAAGAGATTATGAATAATGGGTATCTATATATCGCTATTTTAACACTGTTGGTTTCTTCTTGCAAACCGGAGATAGAAGCACTTAACAATTCTAAAAAAGAAGAAAATTATACCCTTGTCGAAGTGGCAAAGGTAGAAGCCAGCACATCTCCATTGCCTATTGAGGCCATCGGCAGAGTCTCCTCAGACACAGAAATAAAAATGTCGTTTAAAATCGGAGGTGTTATAGAAAGCATGAATGCCCAGGAAGGGGATTACGTCACTGAAGGCACAATATTGGCAAAAATTCGTGACAATGAAATCAATGCCCAAGTACTGAAAGCGCAAAGCGCCATACATAAAAACGAAAGAGACCTGCAACGTATTTTAAAAATGTACAAAG
>JAJRXG010000026.1 GCA_024276375.1 Bacteroidota bacterium | reverse complement strand
TTGGGCTTTTATGGTGGGTTTATTCAGATGGGTATGGGCGTTTTATTTTTAATGATAACTGTACTTATCCTAAAATACAATATCATCTATGCCAATGCACTCAAAACCTTCTTAGTGGCATCCTATACGATTGTTGTCGTCGGTATATTTCATTGCAACGGCATGATAGATTGGCAAGTGGGTCTCGTATTGGCCATTGGTCAAACCATCGGTGGATATATGACTGCTGAAATCGCTTCTAAGTATCCCGATATGGAGATTTGGGCTTATCGTTTGCTAGTTGTTGTGGTAGTGGCTGCCATCTTAAGTGTCTTTGGTGTGTTTTATTAAAGAATTATATACTTTTGCACTCCCTTGTGCGATAATCCTTGAGATTATTGTGCTGCCAAGGGCCTATAGCTCAGTTGGTTAGAGCACCTGACTCATAATCAGGTGGTCCCAGGTTCAAGTCCTGGTGGGCCCACTCTCCGGATTAAGGAGTTATACAGTCTTTTGCTGGATAGCTCCTTTTTCTTTTTTATAAAGGTATCCATGCTGTCATAAGTGATAAGGTGTGTCGGGGAGCAACATGTGGGGCTGTCAGAATTTGTTAGAAGACTGCACTTCTATTGCTTCCCAAAATCAATCTTAACAAGATTGAACACATAACTTTTCTGACTAGGAATGAGCACTTCGGTGGATGAGATTTGTCGGGCTTCCAGAAATCTTAACTTTAAGTTTTGGTACTCAGTACTCAGAACGCTGGTTCTTTTATAATTGCCGAGAGGGTCTATGATATACTCACTCACTGTGTTGTGAGCTTTAATCTCATCATTGTAGATCAGCCGCAACCTGCTAGGCGTTAAAAAAGGGAAAAAAGAAGAAAACACTCCTCCGTCGCTCTGCGAAAATTGTCGTTTGTAAAAAACTCTATGCCATTCTATCTGCTTAGTCTTAGACAAAGAAATCAAAACTACATCTTCGCGATAATGGTCACTCCATCCAAGTGTATTGCCAGCAAAATTGCCGGAGTTGGCTGTATTGAGGCCGTATCCTCCTGCCTGCCTTCTGGATAAATCCAATCGCATTTCAAAAGTGAGTACCGGGCTGCCATCGTGTTTCCAAATTACATCTGCTATGACAAAATCCTCCAATCTTTGTTTTCCTCTATCTCCATTTACCTCAAAGAGGAGATCTTCTTCAAAAGGGAAAAAATGTACCGGTAGATTACTAAATTGACCCGGTCGTCCCGCAATCCAAAGAAATCCACTACTCTCAGTGTATCGCTTTTTATCATATAATCCCGCTACACCTATCTGGTGATTTTGATTGTCTATTGACAACATTAGATCACCGCAAATTATGTTTTTAAGAGGAATGGTTATCTTCAGAACGTTTTCAGAAGTGGGCAAAAAGTGATAAATATTTGCATGGTGAAATTCCTTTCTGGCCTTTGTGTTATTCGCCTCTGTTAAAATGTAAAAATCCCCTTCATTCGATAAATATAAGTCGATTAACTCATTGTACAGATTTACATTTTTAAACAGATACTCACTGTCGTGAAGTAAAATATCTCTGGTTATATCATAGATAACCAATTGTAACTTGGTCTTTCCTTCTATTTGATAAAACGCTATTTTGGACTCATCTTCTGAAACCAATGTCTCTAAATTTAGACCCCTCCAATCTTCTTTGATGATAGATATCGTAATAGAATCCCGCAGTTCTGCCGTCGCACTAAAAAAGTCCATTTGCAATACTTCCGCCTTGTTCTCATAATAACCATATAGAATGGCAAAGGCCGAATCTACATTCAAAACTTCATACACTTTTGGCCTTTTTCCACGAAGGTGGATTTGCCTTTCGCTCTGTTGTACTAGATCTTGGTTGTAAACGATCACGCTTTGTTTTCTCGACTTCTCCTGATACAACAAAATCGACTCTTGTACTCGTCCGATGATTTCATAAGCATGATTGTTGCGCAAGGAGACATCTGTAGAAACAGTCACTTCTTGTGCCACCACTGAGGTCACAAGAAAGCATAAAACAAATCCGTATAATAAGTGCAAAGTATTCATCTCCAATAAATATACTCGTTTGCTTCTCAATGTGCCAACTAGCATTGAAAATATATTGTTTTTTTTCGTGCTATTCCTTATTCTCGGTTTTCGCTTGGTGCACTGAATCTATGAATTACAGCTTAAACCAAAACTGCTTGGTTGTTACTATTCAGGAGGGTGCTTTTGAGATAAAAAAAGGCAGTTTTTTCGTCAGATGACACTTATTTTTTGAGGCATAGCAGCGCTAAGGCGAAAAAAATAGCGGAAATATGACGGGGAAAGTGTTTTTTTTAGCCAAAATGACGCCTACCTGAATAGTAACGGTTTTTGAGAAACATAAAAACAAACAGATAGAAAAACTGTGTCAAAAATTCGTAATATCGCATCTTATGTCATATGTTGTCTCAGCACGCAAGTATCGTCCTCGCAGATTTGAGGAAGTTGTAGGTCAAGAACACATTACAACAACGATCACCAATGCTCTTCTGTCTGATAAATTGGCACATGCTTTTTTATTCTGTGGTCCGAGGGGTGTAGGCAAAACGACTTGTGCGCGCCTCCTTGCCAAGGTGATCAACATGCCAGATCCCAAAGCCGCCATCGTAGATGGCAGTTATGCAGATACAGATATCGACATTTCTCTCAATATCGTTGAACTTGATGCCGCATCAAATAACTCAGTAGAACACATCCGTACGTTAACGGATCAAGTCCGATTTCCTCCTCAACAAGGCAAGTATAAAGTCTTTATCATCGATGAGGTTCATATGCTCTCCCAGGCGGCTTTCAATGCCTTTCTTAAAACGCTTGAAGAACCTCCCCCTTACGCAATCTTTATCCTCGCGACAACAGAACGGCACAAAATCCTTCCTACGATTCTGAGCCGTTGCCAACTATATGATTTTCGACGTATTCAGATTCCGGATATTATTGCGCAGTTGGAGGCAATCGCCAAAAAAGAAAACATTGATTCAGAGCATGACGCGCTATATATTATTGCCGAAAAGGCCGATGGAGCTATGCGCGATGCACTATCAATTTTTGATCGTATTGCAAGTGCTAGCCAAGACCGTATCACCGTATCTAAAGTCGTTGAAAATCTCAATATTCTTGACTTTGATACTTTTTTTGAAGCAACGGATAAGATCCTTACCGAAGACGCAAGTGGTCTTCTTTTGCTTTTTGATCGGGTTTTGAAAAAGGGGTTTGAAGGAGATATTTTTATCAATAGTTGGGCTGCTCACTTGCGCTATCTATTGTACTGCAAGGAAGAACGTACTCAACAATTATTGCAAGTCAGCGAAAAGCTGAAGCAGAGATACCTCGACCAATCTCAGGTTATCAGTTATAGTACGATTCTAACAGCTCTGAATTTATGCAATTTGTGTGATGTCCAATATCCAAAGGCAAAAGAAAAAAGACTGCATGTCGAAGTGGCTTTGTTGAAAATATGTTTTGCCGGAAGGCAAAACTTGGCACTTCGGGATCAATCATCTCAAAAAAAAACTCCTGAGCTCAACGTACAACCCGTAGCAAGGGAACCCGCTCCTCCCATCGTCGATAAGACAATGGATTCAACAACTCCATCCAGTGCTAAGGACAATACCAATACAAAACAGGAGAACCCTTCAACATCTGCCAAAACTGTTGAGAAAAAGTCTTCTGTCATATTGCCCTCTGTCTCAAGCCTCGAAGAAGTTTTAAAACAAGCTGAAGCTAAAGTAGCAGAGACCTCAATCGAAAAGAAAGATATTACGCTTGAGGAATGTCAAGCTATCTGGAAGTCCTATTGTGAAAACATTGAATCTCCGACCGTTAAAGGCATTCTAAACAATGTCATCCTCCGTATAGATGCATACGGCAAACTTGAAGCTATCGTCCCTTCCAATATTGCCAAAGAAGAAATCCAACAAGAAGTTTCCCTCTATGCCCAACTGCGAAAACACTTTAATCAAAGCGATTTGTCTATTGCGATTTGTGTGGATCGAACCCAATTTGCCGGATTAGGAGAAGAAGACAAAATGTTGGTAACATCAAAAGAAAAATACGAATACCTCAAAGCCAAAAATCCGGTTCTCGATCTTTTGATAGAAAAACTTGACTTAAAATTGGATCCATAGACATCTAATCTATCCATTGCTAACGTCTCCCAAAAGAAAAGTCCTAAGTTTGAGTCATATTATGACAGCATTGCTCCAATCTTCACAACCACTACTTGCGGTACTGATCGACCCGGATCATAGAGACCATCCTAACTATGAGACCTTGCTAATATATTTAAGAAAGGGCTTGGCTGATTTGATTTTAGTCGGAGGAAGTACAAGTAAGCGCTTCAATGTCGATCTAATCTGTAGAGAGCTAAAGCAAAGTACCGATCTTCCTGTTCTTTTGTTTCCCGGCAATCATTTTCAGCTTTCTCCTCATGCAGATGCATTGATGGCGCTCTCCCTTATTTCGGGTCGCAATCCAGAGTACTTAATAGGAAAGATGGTAGAGGCCGCTTCTATCATCCGAGAGTATCAATTGGCGACGATCCCGACCGGGTACATCTTGGTAGGAACGACAAGGACATCTGCCACGGCATATATCACCAACACCCAACCCATACCCGTATCCCAACCCAATATAATTGCTCAAACTGCACTGGCGGGACAACTGTTGGGCATGAAAACAATATACCTCGAGGGTGGAAGTGGCTCAGAACAACCGATCTCAACCGCCATTGTCAATACTACCAAAAAAAGTATTGAAATTCCCTTGATTGTCGGTGGTGGTATTCAGACACCACACCAAATGATGGATCTCTATGCCGCAGGGGCTGACGTTGTTGTCCTTGGTAGTATTCTAGAACAAAAGCCGGAAATGCTTGATTCTTTTTACAAAGTCTTGATAGAAGATAGAATCGTATATGACTAGGGGGGTTGTCATTAAATCCACGGGCAAGTATTATCACATAAAGTCTCTGGATACTCAAGATCTAGTTATAGCAACAATAAGGGGGAAGTTCCGTCTTCAAGGGTTCAGATTAACCAATCCCGTAGCCGTTGGGGATATTGTCGAGTATCAAGTTTTAAAAGACTCCTCGGCGACCATACAAAACATCTTGCCACGTAGGAATTACGTCATCCGCCAATCACCACGTAGAAAACACTTTCTTCATTTGCTCGCGAGCAATATAGATCAAGCTCTCTTAGTGGTAACCATTGTAGAGCCGAACCTAAAACAAGGTTTTATCGACCGCTTCTTGTTGATGACCGAACCCTTCGATATTCCAGTAACAATCCTCTTTAACAAAAAGGATTTGTATAATGAAACAGACCTAGAGCAGTATCATACTCTTGCATCATGCTATCAACAAATCGGATATGATACGTTGCTTTCTTCTGCTCTTACATCTGAAGGTCTCTCCAAGATACGTTATTTCTTAAAAGAAAAAACGACCTTGATTTCTGGTCAATCAGGTGTAGGCAAATCCTCTTTAATCAACGCTTTAGAACCCAATTTGCAAATCACCACCAAAGTATTATCAGATTATAGTGGCAAAGGTCAACATACGACTACTTTTGCCCAAATGCATGAATTGACCTTCGGAGGGTCGATCATCGACACACCGGGGATAAAAACACTTAGCTACAACCACCTCGAAGTAATGGATGTCGCACATAATTTTCGGGAATTCTTCCAATATTCTTCTTCTTGCAAATACAACAATTGTACACACCGCAATGAACCCAACTGTGCCATAAAACAAGCCCTTCAAAATGGTGAAATATGTGAGCTGAGATACGCCAACTATCTTCAAATTTTGCAAGATGTTGAGAACCAAAATCACTGGGAACGCATTAAGGACTACTAGAAGCTATGAGTAACAGAGGAACAAAGCGACAAGCAGAAGCCATGCTTCCCACCGAATGGGGAATATTTGTTATCACCGCACACGCTGATGATAGCGGCGAATACTCTCCGCATATCGTACTGAGGCATCCCGAAATGGACGTGTCTGCTCCTGTATATGTTCGCGTTCATTCTGAATGCGTGACTGGAGATATCTTTCATTCCAAGAAATGTGATTGCGGAGCACAACTGTCAGAATCTATGAGACTACTGTCCAAACAAAAAGGCCTGCTCATCTACCTCCGTCAAGAGGGTCGCGGGATTGGTATTATCAACAAACTAAAGGCTTATCGGCACCAAGAAGATGGCTTGGATACCATTCAGGCCAATGAAATTCTCGGTCTCAAATCTGACTACAGAGGCTATCAAGAAGCCGCTATCATATTGAAAAACTTAGGTGTCTCCACCATCAGATTAATAACCAACAACCCCGACAAAATTAAAGAAATCCGCCTCCATGGCATTGTTATAGAAGAACGCATCCCCCTCATCATTCCTGCCATCAAAGAAAATCAACAATACCTCAATACAAAAGAAAAATCAATGGGGCACTGGCTTCATGATCCTTCTCTTAAAGATAAATAGAACATATTCCATGTCTTATAGTAGCAGGCGTAGATACAAAACCCGAAGAGAAAAAAACCAACTCGCTGCCAAGCGTATTAAAGCCGCAGTAATTATTTTTACTCTTGCCCTATTGGTCTATTTGTTTAAAAATAGAATCTCAATAATAGATTATATCAAGACATACTTTTACTAATTCTGGACTTCTCTATAGTGTGCGGGCACTAAATGTATCCCCTTGGCTGACATCTCCCGTTTCAAGTCCCTTGCGCAACCACCGTACTCGTTGCTCTGATGTGCCATGAGTAAAAGACTCAGGTACTACATATCCCCTAGATTCCATCTGAATACGATCATCTCCGATAGCTGCCGCAGCATTCATCGCCTCTTCTATATCTCCTTTTCAAGGATATTAAATCGTTTATGCGCATGATTGGCCCATACACCCGACAGAAAATCAGCTTGCAACTCAAGGCGTACCGACAAATCGTTGTACTGCTCCTTGCTTACCCTCCCTCGTTGTGCGTCCATTTGTCGTGTAATCCCAAGTAGATTCTGAACATGGTGTGACACTTCATGAGCAACTACATAGGCCATAGCAAAATCTCCCCCAACTCGAAACTTCCTCCGCAATTCATCATAAAAACTCAAGTCTATATAAATTTTTTGATCCGCAGGACAATAAAAAGGACCCGTCGCTGCCTTTGCAAAACCACATGCCGAACGGTCACTACCACTATATAAAACCAATGTCGCCGGCCTGTACTCCCGGTTTAACTGTTGTCTGAAAATATCCTTCCAGACCACTTCCGTATCATTGAGTACTACT
Organism: Bacteroidota bacterium; assembly: GCA_024276375.1. Classification (GTDB taxonomy): domain Bacteria; phylum Bacteroidota; class Bacteroidia; order Chitinophagales; family Saprospiraceae; genus JAJRXG01. The sequence continues at coordinate 12,508 of JAJRXG010000026.1, read as the reverse complement.
GATACCAACTCTGCCAACTCTTGCTCTTGAGCAGATGGAACATATGGTTGTTCAGACGCTTGCCCTATTTGGCCTCCTTGTGTTAAGAGCCCCGAGAGAAGGGCGCTCGGATCCCCTCCAAAAATAATGGTGCCTATTATTAATAAAATGGTACCAATACCAATGCCTCCGCCCACTTTTTGCATTCTTCTTCCTCCGCCCCTCCGGTCTTCAACATTTTGGCTTCTTTGCCTGCCTTTCCAACGCATAGTAATACTTGTTTCTTTCTGTAAAGATAATTGATGTATTTATATTTTTCCTCCCTTCTCCCTTTTCGTCCCTTCCTTTCTTTTATCTTTAAAATGTAATTGATAGTTCCCTCAATGCTTGAACTTATAGATATTGCTTTAATCGTGCACCCTCTAATCGCACGCTTACACCAATGTAAGCAACCATTATAATGCCTCCCAGAGCAAGATTGTAAAAGATCTGATTGCCCCTTAAATATAAGCCTAGTAAAAGAAATCCTGCGATAATCACTATTTGTCGGGTCATCGACTTAACTGGATAGTTTATCGGATAGTGCCTCCGCCCAGTAATATATGCCAGCAATACCATCACCACATAACACACAAGTGCAACCCATGCAGATGCGATCACTCCCTCCGAGGGCAAGAACAGAAAGCTTCCCACAAATGTTATAACAGATCCTGTCATCGCAATCAAAGCACCATAGTAAGTCTTGTCTCCGAGCTTATACCATATGGACACATTGTAGTATATCCCCAAAAATAGATACGCCATAAGCAAAATTGGTATTAGATAGAGTCCTTGTCGGTAATTTGATCCAATCAGATGACTGATTAAGTCTATTCCCAAAAATATCGCAAGTACCACCCCGCCCGCCACAACAATAAAAAAGAGCGCTATATCTCCATACAATCTTAGGTTTTCTTTCTTGTCCGCGTTTCTGAAAAAAAAAGGCTCTGCAGCATAATTGTAGGCCGTTGTAAACATGGCTAATAGAGCCGGAATCTTTTGAACTGCTCCATATATGCCTGCCTCTGCTTTGTTCGCATCAAACGTGTCTCCCAACAAATACTTTTGCAACGGAACCCCAAAATATTGATTAATACTTCCAGCAACCCCAACCACTATCAAGGGTAGAGCATACCAAGTCATCTTTCGCCATAAAGCAAAGTCTATTGACTTCCTTTTTGGTACTAAGTAAATCATCAACCCGACAAAGATGATCACACTAGCTATCAGATTACTTAAAAAAACAAAATCAACCGCGCTCTCTATATAGTTAAAATATCGCCCCTGAATATCCGGTGTGAATCGAGGCATAAACTCCAAAAAAAACAATACAAGAACTATTGTTATCAAAACATTGGCAACTTTGTACAAAACAAATATCCGCGCCTTGTTTTCCAACCGTAACCGAGCCATTGGTAATAAGACCAACGCATCCAATCCTATGATCCAAGCAAACCACTTGATATAATATTCTTTGCCGGGATATGTCAACGCTGTGGCAATGGCTTCAGAAAAATAATAAGCCAACATTATAAACCCAATTGAAGTTAATACCATCGGATAAAATGCCGAACTATAGGCTCGTTCAAGCCCTACTTTTTTTTGTCCAAACCGAAACAACGCCGTATCCATCCGATAGGAAAAAAGAACAATCAATACCGATGCATATGCATACAAATCAAGATATACCGCATAATCCGCAGGTGCATCATTGAGTCGATACGTGAGATAAGAACTAAAAACAATGTAATGAACAATCCTTGGCAACAGATTGCCAACCCCATAAATGATCGTTTGTCCTGCCAGTTGCTTTACTAAAGACATGCATGCATTTTAAATAAATTGTCCCTTTGTCCCAGCGAGACCTGTCAAATGCCCAATTCGCAAAATGACCAAACTCTGCTTTGTTTTCATCACCAACTGTACATTGATCCTTGTCGGTTCTCTATTACAACACCTGAGTTAAAACCGTGTTTCTATTTTTTTATGATGGGTTGTGCCCAGAATCCATCTTCCGTTTTCATCTTCAACATATACAAACCGTCAGAAAAAAAACCTACATCTATCCGAGCAAAAGCCGTGTTAATATTGCCCCTCATAAGAACTTGTCCTGTAATCGTAATAACTTCGTAATAAATCGTTCTCGTGGCAAATGGCTCAAGTTGACGAATGAATAGCTGTTGGGATGCCGGGTTGGGAAAAACTTCAACACCTCGAAGATTCGGATCCAAGGTTGTATTGCTGATATCCGTAGTAAAAGTGAACACAGAGGATAATTGGTCTTCACACCGCCCCATTGCATTCACCTTCCAATAGTATTCGGCAATATTTTCTAAGCGCTGTGGAGGCGTATATGTAAGTGATGAAACTATCGTATCCACAACAACTGAACTGAACAGACTATCTCTAGATAATATGAATTCATATGATGTGACATTTTCACTTGATTCCCATGAAAAAAACGGAGTGCGATCTACTCCCGTCATCTCATTCTCCGGTTCAATCAATGCAAATGTCCCGGGCAACTCAAGAACAGCAAAATCAATGTTAAAAGTATCTGTTCGGGTTATTCCCTTCGATATGAGAAACAGCCTATACCCATCTTGATATCGTTCCTCTTTATCAATGAGAATAGTAAATAATCCAGACCCCGAACCGGATACCGGATTTGGAGATATCACTGCATCAACCATCGCTCCTCCCAAATCAATAACACTCAATTGAACTTCTCCCAAAGATTCAGAAATTTGCCCCTCTATAACAAAAGTCTCCCTAGCTTCTTTTTCGCAAAGCTCTATAGTCGATGGCGATAGTATAATCAACTCCTCTTCTGACATAACACACAACTCGATCGACCATCCACTAAAGGAACCTCCATCTTGCCTGACATCATCGATAATTGTCAACTTCCACTCACCTCGAGCTTCCTCTCCATTAAATACAGAGAGCATCTGCTGAGGACGCAGTGGTTCTTGTGAAAATAGAGGACATGGACGATTTACGATCTCACTTTCATCATCAAAAGAAATACTAAAGTCATTGGCGTCATCACATACAAAACTCAGTAACTCCACCGTCGTTCCTGCCGGACTTGTCACCCTCATAATCAAGTCTCCCACATATGTGTGCCGCCCTGTAACATCTAAAATGTTGACATCTACTATCATGCCTTCTTGACCTATATGAATACTCGAAACAACCGTATCCAAATCCGTAGATATATCAAGCGGAAGATCTTCTGCATAACTTATCGAACAACTAATCGTCCCTGTAGAAAAAGATTGAAGCTCCGAAAACACTCCGGATCCACAACTATTAACTCCTTGAATGCGCCATAGATACTGCGTCTGAGATTCTAAAATTCGAAGTGGAAAAACCGTATCTGTGAGGTTCTCAAATAATAGGGTGTCTAGACTTCCTTCTGTCAGCACTTTAAACACTTCTAAGGTATATGATTGTGCTGTCCCGCTCCAGATAAACTGATCATTATAGCGTACTTTTTGTGTGCCTTCTGTAGGAAAGATTGGTGTTGGAGCCGGTGCCTCATCCTGATCAATATTCAACTCAATTTCAATGCGATCTATTTGAACTCCCTCTCCTACATTGAGCACTATTTTCCCCAGAGTCCCTTCAAAAAGAGGGTCTAATACAATATTGATGCGCGTCTCAGGTCTTTCAGCATTCAATACATCTCTTTCTAAAGTTGCTGCTATACCTTCTGTTGCTTCTACCACCGACAACGACACTCCATTCTCATACCCCGATTGAATACTTATCCCAACACTTGCCTCCCGAGTCTGTAAAACACATATACTTATATCTTGAGGATTGACAACAACAAGATCCGAACACCCTCGTCCTCCCATAGTCTCAACATTGGTGCCATCGGGATCCAACCAGTCTTTTAATCTCGTACTGGATGTTCCCCCTCCTTCCCATGAGAGAGCCAACATGCCAAAATCATCATACATTTCATTGCCACAGGCGGCTTCCCCTCCATTCAACTGCCCTATAATATGTCCGGACATAGTAAATAATGGCGCTCCCGAAGACCCCCGTTCCGTCGTCCCCATATCCCAATCTTCAATCCGAGCAAATACTTCTTGAGTGTATAGTGATAAGGGATCAAAATCAAAACTGATTCTTTTCTCTTCCGCTTGAGGATGATGAATACATAAGGCAGAATCAACCAACGTCCCGCGCCGATCCCATCCCGCAAAATAGGCGTTGTACGCAGGATCAATAGGATCATCTAAAAGCAAAAGAGCAAAGTCCGTTCTGTCATAATCCGCAATGAGACTAGATCCGGAATTAAACTGATTGCGCATACCATCTCCCGCATTTCCACTTTCAACCGATCCCGGTGTTCTACAAAAACTTTGTTGGTAGTTCCAATATACAACCACAGAGGCTGCATTGTTGGCATTTACTTCACAATGCTTCGCCGTTAAAAAATAAGGAGTACAATCGTTTCGAACATTATTGATCAATCCTCCGGAACAAGCGTCTTGACCATTCAATGAAAACATTCCTACACTGTTAATGAGGTCTCGAAACTGATCGACAATCTCTAGATTATCTTCGCTTCCACAAATCACATCTATGTTGCAAGACCCTGATATCAAGGCTCCAAAACCTTGAAAATCATGTTGTACGCTTTTTATTTTGGTTTTAATGTTTGGTGCTTGCTCCTCAGTAACCTGAATCTCTATTACAACTTCCTCAAATGGAATAATAGGTGACCACCACTCCTCATGAACATCATTGTCCGCTTGAGTTAACGGCCCTATTACATACGTCCGAGCTCGATCATACAGATACATCCTAGCGGAAGAGGGCAATCTGAAATCTTCAAAAGCTATATTCAGAGAGTATGCCCCTGCCGAACGAACCCTCAATCGCCAAAGCATCCTGCCATCTTCCAAACTCTCCCATGTCCCTTCCTCCTGTATCGATAAAGAGGTCATTATCTGATGTGCAAATCTAAATGATCCTTCTTTCCCGCCTTGAGATCGACTCTGAGCCATCAACCGATCATTATCTACGGCATCCAAAACGACTACAGCAACCTGATCTAGGGAAATCCCTTTATCAGAAATGCCCGTATTCTGGCTAAAAAGATAGCCGCAAAAGCTTACTAATAAACTAATTAACAAAGATTTCTTCACTTTCGTCTTAATGGATTTGCCTTGGATTCAAACGTATATACAAGTCTTTAAGATTAAAGATAACAGATTCTTACTTTGATAAAGAAGTCATTTAAAAACATATTGTTAAGTTTTTGATTTTCCTTGCGTCAACTTTTTGTCTTTTCATAACTTTGGCTCTGCAATTCAATTAGAGTTTCGTTTTGAAAACCAAGCACTTACAGATCATTTTTACCATGCCTTTCTAAATACCCAACAACCTTATGGTTGTTTTGCAATAGGATGATCCTCCTTTAATTTATTACTGTAACATCTCCTGAAAGAGGTATTCTAACCTCCCCAAGCGTAATAACGGCCATATAAAAATAAACTCCATCACTTACTCTCTGATTATTAAATCGTCCGTTCCATCCGTGATTAACATCTCCAGTAGTTGTGTTGCTCCGTTGATGTACAAGATTGCCCCATCTATCATATACTTCAAATTCTAAAATCGTCCACACTTGATTGTTTTGTGTTATAATCTCTAAGCGACCGTTATTTAAGGAGCCCGGTCTTATGACATTGGGCATATAAGGGGAAATATTGTCAATACACATACCTGTCTCTAAGCAATCCGAATCTGCACAGTCAATCAGTCCATCATTGTCATTGTCGATGCCATCATCACATAGCATTTCTGGAAGCTCCAAACATATACTATCGCTTGCAACGATTCGAATCGTCGTGTCTTGAGCCCAAAGACATAAAGTAATTGCATTTCTGAAAACAAGATTGTATGTCTCCGGGCCTAAAGAATCTATTGTGTTTTCTTGTGCAAATGTCTGTCCTCCATCAATGCTCCATTCCACATCGGAAGAGTTGGTTGTAAATGATATACTTCCGTTATCGTATTGGAGACAATTGTCCGGGATTACTACGGTAATACTATTGATCACAGGTTGACAGTCGGGATCATCGCAGTCTATCAATCCGTCGCCATCATTATCTATGCCATCCATACAAGAGGCCTCGTCAAACTCATCACATTGCGGCGCATTTAGGATAATCAATTCACTAAATGCACATGTCTCAATACTTCCTCTTTGGGCAATCACATCATAAACTCCGGGTAACAATGGTGAAAATATACTATCCGCAACAAATGTCATGCCCCCGTCGATACTATAGCGAACCCCCAAACCGCCACCATTCAACTGTATGCTTCCTTCTCGGAGCACACAAGTAGGTAAGGTTGTCGAAAGTCTTATACTGCCTGGCGAACAACCATCCAAATCCATACAGTCCGTAAGACCGTCTAAATCATTGTCTATCCCATCTGTACAGAGTTCTTCTGTATCCTCTTCTATGACAAAACATGAGTTGTAGCGACGATCGGGAATCACATCCAATAAGATTCCCTCTAAGACATCCACCAAAATATTCCCTCCTGCCCACTCTTGCATAAAATTGGGCGGAATGGACAATGCACTTTGAAGTTCAGGAGTGCTAAAATTGATTTGCAAACACGTATTTGGAGAAGTTATTGGATTAATCTTTAAATCAAAACATAGTTGAACCGTTGGACTCCAAGTACCAAATGTATCCAACAACAACCGAGCGCTATCGAACATGGCAGATTGATCTACAGAAGATAAATTGACCCGGACAAACCCTAGGGAATCTCGATAAGGCAACGATGAATTTGTCGTTGATGTGACGCTGGCATTGGTCTGTTGGTCATATACAATGTCATTGACCAATAAAGAGTCATAGGTGAAACTCGCCACACTTGCATCATATAGAAATATAAGGTTGAAGGATCCTACAATCCAATCGACATTGCCCCCATTGGAAAGCTCGAGGTTATAACAGGCCTTATTGTTGGCTGTATCCAACACACTCAAGGTCATTCTTGCATTAAATATATTGTTTTGTCCAAGGAGTTCTTTGCCCGAGATCATGACACATAAAATAAAGAAAAGAGCCGTCTGCAGATGAATAAAAAACAAAATTTTGCTCTTCAAAAACATCAACGGCTTAATAGTCGGTTGCCAATCAAGTAGATACATCGTGATTTGGGTTTCTCCTAGCTTTACTTGGGTGCAACATGATGAAGGATCTCCCAGGTTATAAAACATGTAAATCCTAACAGAGAAACCTGTCAAATATTGTTACTGCTTTCAATATTCGTTTCCTCTCGTCGTATCAGCAATCATTTCTTCTATCTCTCCAAAATCATCAAATTCGGACTCTAGTTCAATCTCATCAAATTCATCAAGATCTATCTTTTGGTCGATCCGAGTTCCTCTTTCCTCTTCAGGATCTCGCTGTTTATATCGCGTACAATCAACCAAGTCTTCAAACCCTGGTGGCGGTTTGGGAAAACTGACTCCTGTGTCAAAGTCAACCTCTTCACTTGCTTCAAGTTTTTGCATATACTTTTGAAATATAGGTCTCGCCATTACAAATCCTTGGCCATTATTCAATGTGTAAAATCGCACCCACTTTTCATCTCCTCCAACCCAAACACCAGTGACTAATTTGGGGGTAATCCCCATAAACCATCCATCCGCATAGTCATTTGTTGTACCAGTTTTGCCTCCTGCTGGTGTCTTTATACCCAAGTTAAACCCTCCACCAACATTGTTTTTTAACATATCTACTATCACAGCATTGTAGAGCTTATTGATGGCTCTCCGTTGAATTGGACTACTTTGATAGATTATTTTCCCATTCTTGTCTTCAATACGGTGGATAAAGGTTGGTTCTGAATATATCCCGTCATTCGCAAACGTAGTATAAGCTCCTGCCATCTCAAGAAGGGACAAATCGACAGATCCTAAAGCTAAGGACGGGACTTCTGGAACTACATAACGGCCTTGTTGAATGCGTTCATACTTGTCAATTCCAACATTGTGCAACAAATCTCTAATTGGTTCTACCGTCCCCAACTCTTTGACAAGCCTTATGGTGATAGAGTTCTTACTATACAACAGACCTTGATATAGGTTGTAGTGGTTTTGTGTGAAGATTCCATTGGCATTGGACGGTGACCACTCTGAGTCAACAAAAAAGTTAGCATCTCCGGGTGCTATTGTATATTGTATATCACTAAATTCTTGGCAAGGAGAAATTCCTTGTACAGCAATGGCCGTAACATATACAAAAGGCTTAATGGTTGATCCCACCTGTCTGCGCATCGTTACATGATCATATTTGAACGTCGTATGGTGTGGGCCACCTACCCACGCCTTGATTTCTCCGGTTTGTGGATCCAAAGAAATAAGTCCCGCTTGCAAATGTCTTAAATGATAAATAATTGAATCTCGGCGTGTCATTTTTTCTATCTTTTGACGCGATTCAGTATAGGCAAACACCTTGGCTTCTATCTCCTCTTTGAGTATCTTGTCAATGTCTTTTTCAAAGATCTTCCACTTGGTTGAAATTTTATTCCAGAGGGGCGATCGAAGCAGATTCTTAAATTTGTCTCGCTTGGTGCGATCAATAATTTGTACATACTCCGGATCTTTTAACAATCTGCGTATGGTAGGTTCCTTCAACGATATTCCAAACTGTTTTTGAGCGGCTTGGTTGAGAGAAGAAAAGTGCTGTATGTAAGATTTCTTATAAAAGTCTGTTGCTCTTATACGCCGATCGATTGATGCCTTTCTCAACTTTTTTTGATGGTCATCTGCTTCATAAGTCAGTGGATCCATTCCCTTCCAGCGATACCAATACCGTTTTTGAAGCTCCTTGAGATGGTCAAAGAGTGCCTCTTCTGCGAGGTTTTGATACGTGGCGTCGATTGTTGTATAAATCTTAAGTCCATCTCTATAGATATCATATATTCCTCCTTCCGGTTTATGGTTTTCGGGTTGAAGGAGTAGGGACTTAAGCCATTTGGTCAACTCTGCCCGAAAGTACGGTGCCAACCCTTCGCTTTGGGTACTTCTGTGAAATTCGGACATATCCAGAGGAATCGCAATGAGGCTATCCCGTTGAGATTTATCAATTTTGTTGTTCCTCCACATTTGTTTGATGACAATATTCCTTCTCTTTTCTGATCTTTTAGCAAATCTTATGGGATTAAACCAAGCGGGATTTTTCAGCATTCCCACCAATACCACCGCTTCTTGTATTTCGAGTCTTTCTTGAGGTTTGCCAAAGTAGATCTTGGCCGCTGACTGAATACCATGAGCTCCGTTTATAAACTCAAACTTGTTGAGATACATCGCCAAAATTTCTTCTTTGGTATATCGCTTCTCAAGACGTACCGCAGTGATCCACTCTTTAAACTTTATGGACAACAATGTGATCATGCGTTGAAAAGAAGACTTTCCTCTTAGACTTTCCCGTTCAAAAAGGAGTTTGGCCAGTTGTTGGGTAATCGTACTCCCTCCTCCACTGCTTTGTTGACCCAATAAGACGGATTTGACACCTACACGGATCAATGCCCTAAAATCTATCCCACTGTGCTGATAGTACCGGGCATCTTCAACACTTAACAGCGCATTGACAATGTGTGGAGAAAGATCTTCAAAATTGACAAACTCCCGGTTTTCAATATAGTATTTCCCATATTGCTTGCCATTAGTATCATAAATTATCGAAGCCAAATCATATTGTGGGTTCTCCAATTCGTAAAATTCCGGCAAATCAGACCTTGAAATAATCACAAAAACCAGTATTCCGGCTAAAATGCCTAAAACAATTGCGCCCCACAAGATCCTAGCCAACCATTTTAGGCTCGGTTTCTTTCTCGTTGAAGACCACTTGTCTCCTAGCCACCGGGTGATTTTGTGTTCCAATAGTTTCATTCAGCACGCAAGATATATCAAAGGTCGCCATCCTCCATTAAAAATTTTCATCATTAAAGAAGTTTCCCATTGTCGTTTAGCGTACATTCATAGAGTTAAATTCTGTATTACCTTTACGTTTACTTAAATCGCCTTACAATGAAAAAAAGAACTTTTCTGAAAAATTCTTCTCTTGCGCTTTTTGGCATTTCTCTTACTCCTCTTATGGCGTGTAGCGAAGGAAAAAACACTGGCAACAAGAACCCCAAGGTGGAATCTCTATCAACTCCGCCTACTTTTGATCTACCAAAGCTGGCATTTGACTTCGATGCTTTAGAACCAAATATCGATGCCAAAACCATGTAAATCCACCATGACAAACATCACGCAGGTTATGTCCGCAAACTAAATGCTGCCTTAAAGAACTCCCCCTTCACAACAGATTCCATTGAAGAGATCTTGGCTCAGGTTTCCGACAGCGATACAGGCGTTCGAAATAATGGTGGTGGCCATTATAATCATAGCTTATACTGGTCTATTATGTCTCCTGCCGGTGGTGGAGAGCCAAGTGGTGATTTAATGGACGCTATCAATTCCGCTTTTGGGAGTTTTGACAATTTTAAAACGACCTTTAGCCAAGCTGCCAAAACCCGCTTTGGCTCAGGGTGGGCTTGGTTGTCAAAGGATGCCAATGGCCAACTATTTGTTTCTTCAACACCCAACCAAGACAATCCCTTAATGAAGGGTCTTGTTGAACAAACGGGAACACCTCTGCTCGGTATTGATGTCTGGGAGCACGCTTATTACTTGAATTATCAAAATAGGAGAGGAGATTATATCAACAATTTTTTTAACATTATTGATTGGGGTGCTGTCGCTAATCGTCTAGGCTAATTTTCTTGACTTTGCAAGGTGTTTTTTTATCTTTTTCGCCAGCATGGGGCCTTTATAGATAAGTCCGGTATAGACTTGTATCAGGGATGCTCCTGATTGCATTTTTTTCTCTGCCGCCAGACCCGAATCTATTCCTCCTACTCCTATAAGTGGCATATTGGTATTTTGCACTTGTTTGATCTGTACCAGAATATCGGTTGATAATTTCTGTAGTGGCAGACCACTCAACCCGCCCGCTCCGATCTTATCAATCTCTTCTTGAGGGGTCTTTAGTTGATCTCTTTGTATCGTAGTATTGGTTGCTATAATGCCATCAATATTTAATTCTTCGGCGATTTCAACAACATCTTTGATCTGATATTGAGTCAAATCCGGTGCTATCTTTAGTAAAATAGGCTTCACTTTGTCCTGCTTAGATCGATAATCTATGAGGGTTTTCAATATTTTGCGAAGAGGCTTTTTCTCTTGCAATGATCGCAGCCCTGGAGTATTGGGAGAACTAAGGTTGACAACAAAATAATCTACATAAGGATAGAGTTTTTTAAAACAGATTAGGTAGTCCTTTGCTGCTTCTTCATTGGGGGTGTCTTTGTTTTTTCCGATATTGCCTCCGATAATCACATCTGTTTTTTTTCGCTTTTTTAGTTGGTGGACTAAAAAATCAACCCCTTTATTATTAAAACCCATTCGGTTGATGATCGCTCGGTCTTTAACGAGTCGAAATAATCTCGGTTTGTCGTTTCCTCCCTGTGGTCGTGGTGTCACAGTTCCTAGTTCAATAAATCCAAATCCCAAGAGACACATTTGCTCTATATACTCCCCATTTTTGTCAAATCCTGCTGCAAGCCCTACCGGGTTTTTAAAATGCAATCCCAAAAGAGTCTGTTCTATTTGAGGTTTTTCATAGTGATAGTATGCGCTCAACAATTGCTTTATCAATGGCGTTCCGGATAAAACCCCAAAAACCATTGTTGTAAAATGATGTACTTGTTCTGGGTCAAAAAGAAAAAGAAAACTTTTAATCAACTTATACATATACACGCAATATTCACATGAATTAATAATCTTCTGCTCATCTAACGTAACTATTCAGTACCAAGGCATTTTTGTTCCTGTCGAAGCCATATTTTTTGCAGCGTAGCATCGTTACGTAAGAAAAATCTGGCAAAGACAGGGTCAAAAAGGGCATTTTCTGGCAAAAACTTTAATTCTGTTCAAGATATACCCTTGTTTGTCCTTGTCATGATGTCTTTATTTGCTCCTGAATCGTTCCAATATCATATTCAGTATCTGATGTGCCCTTGGTCAGGAATTGCGAAAAGGTATAAAACTATTAAATGTTTGACTAAGTTTGATACCATTATTATCCTATCAACCATAAGACAAGGAAAAGATCATGACAAATTTCACTAAGTCCTTTATCATAGCTGTTGTTTTTGTAGCTATCCCGGTTATCGTTTTGGGTCAAAAAATGACTAAAAAGGATAAAAATCCGATCCTTGGTTTCAGAACTGTCCATCCTGTAAATTTAAAAACTGTTGACGATGAAGCCGAATTTGTAGCAATTGCTGATGATTTCAATAGGGTAGTTGCGGAATTGGGATATCAAAACATCCGTTACAATTTCTGGAAAGAAACTGGAGATCGGGATGGACAATACAAATACATTTT
>JAJRXG010000025.1 GCA_024276375.1 Bacteroidota bacterium | reverse complement strand
TTAATTCACACCCTTAAACGAACTATTCCTAAGCAGACTCCTTGCTCATTGCATCACTATGTGCTCACAAGTGTTCCTTCTGATCTGCGCTCAATAATTGTCATTCCTATGATCATAAAAAGCAAACCAAGGATCATCATATCCCACTCACTGAGGGTAGGAACAGGCGCTACTCCTCGACATGCTCAGAAGGTGATAATCTCTTGTACTGTAAAAGAGATTGTTCATTTTTGTTGCTACTTGAAAAAACGCTACTCTTCAACCCCTGTCTGGCATTCTATTATTCATATTACGACAATAGGTATTGATAAAGGACAACTTCTATATATCCTTCTTGATATTATAACTAAATAAAATAGGATTATCCCGACCAGGATTAAATTCACTGAGTATCTGTAGTTCCACAGAATCAACACTAGGAAGATTCTGAAAATGTTTCAAATTAGAAGATAAATCAGTAATAACCCCGTAGTACCTCAATGACCCATCAGGATCAATACTCTCAGAAAAAGGTAGATAAAATATAAAACTGTAATCCATAGCAATACTATCTGACAATACCAAAAATTGATTCTCATGCATATCTGAACGCAGAAGAAATCGAAATCGATCAGAATCATTGACCATAAAAACTCGATAGTCAGATGAAAATCCAAGGATCGGATGGACTACATTCATCCTGTCAGTATAATCGGTAAACATTTCATCTTCATGTGACTCATTCTGATATTTTGTCCAGTTTAGGGCCTTGCCAGAGAATTCAAAACTCATAACCTCATTCACACCGTAATCTCCAAGATGGTAAACTTTACTAGTTTGATCGTTAAAAACATAGTACTTGTCGTTTATATTATAGGAAATCTCCTCGGGTAGATAATTATAATACCTCGCGACATCCTTTGTTGGTAAAAAACGACTAATAATAGTTTTAGTTTTAAAAGAATAAATATAAAATATTTCTGTGTTAAAACCCCACTGGTACAGGAGCAATTCATTCATTGAAATTCGCTTAAACCTTTGAAAGGTTACAACCTCATCAGGCATCGGTATGCGATCGGAACTCTGAAACACTCCGTTCTGATCATAGACATAAAACACTCCTCCGTGGGCAAGAACTTCAATATTGCCTGTCCAAGGATCAACGTTAAAATCTGCAAATGAACTGTATTGATCCGGGCCGTCTCCCAAGTGATCGAAAGCAAACAAGCATCGACCTGTAGTATCAAAAACCATTACATTATACTTTAGGTTTTTAATATAAATACGATCTTGATAAGTTTGCAACTTCGAAATATGATTTATAAAACACTCATTTGACACCCCCATCTTATATACATGAACATTCTCGATAATAGCACTAAGATCATCAACAACAATAGCATCGTCTATTACGATATTTATAACACTGGCATTGATATCTGTTCGCCCACAAGAACAACATACAAGAAGCATTAATACAAAGCAGTATCTAAAAGAAAAAAGTAGCATTCTCATAAGCGCAACAAATTAAATAACACAACAACTCAACATCAGCGAATCAATAATTCTAAAATGATATTGAATTGCCATATTATTATAAACTATTATTGCCGTCACATATACTAAATCACCTCCTCGGAGTGCCTCTTCCTCCGCATGATTGTCCACCACAATAATCATTTTGACCTCCTGTAAAATAGCAACAAGCAATCCAACCAATGAATAATATCTTATGGCATTTGCCCGTAGTCCGTGCAGGGCAAGAAATAACAACTTCTTGTGCTATAGCAGGTTTTGGTGGGACAATAGTAAAAACCATCAACAAAGCTAATCCCAACACAAAGAGCTTACGTGTTTTTTTCATAATAAAAAATATTTAAAAAAAATAAAAAACAAGCGCTTGCAATATCACCAACAATATAGGACATATCTCTCTTTTATAAAACTGCTCCTTCGGACAACTTCGGACAACTTCGGACAACTTCGGACAACAAAATTATGTTAAATAAAAGTTAAAACAGTAAGATGAAAATTATAATTCTACAATATGCTCAAGATTCTACTATTTGTTTTACAATTAGATAGTTTGAATATAATGAACTCCGTAAGAGTGGCGCTTTTAATTCTAAAAACAAGAAAACAGAAAATGTATTCATATATCACCCGTTTACCGATCTTCGAACATAAACCCTCTTACCCCAACAATATCTTCCCCACCAATTCTTTTAGGACATCTTGATCGCCCCGTCGATAATTGACCCCTTTTACGCGTCCATCGGCTTCGACAATATATGTGTACATCCTTCTCAATCCGCCCTCGCCATAGTTGCGGACAGCAGATTTATAATCCTTGACAAACATCCAATGCACACCAAGCACACTACTCAGCGAGCGATCGTCTTTATTGATGTGTTGCAGGGCTACGAGGGATTTCTCCACAAATGCGCCGAGTTGCGGCAATAGTTTGATGATGGGTTCACGCTTCGTATTGGCTTCCATCTGAGTTGTAATAAACTGTACCCGAGCGGCATCTCTTTTAGCGATGGCTGATATCAACTCAAAGACGTTAAACTCCTTACTGATCCCTACATTGCGTGTGACTACATCGACATCTATCTTGCCATCCTCGATATTTAGTTGGATTTTTTCGACCTCATTAGTGATTTTGCTCAGATCCGTACCTAGAGATTGGCATAGTAGTCGGTTGGCTTCTGGGGTTATCGACAGCCCTTGAGAAGCAATATAGCCGGATACCCATTTTTCGATATTATAATCTCTTATAGGGACACTTTTGAAGATAGCGACATGGTCAAGTTTTTTGGCTTTGCGAACCCATCCTATACGGCCATCTATCGCCTTGTCCTTGTGAGCGATCACCAACAACGTCTGTGGCGCAGGCTGCTCAATATAAGACCCCAGTTTGGCGAGATCCTTCATTCCCCTTGCTTCCTTGATGATAACTACTCGGTGCGATGCCATCATCGGAAATTGCCGGGCATGATCTAAGACTTGCTTGCTATCGACCTCTCGACCATACAATACAGACAAATTGAACGCCTTACCACCGTCATCGAGAACATGTTCTTCTATGTAGTCCGATACTTGATCGATAAAGAAAGCCTCCTCTCCGTGAAGGAGATAAACCGGGTTGTATTGCCCCGCTTTCAACTCTTTTAAGATGCCTTCTGAAGACTTGTATTCCATAATAATGGCGAAGATAAATGTTAGATGCTTCTTGTCGGCATTATTTTTTCAAACTACCGGACTCTCAATCAAAAGTAAGGGATTTGCAATAGCAGTATCAATAGAGACTCAACGTCTATCGATGCAGCCCCTAAACTCGTCTTAAACATTTATTCCTTTGTTGACTTGTTCTTACTTTACGTTTAGTAGTGTATTACATCAAACTAAAAAAGCGGATTATGAAAAACTTATTGACATTCTTTTTCATCCTAAGTAGTGCTTTTAGCCTCTCTGCCCAACATGAAGAAACGGTATTTAATAAATATGGCGGTGTCAATCTCACAGGGTTTTGGGCCAGCTCGTACAATGCCATGGCAGACTTCAATGATGACTACAATCTGAGCAATGGAGGCTCAATCACTTTTGAATTCAACAAAGATTTTCTTGTCGGATGGACGAGTTATAAGAGTGATATCACTGGATCGGGTCAAGATATAGAATTGACCGGCAATGACTTATTTTTAGGATACACTTACAACAGTCATAAGGTTATTCATCCGCTCTTCTACCTTCAAGGTGGTAGTGGCAAACTCAAGATCGAAGATGTCGGATCTGATCGTGTATTTGTCGTACAACCTACCATCGGTGCGGAAGTCAATATCACGCGATGGTTCAGATTGGGTATTGATGGAGGATACCGCTTTTTTAGCGGTTCTAATCTTTCGGATATTAGCAATTCAGACTTGTCAAGTCCTACGCTGGGCATCAGGTTAAAATTTGGATGGAGTTGGGGAAGCCATCATCAAGACTAAGATATTTGGAGGAGTCTTGTATGCTCAAGGTAGAATTGAGCCAATGATATAGATGTTATTAAAAATTTGATCTATTTTAGTGACTGTGGCATACAACCATAATCATTAAAACAGTTTTACTATGCTTGATAGACGCTCATTTGTATCCAATACTTTTTGGATCGGATTGGGAGGGTTTTGGACTTTCTCGTCTTGTACTGAAAAAGCCATACGAACATCTTCCTCTGCATCATTAGATTTGACGGAAGTATCGATAGATGGACTCCGCGATATGATGATCTCCGGTCGGCGCAGTGTCGTAGAAATCACACAATGGTATCTCGATAGAATCGCGTCCATTGATCAGAGTGGCATCCAGCTCAACGCCGTCATCTATGTAAATCCTCAAGCTATTGATGAAGCTGCCAAGCTCGAAAAAGAATTGCGGCAATCCGGTGCACGAAGTATCATGCACGGCATCCCTGTCTTGCTAAAAGACAATATCGACACCTACGATATGCCCACTACAGCCGGATCCAGAGCTCTTGAAGGATCTATACCTAAGACCGACAGTTCTGTAACAGCACAACTAAGGGCTGCAGGAGCTATCATCCTCGGCAAGGCCAACTTGTCAGAGTGGGCCAACTTCCGTGGTAAGAAAAGCACGAGTGGATGGAGTGGTCTGGGCGGTCTGACCAAAAATCCATATATCCTAGATCGCAATACATGTGGATCGAGCGCCGGGTCGGGCGTAGGAGTGAGTGCCAATCTCTGCTCCGTAGCCATCGGTACCGAGACCAATGGCAGTATTGTGTGTCCCGCTTCTACCAATGGTATCGTCGGGATCAAACCCACCGTAGGCCTCATCAGTAGATCCGGTATCATCCCGATATCCTCTACCCAAGATACCGCAGGTCCTATGGCGAGAACAGTCAGTGATGCCGTCGCATGTCTATCCGTAATGACAAACCAAGACGCCCAAGACAAGGCAACATTGGACAGACCAAATAATATACCTACTGATTATATCCAATATCTCAAAACCGATGGCCTGCAAGGTAAGCGTCTGGCTCACTTTACGGCTTCTCGGGGACGACACGGTGACGTGGATCGATATATGCGGCGTGCTATCCAGGATATGGAGAAACTCGGTGCTACAATCATCGAAATTGACAAAATATCCGATGATGAAGTCAATGAAGATTCATTCGATATCATGTTGTACGAATATAAACAAGGTCTCAATGATTATTTTAATAGTCTCGGATCAGATGCACCGATCAAGAGCCTTAAAGACTTAATCCAATGGAATCTGCAAGACTCCCTCGAATTGCAATACTTTGGACAAGAGTATCTCGAGATGGCACAGGCCAAAGCCAGTCTGGAAAGTCAAGAATACCAAGAAACGCTAAAGAGATTGCGCTATAAAGCTCGTAATCAAGGTATTGATCGGATTCTGTCGCAACATAATGTAGATGCTATTGTCGCTCCAACCAATGGCCCCGCGTGGAAAACAGACCTAAAAAATGGAGATACTTTTCTCTTGGGAAGTTCATCGCCGGCTGCACAATCCGGTTACCCCAATATCACTGTCCCGATGGGCATGAGTGATGGCTTACCGCTCGGTATTTCTTTTTTTGGTGGTGCATGGCAGGAAGGTACTCTTATCGAAAT
>JAJRXG010000261.1 GCA_024276375.1 Bacteroidota bacterium | reverse complement strand
GTTTTTGCCAGAAAATGCCCTTTTTGCCCCTGTCTTTGCCAGATTTTTCTTACGTAACGATGCTACGCTGCAAAAAATATGGCTTCGACAGGAACAAAAATGCCTATTTACTGTCTAAAAACAGAGGTGCT
This sequence comes from Bacteroidota bacterium, assembly GCA_024276375.1. Classification (GTDB taxonomy): domain Bacteria; phylum Bacteroidota; class Bacteroidia; order Chitinophagales; family Saprospiraceae; genus JAJRXG01. The sequence continues at coordinate 7,906 of JAJRXG010000261.1, read as the reverse complement.
GAATAGTTACTTCTTTTGAGGCCATTACAATATTATTTACCCGTTTACGGAAGTAAGATGAAGTGAAGGGAGCGCAAACAAGGCATTGCAATGAATGAAAGTGATTTTAAACTCTTTAGAGATTTACTAGTTGGCTTAGAGGAGGTGGAACGTGATCATCCTGTAGCTCAATACTGTAGTGCGGGGGAGATGAGTCGATTGATTGATCTGGATGTCAACCATGCACCGATGAGTGATCAGGACTGGGCAGATGCGATGGGTCAATTGTTGCGCTGGACTCCCAAAACGACGACAAGACATTTTTTCAATCAGCTTTTTGGAGGCAGGCAGAGCAAGGCGGTCATCGGGGATATGCTTGCTGTTTGGCTCAACAATAGCATGTACACTTACAAGGTGGGCGGACCGATGATTCTGATGGAAAAGGCGATCATCAATGCTTTGATCAAAAGGCTCGGAATGCCGGATACGTCGGCGGGAACAATGGCTTCGGGAGGATCCATGACCAACTTTATGGGTATGCTCATGGCTCGAGACAGCAGTGCTCCGGATATCCGGAGTATAGGTGCTGGGTCGCAGTTGACGGCATATACCTCGGAGGAAGCACATTACTCTGTTCTCAAGAATGCGGCATTTGCCGGTATCGGAAGGGATCGAGTGCGGTTGATCCCTGCCGATGAATGGGGCGCAATGGACGCTGTCGCGCTACGAGCGGCCATCCGGAAGGATCGCAAGGCTGGGATGCAGCCGTTTTTTGTCAATGCCACGGCCGGGACTACGGTGTTGGGAGCGTTTGATCCACTTGAGCAGATTGCCGGTATTGCGAGGGAGGAAAAAGTCTGGATGCACGTCGATGCCGCCTTGGGAGGTGCGGTCATGTTTAGCAAGCAGTACCAGTACCTGTTGGCAGGATGTGCATCGGCGGATTCGGTGAGTTTCAATGCACATAAGTTGCTTGGAGTACCGTTGAGTTGTTCTTTTATACTTACCAGACACCCGCAATGCCTGTATGACTCATTTGCCAATGATGCAAACTATCTCTATCAGACGGACAGTGATGAAATCAACCCTGGCAAAATATCATTGCAATGTGCCCGGCGCAACAATGCGCTTAAGTTTTGGGCCTTGTGGAAATCTATTGGTTCTGAGGGGTTAGAACAGATCGTGGATCAACATTATAATTTGGCATCATATGCCAGAGACTATATTCGAAGCCATAAGGACTATACACTGTGTCACGATACTCCTTCGATCAACGTATGCTTTAATTATAAGCATATACCAGCGCCCCATCTATGCAATAGTCTCTATGAAGCCTCGGAGTTGATGGTTGGATATGGTTCCTTCCGGGGAAATGAGTTTGTCCGAATGTCGATCGTTAATCCCAACAATGAGGAGCAAGACATACTTGATTTTTTTCATCGATTGGAAAGGCATGCAGAGAGGTTGTAGTGAGCGTGTTGGCTTTTTTATAAAGTTCGGGATCTATAGGAATAGAAATAGTCATAGTTCCACCTGTGGGTGATAAAATGGTTTCAACTTATGATTATAATGAGGAATGATTTTCAGTTTGTTTTGTTTATAAAACGAGGAGTGTTTTTGATGCTTTTTGTATTGATTTGGTCATGTCAACAGAGGGTTCCTAAGCAAGAGCATATTGAAGTCCTCAAAAGTGTTGCTTATAGTATTCCTCGAGGCTACAGCGGATATAGATCACTGCTCAAATATCAGCATGTAGCGGGTACTCCGTGCGTATGTTTTATGAATCGTTTTGAGCAGCGCGTTCTATGCATGGGGATGTCGTCGGGTACTGTAGAGGCACACTTTGTCCCCAATCAATGGGTCCCAATAGCATAGATGTGATTTCGGACTATGAAGTATTGAGCAGGACGGAGATATTGATTCTTAACAATAAGGGATATGCTATAGTTGATACGATGGGAATCATTGAGAAGAGGGGTGTGATAAGAGACTTGGCTACAAGTGCACAGCTCTCAGCGTCAGAGGACGTTGTTTATCCCAATGGTCTGATTAGTGTAGATCCAAGTTGTGTCAATACAGATCGTCGCAAGGTGTACTTTAATGTTTATCCGGATCACATCGACAAGGATACCCTTTCGATCATTGAGTTGGATTATGGTAACACTGAAGTTGAGAGAATAGATGTTTATGCACCTCACGCCATGCAAGAGTATGTTAAGTTCAAAGCTATGGCCAACTTTTATTTGCCATCATTGAGTATTGCAGGAGATACAATGTATTTTAATTTTGCCTATGACAATCGAATTTTCAAATTGGATATTCCCAAAGGAAAATTGGATTACAGAGATATTGATTTTGGCACTTTATTGACGCCACCTAGGCCAATGGATCAAAATTATATTTCAAAAATTGATAGAGAGCCGATTCTAACCAATATCATTAATTCTAATTTCAATAATAATTTGTTGATCCTTAAAAGCACACCCGAGGAAGTAGGGCTCGTCAGGCATAGTGAGCTTTACGTCATAGATAAGACCACGTTAAAACTTAAAAATCATTATCAATGGCCCATTGAGTGGCGATTAATAGTAGGGGACAAGTATTACGCATTGAGATTTGACCCGGAGGTAGAGAGCCGATATGATCTTTTGGAGATAGCATTATAATATAGAATTTCAGGGATTATGATTGCAGCTCGGTAGCATAAATGGTATTGCTTACAAACCCGGTTTTTGGAGTTGACTAAGAATCGTATTTTACACATAGATTGAAGACTCATGTTGCGAATAGATGAGAAACAAATGATATTGGAGATAGGCTGATCGCTCTAATTCCGCTTATAAACTATAGAGTAAAATACTGGAATCATTACAATGCTCGCTACTGTACCGCTCAGCAATCCACCGATCAGTGCCACGGCCAGTGGTCGTTGCAATTCTCCGCCCAATCCCACAGCATAGAGGATGGGTAGCATCGCCAATATAGTTGTAAGTGATGTCATAACGATCGGTCTCAATCGCTGCTCTGAACCACGTATGATAGCTGTACGAACGTCCATACCCTTGGATCGATTGCGGTTGAATATATCCACCTTAAGGATGGCATCATTGACATCTATACCACTGAGTACAATGATGCCAACGAGAGACATAACGTTGAGGCTTTCGCCAAATAAATATAGCGCAGTCAATGCACCCAATGTGCCCATCGGCAATGTCAATGCGATAATGAGGGGCTGAATAAAGGATTCAAATTGTGCGGCAAGTATCAGATAAAGTAGCGCCAATACGAGTAGTCCGATGAGTAGGAGTTCGTTGAGGGTTTTTTGATTATCATAGTAGGATCCATCATATTGTACAGTGTATTGATTGAAAGAAGTAATGAGTGATCTCATCTTGTCCAATACTGTGGGTTCATAAGTTTTCAAAGGGAGAGAGATACGTTCGCCTGATCTGCCTGCCGGGATGGTTTTATAGTATTCTTTATTGGTCAATGAGACGAAGTGGGCAAGACTATGCTCATCGCCACCGGAAGTGCGCACTTTCTGTTGCGCGAGGATATCATGGATATCAGCTCTAACGAGTTGGGTCAATTGGATCGGGACAAATGCATCATTGCTCTTGAGTTGTGTGATGACATTGGATCTGAATGCTGCTTTTAATTTGCCGAGAAGGGCATCAAACGAGACATTGTACAAGAGGAGTTTCTCATAGTCGATATTCAGCTGGATATAATTGTTCATCGGTGGCATCTGTTGGTTGAAGCCATATTGACGAAGGGTATCTATCAGGATCTGTAGTTGTTCCGGCTCTGGTAGAGATACAGATTGTATCGATTGTATATGGGCATATACTGGTACGGGATCACTGCCAAATATGCGGTCAAAAACATTGGCCAGCGGTTGTACTTTGAGGAGGCTATTGGGGTATTGGGATTTAAAATCACGATTGAGTTTTTCTAATTTGGATGGAGTAGGAGGGGCGTTAAAATATAATACGATATCCACTTCATTGAGATTTTGTTCTTCTTCGAGGAGTAGATATTGCAATTCGCCGATGTATGCATTGCTTTTTATAATATCCTCTTTGAGTTGATCAAACAGAGCAGAAATGCGCAACTCACTTTCTTCAAGAGATATGGGTTCATTCCAATCTATGGATAGTTGATATTCGGATCTTGTGATTTGTGGAAATGCTTCTTTGTCAACCAATAGAAACACGTAGTAACAAGCGATCAGTAGAATCATAAACAGCCCGAGCAGCGGCCACCGCAATTTTATAATTCCATTGATAATTTTGCCATGAGCGTTGTCAGAAGAATGAGGGAGAACATGATGTATATGGTTTTTTCTAAATAGGAGATGCGCCAATACCGGCAGCAAAAAGTACGACACGATGAGTGATGCGGTAAGGCTGATGGATATCGACAAGGCTTGATCATAGAATAGAGACCCTGCCAGACCACTCAATAATATCAGCGGGAGAAATACCGAGCAAGTGGTCAATGCCGAACTTATAAGGGGTCGAATGACTTCATTGGCACCGATCGAACAGGCTTCGGCAAGGGAGTGTTTGGATTGATGTTGCTTGATGTTTTCGGTGATGATGATACTGTTGTCGATCATCAATCCCACGCCTAAGATCAATCCGGATAGCGAGATGATGTTGATGGATAATCCCAGTAAGTAAAATGCAAAGAGGGTGATGATCAACCCAATGGGAATCACCAATACAATCAATAGCGGCAATCGCCAATCTCTAAAAAAGAAAAACAGCACGAGGCCTGCAAATCCCAAACCATAAAACAGTGACTGCCGCAAGCTATTGAAGGAAGATTGCAATATTTTAGATTGATCGTTGGCCAGCGAAAACCGGATATTGGGATAGTCTTTTTCAAATGCCGTGAGCAATTCGTCCATGTGTTGGCGCAGGGCAAAGTTGTTGGAACCGGCTTTTTTGCGAATGGCCATACTCAGCCCCCTGCGATCATTGCGCATGAATGATCCACGACGTTCGCGCTCGGACATGGATATGTCTGCCAATTGGCTGAGGTTATAATTTTGATTGCCGAGATTGACGATGATATTGCGGACATCATCGATATCTGACAACCTATTGTTGAGACGAATATAGTATTCGTAGTGTCCGTCACGGATGAGGACATTGCCGAGGTCAACATTGGACTGGCGGATGACTTGAATGAGATCATCCTCGGAGATATTGAGCGCAGAGAGCAGGGTGTATCGGGGTTGGATGACCACTTCAGGCTCCGTCAATCCATGCATATCCACAAATGCAATCTCTTCCTGTTGTTCTAAGCGACGACGAATGATGCGCTTGGCAAATTCTGAAAGCTCCAGATGGCTTGTAAGATCCAAGTCCACGACTTCCATATTGAGATAGAAGACCGGAATGTCAGAAATATTGGTTTGGATAACGCGAGGGCGTTCCAGATTTTTGGGAAGCAGGGTCATAATCTGATCCATCTTCTCATTGATTTCAATATAACTCAAGTTGGTATTGATACCGTATTCCAATTGTAGATCGATGGTGGCAGAACCATTGCGCGTGCGGCTCTCCAGATCCTTGAGATGATTGACTTGCAGGAGTTGACTGCGAACAGATCGTGTGACGGTGTTCTCAAGTGTACGTGCATCGAGATCGGGAGCACTGATGTGCACCGTGATCCGCGGTATGGGAATATCAGGCAGCAGAGAGATACTTATACCACGGATGAACACAATACTGATAATGATGATCGCCAAGGTAGCCATCAATACACCGATCGGTCTCTGTATCGCTTGTTTAAGCATAAGACTGTACTTGTATGGCCCTTACCGCACTTGTATGAGCGAACGACTTATTCATCATTGTTTTTGGGCTAGTTGCACACGGGCATCATGGGATAGATTGAGATTGCCATCAAATATCACTTGATCTCCTATATCCAATCCTTCGGAGATGGCAATCAGGGTACTATTCTGATGGGCTACTTTTACGTATTTCCACTTAGCGAGTTGATCTTTTGGATCATAGACAAACACCACTTCACGTCCGGATCTCAGCACCAGTGCTTCTTTGGGAATGATAATATAAGGGGGTGTTTGGGTTTTTACTTTGACGGTGATATTCATGCCTTCATAATAGCGATTGTGTCCTGTGAGGAGACGAGCTTTTACTTTAACGAGGCCGTTTTTATCCACGATTGGATTGATGGAGGAGATTTTAGCCATACCTTGAATCCTTTTGTCGCCCATGGCTTCGATGGCGACTTTTTGATTCTTGCGCAATTGCAATACGATATTTTCCAATACCAAAAACTCCGCTTCAAATGACGCAGGATTTATCACCGTACAGATGGGTGTTGCTGCATTGAGCCACTGCCCTTGTTGAACTTTGCGATCTGCGATGACACCGGATATTGGTGTACGAATGACGGTTTTGGTCAATCGATATTCTGTGCTTTTTAAGGCTTGCACAGCGCGATTATAACCCGTCGATATATCGATATAGGCGATTTGTTGCGGTGTGAGTGTAGAGTCCATACCGAAGTCACTACCACTGACGAGCATGCGTTGCTCCTTGCGTTTATTGTCAGCCTCTTCCAACTCCACGCGTCTATTGGCGATCTCTACTTGTATATCGCTGTCGTCCAATTTTGCAATTACACTTCCCTTGGATAACCGATCACCTTCACGCAGATTATAAAATGTCAACCATCCGCTGATCTCCGATTGAATCTCCAAACGTTCATGGGCACGTATGACTCCATTGAGTAGGAATTCTTCCTCAAAGGGCCTCGATTCAGCCGTGAGGGTCTGTATCTCTTGGATGGGCAGTGAAGGGATCGTTGGGTCATCTTGCTTTTCCTTATCTATAGCATCCTTCTTCGTAGCGCCAACATTCGTACATCCTACGACCACTAAAAATATACCAACAAAAGGGATTAGTATCTTCATCTCATCTATCTATTGTGATAAAGATAGGATATATATTTAGATTAGTCTGCAATATGGGAGATATTTTTTCTGCATATAGTATCTGTTTTGATTAATTCCTATCATTAAGGCGTCGAGTGAGCACAGATTTTTATGTCGTATTCGTCGGTTTTTATTGTGAATGCATTTATAACGTCGCGCATCCAATTTCATGATAAATGTAGCTTCGTGTATTTTGAACATATATTTAGTATATCTAAGTTGTCGGGATTATTAAAATTTGGTTACTATTCTATAAGGAGAAAGTGTTCTATATTGCTTTTGATATTGCAAGCGCTTGTGTTATTTTATTCATAAATTAAATTTATTAAATGAAAAGGTTACTATTCAGGTAGGCTTCATTTTGGCTAAAAAAAACACTTTCCCCGTCATATTTCCGCTATTTTTTTCGCCGTAGCGCTGCTATGCCTCAAAAAATAAGCGTCATCTGACGAAAAAACTACCTTTTTTTATCTCAAAAGCACCCTCCTGAATAGTAACATGAAAAGAGCAAGATTATTATCGTTTCTGACTTCAGTTTTATTATTGTTATCCTTAGTGTTAACTACACCAACCAAAGCATGTAGTGGTTGTGATTGTATATTGGGATGGGAGGATTGTTGGGCAAATTCAGTTAGGGGAGCAGAGTCTGGTCATTGGGAAGCTTGTGTAGATGACATTGGATCTTGTAACTGGTGTAGTGTTCTTCCAGGGATATGTTATCTTGGAGAAGCACCACAACAATGATCAGTGGAGATGGTCTGGATTTGCAATTATTTCTTATGAATTGATTGAGGATTTGTTAATCACGTAATTTTGTGTCACTTTGTATTTTGACTTGTCCCACAATAATGAAATTTGAGGCTTAAGATATTGGGTCATTCCACAGCAGTCAGGATTTTAGGAAGTCCGGATTTGTATGTGTGGAGTGACCTCAATATTTATTATTGT
>JAJRXG010000260.1 GCA_024276375.1 Bacteroidota bacterium | reverse complement strand
GGTACACCATATACATTGTAATACCCCATTGAGTTGCTCGTAGTGGTGGCCACCATGTTGTCCCCTTGATAGACATCAACCTCTACGCCTTGCAGGGGTTCGCGGTATCTGTTAAATACGGCTCCCGCTACTTGTAGGTCTTCAGAACAAGCATTGTGATCTGCTACAAACAGTTCCACATTGCACGAAGATTGGTTGCCTCTACTATCGGTGGCATAAACTGTCAGTTGGCGGATACCGAGGTCATCATTGCAATCGAAAAACATACTGTTTTCCACACTATTGGCTTGAAAAGATATAGTCACTTCTTTGTTATCGCATTTGCCTTCTACCTTATGGACAAAATCACTTGCCCATATTGTTACTCCGTATTGATCACTTATAGAAGTGCTGAGATCTTTGATACATAGCAATTGCGGAGCATTGTCGTCTTCTACGACGAGTTTTTGAACACAGGAATTGCTATTGCCGCAACCATCCTTATAATACCACTTGACATCATAATATCCAGCTTCAAGATTGCCCAGTTGTACATCAAAGTATTGATTGTGTTTAGCATAGAGCCATTTGCTCACGATGTGTTTGCCTTCGTAATCTGTAACTACTAGCTCGATGGTCATCTGCTCTCCCGGACAGGGGCCGGAATCGATCACTTTGTTTTTGAGCTTGACCTTGGCTTCGCATTTGCCACGTTCGACATTATAAAATAAGTCCTCACAAGAGGCCAGTTCAGGCGGAGTTTTATCAATGATCTTTATGACCTGTGTAAACGTATAATAACCGTCATATTCTACATCGTGATATCCACGTCCATAAGTAAAGTATGATTTGCCGGTATAGGGATTATGAACGAGAACATATCTCTCATTATAGGTATTGGCGATTGTATTTGGCTTCCACTTACACCAATCGATGAGCGTCCAATGCCGCAATATTTTTTTGCAAGAAGGGCCATCGACATAGACGATTTGGTCTTCATATCCGGCAAATATATTACTGCATTTGGAATCAATCCAAGTGGGTTTATCATCTACTTCATACGTACATTCAAATGGATCCGGCATTTTGATGCCTTCCTTTAAATACCATGGGTTGGGGCATTCGGGCATCTTGCGGTATTCATACAAGGAAGTCTGATTTTCTTTGCCATAGTGCGCCTGGCTGCCGTAAACAATTTCGATATCTTTGTTTCCTCCATCAACGCGATCTTTGTAAACAACTCCTGTATAGTGCAAAGGCCAATGAATAGAGTGGGGATCAAATCTTCCACCATTGTTGTACCATTCATATTCGGTACAATAGATGTTTTCGCATTCCTTATTGTCATATGATGCTGACAACGTAAGACTTATAAATAAGGAAAAAATAACTAGTGTGTACGTCTTCTTCATAATCTATATTTTCTACTTAATTGATTGATACTCAATAGTTCGGAAAGATATAAATAGGGATTTAATTTATAAATGTTTTGCCCATGTATTTTCTAAAACTTCGGGAATACACTAGGTTTTGGGAGAAAGACTTGGGGTTAAACTATGTTGTTTTATCTGATTTTGGATACCTTGCTCCCATATTTTAAAAGCATGAGAAGAGTTAATATATACTTGTTGATTGGGTTGAGTTGTTATTTATTCAATCTGACCTCTTGTCAATCTAAGGAGGAGAAAGCCAAGGAGGCCTTAAGCAGTCTTCCGGAGACATGGATTACGGATTCGGGTCAAAAGGTTGATCCCGAGAATTTGGACGAGCAGTACTTAATCAACCTGATTGTTTCGGAGATCAATGTATTGAGAAGCGGACTCAAACTGAGTGCCTTGACTCCCAATGCGGTATTGCGGGCTGCAGCAGTACATCAGAACAATTATCAGGCAAATCGAGGTAGGCTTGGACATCATCAAGACGACTACACAATGGAAACGGCCAAGGACAGGGTGAAGAATCTGGGTGGAGATATGCGATATATTGAAGAGAATATCCAATACTTCACATTCAACACTATATTTACCGAAGGGGGGGACGCTGTTAAATCGGCTACACTAACGTACCTGGATGTGGCCAACAAGATGATAGAGTCGTGGATCAATTCATACGGCGCCAAGAAGCATTTGAGAAATCCCAGGCTCAAGTACGTCGGCACTGCTATAAAGTGGCACCCCGAGAAGAAGGCGTTATTTGTCACTCAGGTTTATGGAGGATGATCCGATGGTGATTTATTGCATCTGCATTGCGGCTATATACCAGACTGGATTGTGCATTTCTATTGTCCCGTGTATATCTTGATCCATTAAGGATATCAGCGTTGCTATTGCCTTTTCAAATCCACTTTGGTCAGCAGCTCGAATATGAAGCGACTTGCTTTGAACATCTAAAGTGAACTTACCATTGGGGATGTCGCCATTTTTTTGGATAGTAATACGGGTTCCTCTGTTGGATGTTGGAGGTTTTAGTTGATATCCACCTGTCTGCCTTAGTTTTTGATTGAGAAGGGTCACTGCATTTGGGGCGATATTTGCACCTTGGATTTGAGTTCTGTTGGTCAGCAAAAAGTAGCCATCTAGGAGTTGTATGTTTACATCATTGGATTTTGCTAGCATTTTGGCACGTTGTTGAGCTTCTATGTAAGCATTTTTGGTATCACCCAATGCTTCCATTTTAAAGGCATCCAGTTCAGCTTCCTGGTGTTGAGACTTCATTAATTGTTGAGCTTGAGCGACTATTTTGGGATGATCTTGTGCTACATTGGTGAGTTCCTGAAGGTCTTCACCGAGGTTATAGAGTTCTATTTCAAGATTGCCATTGAGAATGTTTTTTCTGATGGCTTTCCAATTGCCCATCCGTATGGCTTGTTGACCTGAGTAGGAGGGAAATTCCCAATAGAGGAATTCGTGCTTGAGCTGTTGATCACCTATTAGTGTAGGTAAGAAACTTATTCCGTCTATGTCCTCGGGAGCATGAGTTTGAGCTACTTCGGCGAGGGTTGGCATAAGGTCATAAAAGGCCGAAATATGATCTGTGGTTGTATTGGGTTTGATTTTATCCGGCCAATGCGCAATCATGGGAATTCTAATACCTCCTTCATTGACAGATCCTTTGACCCATCCACTACCTTCTTGAAAGGGACCTGCACTATTAAAGCCCTCAGCATCGACACCGCCTACATAGGTCGGCCCATTGTCACTTGTAAAAATAATGAGGGTATTGTCATATATTCCGAGATTTTTTAATAGCATCACGAGGTCACCTACTTGTTCGTCGAGATAAGAGATCATTGCGGCATATGTTGCCTTTGGGGTGCGATTGGGGTAGTAGGCCTTGCCAATATAGGGTTCTTCGTCACCAAATTTGGTTTGATAATACTTGACCCACTTTTCAGGAGCTTGTAGTGGCAGATGTGGTATCGGGGATGCGTAGTATAGGAAGAAAGGGCTGCCGTGGTTTCTATCAATAAACCTTTTCGCTTCTTCATGCATCAAGGTAGGAGCATAGTCATTGAGTTTAAAATCAGCATAGCTATCAGGATCATTGGGATCGGCATCATCAGCAAGGTTGGCATGGAGGT
>JAJRXG010000259.1 GCA_024276375.1 Bacteroidota bacterium | reverse complement strand
TTAACAAGTCTATGCATATTAATGGCTAAAGCCAATACAGTGGATCTGTTTTTATCCCCAGTCTAAAGACCGGGGCAATATGCTTTATTGAGTCCTAGGAATCAGCTGGCAATGCGTGGTGGGGAGGTGTTGATTTGTTTCACTCATCAAGGGAAATCCTATTTTATGCTATTTGTTATACACACTATCAGTTGGGACAATATAAGGGCATCCCACCTGAAGGTTATGTAGATTGATCCAAACGGGCTATTCAAATTGCTGAAGGGGATGCTCAACTATAGCTTCAATGAATCTCCGTTACCTAAAAAGAAAAGAGCCACTCCTTTGAGCAGCTCTACTTTTCTTTTATCTAGGAACCCCTTCCTAGAAAACCAATTGTTAACGAATTATTTGCCATCCGGGAAAACATTAAATCTTCCCTAAGACGCCTATAAGACATCCCGTTTTACCAAGGACACATCTCTTAACACAAAAATGTTGCCGAACGACGGATATATGACAAATAAGTTGACTTTTTGTTACTATTCAGGAGGGTGTTTTTGAGATAAAAAAAGGCAATTTTTCGTGAGATGACGCTTATTTTTTGAGGTATAGTAACGCTACGGCGAAAAAAATAGCGGAAATATGACGGGGAAAGTGTTTTTTTTAGCCAAAATGACGCCTACCTGAATAGTTACGACTTTTTTTAAGTAAACAAGGGTTTATATCATCCTACCACTGAACTTTTTAGAGTATTTATCTGAAATGTATGCGATCTTAGTGATCTTTGAGTCACTCCGTTGTCTTGCCATTCTCATAAAATGAATTATTTTGGATGAGATTCTTATTTTCGACATTCAGTGATGCCTGAGTATCAGTTCATAGAGGAAGGCAAAAGGCTTCCCAATAGAAGTATTTTTGGTTTTTTGTGAGATTTAGGAGTGACCCATTTTTAATTTATGAAACATAGCAGGCAAATAAGCACTGCCCAGTGGAAGGCCTTAAAAAATCAGCTGGCGGGCGATTTATATTGGGACGATGGAGTAAAAATCCTCTATGCTACAGATGCTTCTGTGTATAGGCAGAAACCTCTTGCCGTGGCATTTCCCAAATCTAAAGAAGACATCATATCCCTCATCAGATTTGCCAACAGGCATCATATCTCAATGATTCCTCGCGCTGCAGGTACCTCTCTGGCAGGTCAATGTGTTGGCCAAGGCATCGTCGTCGATATCTCATTCTACCTCAATGCTATCATCGAAATAAACGAAGAAGAAAAATGGGTCATCGTTCAACCCGGTGTTATCCGAGATCAATTAAATCACATCCTTGCCCCAAAAGGGCTCTTCTTCCCGCCCATCACCGCTACTGCCAATCGGGCTATGATGGGTGGAATGGTCGGGAATAACTCCTGTGGCACCAATTCGATCGTATATGGATCAACGAGGGAGCATGTGATATCTCTTGAAACTATACTCAGTGATGGATCCATAACAACGTTTAAAAAAACCACCCCTAGCGAGTTTAAAGCCAAGGTTCAATTGCCTACAATGGAAGGACAACTCTATCGTCACATCCGGGACTTGCTTACTCCGATCGACACACGTCGAGAGATTTTAGATCATTTTCCCAAGTCATCCATACATCGCCGCAATACAGGATACGCCTTGGATTACCTCCTACAATCCAAGGTATTTGACACGAACTATTCTGAAGATTTCAATTTTTGTAAACTCCTGTGTGGTTCTGAAGGTACTCTCGCTTTTATAACAGAGATCAAGGTTGCACTGAGTCCACTTCCCGATCCTGAGGAAGTAGTTGTTGCACTACACTTTAGCTCCATACATGAGAGCATGCTTGCCACACAAGTAGCGATGCGCCATCATCCCTCAGCCTGTGAATTAATGGACAAAATCATCCTGGATTGTACTAAGGAAAATATCACCTATAGCCGCAATCGCACCTTCATCAAGGGAGACCCCAAAGCAGTTCTTCTTATAGAATTCAGGGGGCGTTCTATCCAGGAGGCCGAATCCAAGGCACAGACATTGATTAGAGATATTCAGAATGCAGATTTGGGCTACCACTACCCTATTCTACATGCACCGGAGACCAAAGGAGTCTGGGCCTTGAGAAGTGCAGGTCTAGGCTTACTCGCCAACATACCGGGTGATGAAAAAGCAGTGGCGTGCATCGAAGATACAGCTGTTGCCGTCGAAAATCTCCCGGATTATATTCAGGAGTTTCAGCAATTAATGACCACATTTGGACAACAATCTGTATATTATGCTCATGCCGGAGCAGGAGAGATTCACTTGCGCCCCATCCTCAACCTCAAGCAAGAGACGGATCGTCAACTCTTCTATGACATTAGTCTCGCTTCCGCAAATCTGGTAAAGAAATACAATGGGTCTCTGAGTGGTGAACATGGAGATGGCCGTGTCAGAGCACCATTTATTGAACTCATGGTAGGGCAAAAAAACTACGCATTGTTCCGTAGTATAAAATCGACTTGGGATCCCAATGGGATTTTCAATCCCGGCAAAATAGTCGATGCACCACCGATGAATGAGTCTCTTAGATACGAGGTTGATCAGAAAAATTTCGATATAGATACTTTGACGGACTTTAGTCATCAAGGAGGAATCTTGCGTTTGACGGAAAAATGCAATGGCTCCGGTGACTGTCGTAAATTGCCACTTTCGGGGGGGACGATGTGTCCGAGTTATCAAGCTACTCGCAACGAAAGAGATGCGACACGTGGGAGAGCCAACACCTTGAGGGAATTTTTGACTCGTAGCACCAAGGCAAACAGATTTAACCATAAAGAAATCAAGGAAAGCATGGATCTATGTCTTTCCTGCAAAGGGTGTACCTCCGAATGCCCTTCCAATATCGATATGGCCGGCTTGAAAGCCGAATTCCTCTTTCAATATTACAAATCCAACGGAATACCACTTCGCGCCAGACTCTTTGCGCACGTCAACACCCTCAATCGACTGGGCAGCATTGCTCCCGCTCTGTATAATTTCGTGCTCCAAAACACCGTCCTCAGTACGGGATTCAAAAGGTTAATCGGAATAGCACCCGAAAGATCCTTCCCCTTACTCGCCAAACAATCATTGCGCAAGTGGTATCGATCCTATCCGCAATCAGATCCCTCTATATATCCCAATGGCTCTGTCACGTTATTCTGCGATGAGTTTACCAATTACAACGATACCTCTGTAGGAATCGCAACGATCAAATTGCTAAACGCATTGGGCTACCATGTCGGTATGATCGATCACGCTGA
>JAJRXG010000024.1 GCA_024276375.1 Bacteroidota bacterium | reverse complement strand
TTTTAGACAGTAAATAGGCATTTTTGTTCCTGTCGAAGCCATATTTTTTGCAGCGTAGCATCGCTACGTAAGAAAAATCTGGCAAAGACAGGTGCAAAAAGGGCATTTTCTGGCAAAAACTTGTGGTTGCTGAATAGTTACCGCCTACCTGAATAGTAACAAAAATTGGGGATGCCATAAAAACTTGGCAGAGTCCTCCGATATTGATCAATAGATCAATATCATTTGAAAATACATACTACAATGACTTGAGTACCAACATCTAGATTTTCTAATATTTGGTGACAACCATTGCCCGCTTAATCATTGGTGGCGGGGTCTGCTACCCAAAAATTATTGTCTCTATTGAGATCTAACATACGCTGGCTAGGATCAATTTCTATTTTGGCAATATCATCGAGTGGAACATCCAGCGTAAAAACATATTCAGGATTTGTCCAAGGCCAATCTTTGGCCAAAATATATTGCATCATCTCTACTTCGTTGGTCTTATGACCTCGCATAATTCTCAGGGGTATATTGACCAATGTCTTGGTACTATCCTTATAGGTAATGACGAGGTCGATGGGCATGGGCATTCTTCCTATCTTTCCAAGTAGAATGTTGGTCTTTCCTTCTTGATCGGCAACAGACAAAACGGCATAATCCGGATAATCTGTAGTGTTGCAATAATATTGCTGAAACCAATCCAACTCTAATCCGGAGGCTTTCTCCATCACACGGATAAAGTCATAGACATTTGGGTGCTTGAACTTCCACAGATTGTAGTAGTTTTTTAAACCTCGAGACAAGGCATCTTCTCCCACTATATACTTCAGTTGTTCCAGCATGACGGATCCCTTGGTGTAAGCACCAACTCCATAAGCGGCATTGGTCATAAAGTGATCAGAATGTATCGACAGTGGTTCTTCAAGTCCACTTTTGTGAAATCTTAGCAGGCCGTTGACACTATTAAGCATGGGATTGTCCACCGGACGTCCAGGTATTAATTTTTGTATTTTCAAATAATTCATGACTTGACTGGAAGCATAGGAGGTAAAACCTTCATCGAGATATGCATAAAGAGATTCATTGCTTCCGAGTACCATTTGATACCAACTGTGCATCCATTCGTGGACGGATACACCTACCAGACTTGACAAACTGCGATTGCCGGTAATCAAGGTCGCCATGGGATACTCCATACCACCATCACCACCTTGAATAAAGGAATATACGGGATAGGGATACTTACCAAAATGTTGATCAGCATATTGTAATGCGGCATCCATTATATCGGGTAGTGCTTTCCACGTCTCTGTCGTGCGCTCTCCGGGTTGATACACAAAGTAGGATGTAGTCCCATCATACATCACCTTATGATCAACTACATAGTCCCTGTCTGCTGCCCAAACAAAATCGTGCACTCTTTGTGCCTTCCATTTCCAAGTGACTTTCTTGTCTTTAATTTTGCGTTGTTTATCACTGTATCCACGTCCTATTTTTTTTGCATTGGTCAGTACCCCTCCGGCTGCAACGGTGTAGCGCCCATTGATTTTTATTTCTACTTCATAGTCACCCCAGACACCATAAAACTCCTTTCCTACATAAGGGTTGGCATGCCAACCGTAAATGTCATATTCGACCATTTTAGGATACCATTGAGACATCGAGTAATCGATACCTTCGGCATTGTCTCGACCGGATCTGCGGATTTGAATCGGTACTTGAGCTCGATACTTCATTTTAAAAGTGGTGTTTTTGTGGGGTAAAATGGGCTTATCCAGTATAACCTCCAATATCGTCCCGACTACATCGTATTGCAATGATTGACCATCTTGTTTGAGTTCATCAATAACCTGATATCCTATCTCATCAGGTCTGAGATGACTTATTCGATCACCGACCCTGCGATCAGGATCAGAAATGGTTCGTGAACGTACATCCATCATGCTACCCGGTTGAAATGCATTGAAGTATAGATGATAATAAACCTTGGTCAATGTATCGGGACTGTTGTTATAATATTTTAATTCTTGTTCTCCTTTATATGTATGAGTATCGACATCAAAGTCAATCTTCATCTTATATTTTACGCTTTGCTGCCATCGAGAAGGCTGCGCTATAATGTAAGATGCACTGAACAATAAAATTGCAAATAGAAGGCTTGTATTCTTCATACTTTAAAAATAGATTTGACCAATAATGGCTTGCTGCTCGTTTCCGGTTAGCCGTATTTTTTGCACTGCAATGTGCACGCGATATATAGCAGATGTATGATTGAAGTGCAACAATATTATTCACGCAATGTATAGGCATTTCTAGGATTCTTCAAGCAATTCTGCGGATTCATATTTTCTAAAATCAACAGCACTAACTCCTGACACGCCTTGTTCTTTTAGATAAACACCATATAGCACATCTACTTCAGCCATAGTCAGTTTGTTGTGGGTAATCACTATAAATTGAGAGTCCTTGCTGAACTCTCTTATGATTTTATTAAATTTCTGGACATTGACATCATCCAATGGAGCATCTACTTCATCAAATATGCAGAAAGGTGCAGGTTTTAGCAAGTATAATGCAAAGAGGAATGATGCTGCCGTCAGCGTTTTTTCGCCACCTGATAGCTGAGAGATGGATTTGGGTTTTTTGCCTTTAGGTTTGGCCATAATCTCAATATTGGCATTGAGGGGATCATCGTTATTGAGCAAGACAATATCACAATCATCATCTTGGGAGAACAAACTTTGGAAGACTCTTCTAAAGTTGACTCTTATATTTTCAAGAGCGATGTTAAATCGCTCTGATGCAGTTTTTTCTATCTCCTGAATCGTCTCCTCGAGTGATACTTTAGATTGCAATACATCGTCGCGTTCTTTGGAGATATAGTCATATCGTTCTTTGATTTCATTAAAGGCGGTTATAGCCATGGGATTGATGTCTCCATAATTTCGGATTCTATGCTGGAGCTTGTTTCTTAGTTCTTTGAGTACTTCGAGGTCTTCCCCTTCATATTCTTCGGGAAATGCCGTGGTGTCGATCTCAATGCCAAATTCAATAGAATTGCGTTCATGAATGGCTTTTACCTCATAGGATAAGTTTGATTTCTTTTCACTTAGATTGGCTATCAATTGATCCTTCCGGGATACTTTAGACCTCAGTTGGGTGATTTTTTCTTCAAATTCGAATATTTGTCCTTTTTCCTTATAATACGTCTCTTCAAAGAGGCTCAGTTTCTCTTGAAACACCCGTTTTTCGGCATACATTTCTTCTAAATATTTTTTGGCCTCTGTCAAGCGGGTTTCAAAGGAAACCAGTGAATTGCGATATTGAGTACTTTCGACTTTCATTTCGTCAAGTCTTTTTTCTATACCTTCTATGATGTTGCCGTGGTACTCAACATCCTTGTCGGCGATGCTCGATAGATTCTTTACTTCAAACAATCTACGCTGAGCTTCATCCCGTTCTATTCCCGCTTGGTGATACGCGGTATAGGCTGACTCTATTTGGGCGGAAAGGGCTTGGTCTATTGATTCATCTATAGATTGGGAAGACAATTCATGATATGTAGATTCTTTAGTGGCAACTTGATTTTTAGACTGGGCGTTTTCTTCTTGTTTGAGTGTCAACTGTTGGCTCAGTTGCTCAAGTGCATCGGCATTGTTTCGATGTTTATTCTCTATCTGATAGAGTATTCGCTGTAGCTTCTCTTGTTCATTACGCAGGGTTGAGACTTCAAGTCTCTTGTCTTGCAACCACTGTTGGCGTTCTGCAAGACGAGCTTTGAAGTCTTCTAAATCCATTTCTTCTTGGGAGACTTTATCCTTGAGTTTGGAACAATCGTCAACCAGTTGCTCGAGGATTTTTTTGCGCCCCAGTTGTACACCTTCAAACAAGGTATTGGATCCACCATTCATGATGCCATGACTACAAATCAAATAGTCATCTGGAAACAATACGGTCATCCCTTCTTCAATCGATGTCAGATCAAAATCCTCGTACCCTGATTGCGCCACATAAACATCTGTGCAGAGCATTTTTAGCAATTCTTGATAGGGCTCATCAATTGTGATGATACGATCTATGGGGATGGTATCGGACAAGGCTGGACGTCTATCGCGATCGGTAACCTGATCAAGGACAAAGGCATGCAGTTTGCCTTTTTGTGCATCTCGGACGGATTCATACATCTTCAGAGCATTGGACATTGCGGGAGTTACGAGATAGTGCATATATGGGTGCAAAAACAACTCCACGATGGGTGTTAACTTCTTGTCATGAACAGTGATCAGGTCGGAGAATACTTGCGCATCATCGTCGGTCTCAAGTATATGTTTTATCGCTTCGGGCAGCCCTTCGTGATTCTCAACGATGTTGGTGAGAAATCGAATGCGTTGTTCCATAGCAGCACACTCGGATTGTCCTTTGGCAAGGGATTGCATTTTTTGGCTGAGCGTTTCATTGAATCGAGCCAGAGATTTTTCCTCCTCATGAATAGATTTTTCGAGTTGAGAGACTTGAATTGCTGCCTCTTCCCAATTGATCTTACTTTGTGCCAATTCTTTGGCACTTAGTTCTTTAGACTCAAGGATGGTGGCGATACGAGTTTCGATCTCTTCAATATTGTGATTGGTGATTTGGATGCGGGTATTGAGGCCTTCGATTTCTCTACCGAGGGTTTCTTTGTGCAATTGGTTGGCTTGCAATTGATTTTGAATCTCCTTTTCCTTTTGGCGTAAGCCATGATAGACTTGGGATATCTCGTTGTAGTGCTTATTAAGTTTCTGATATTTTATCTCTTCTTCTTCGAGATGCTGTTTTTCCGTGACTTGTATCTCTTGTGATGATTTTAGCTTTTGTTGAGAGGCGGAAAGTGATTCACTTAGAGTGACCATACTTTTATCCAAGGAGGATAATCGTTCTTTAGTGTTGGTAAGTCCTTGAAGTGAAAGGTTTTTTTCGTTTTCGACCTTTCCGATTTTTTCTACCAACTTATTGAAAGTCTGCTGATCCTCGTTGAGGATTTTCTCGGAGGAGAGTATAGCGGCTTTCAATCGTTGCAAGTTGGCTTCATCCGTGGAGAGTTGCACATTCAACTTCAAGCGCTGATCTTCTTCTTGTTGCAAGCGGTCACTGAGTTCTTTGAGTTGGATGCGAAACTCTTTGACCTCTATATGTGACACTTTAATGGCGAGATCTCGATATTGTTCTTTAATCTTATTGAAACGCTCGGTACGACGCGCTTGGCGTTCATACATCTTCATGCTTTTTTCTATCTCAAATAGCAAATCCTGAACTCGATCCAGATCTTCTTCTGTAGATTTGAGCTTTCGGAGCGTCTCTTTTTTGCGCATTTTATACTTAGAGATGCCTGCTGCTTGCTCAATCATCGCACGTCGGGATCCACCGCTGTCATGCAGGATATCTTCGACCATATTGAGACTGATGATGGCATAGGAGTTAGACCCGATACCGGAGTCAACAAACAAATCCGTTATATCCCTCTTGCGACAAGGTACATTGTTGAGTCGATATTCGCTAGCTCCGTCTCTATAGAGAATCCTAGATATGCTGACATCCGAAAACTCTGTTGAGAGGATATTTTTGGTATTTTCAAAGGACAAGGTGACTCTGGCCACCCGTCCTTCCTTTCGATTCTTGGCACCGCTAAATATGACATCGGACATTTCGCCGAGACGCAATTCACTCTTCTTGCCTTCTCCGAGAACCCAGCGAATAGCATCAACCACATTGGATTTGCCGGAACCATTTGGGCCTACAATCCCAATGAGATTTTCATGAAAATGAATGTCTGTCTCATCCGCAAAGGACTTAAACCCCTTAATACTCAAGCGTTTTAATCGCATCGCGCAAATATATATCTTCTTGAATAATATGATTCAATCAGATGACGAAATGACTTGTTAAAAATCCAAAGTATTTGACCATACGATTTCTACTTAATATCTTTTTTTACTTGAGTTAACAAGCTTTGCTCCGTATGAATAGGAAATCATGAAACAGAAATGGTGCTTGTTGATTCACCCCAAATCATCCAATACATACTCTTTGATTTGTTTTACCTGCTGTGATATACCTTTATGCTATACCTTCTGAATATTTCGCGGAGAAGGTGTACTTTTGTAGCATGAAAAAGATGCGCTATCTTCTCATCTTAGCGATATTGTTATTTTTGACATTATGGACGCCTGATCTATTGGCTCAATGTCCCATGTGCCGCATGGCAGCCGAGTCCAACCTCCAAAATGGGGGAACAGAAGGGAAAGGACTCAACACTGGTATCCTATACATGTTGATGATGCCGTATTTTATTATCGGTATTTTAGGTTTTATTTGGTATCGCAATCGTCGTACATCGCAGGAAGATGTATGATGCTATCACAGAAGTGATATAGTCACATGGGTCAAAAATATCGGATTGAGCGACGATCCCTGTGAGTCTTGTTTTTCTTTCATCAACCTAACCACTATGCTACTTTTTGAACAACCCACCAAAGAATCTATCATCACGACCCTTGAGAAACTTAAAACTTCAAAAAAGTTCAAGGCCATCGTACAATCCATACAACCCGGCAAGGTGGAGCGAGATATGAAAGATCCAGAGTATATGATGAGAGTAGCTTATACAATGGAGTTACGCAGGTTTGTGTATAATCCGCAATACATGAATATCATCTTGACCGATAAAAAGTTAAAGCGGTTGTTCTTTAGAACATTTGGATATAAAGGCAACCTGGACTTTACGATATATCCTATCTGTTGGATTAGAGATTTGCCATTGTTGAGCATAGGAAAGAAGTGTTATCTCGGTGATGGCATTCTACTGGGCACCAACCGCGTCAATCCCACTCAATCACATCTGTCGGTGGATCACATCAGCATAGGCGCTCGTACTGTATTTGATCAACAGTGCGCTGTAGGACCAGGAACAGAGATTGGAACAGACTGCAATATCGGTTTTAGAAGTGGAATCTCGGCCAAAACCATTATCGGCAATCAAGTTAAGATAAGTGAGATTGTCAACATTGGTTCTAGAGTTGAGATCGGCAATAACGTACATATTTGTCAAGGATCTCACATTTCTGATTTTGTTACCATAGAGGCTCAAGCTGAAATTGATTATAACACATTTATTCCTCCTGAACATATTTATACAAAAGAAGGAAAGTTGATAAAGAAGGAGTAATACAATGCTCCATCTATCCGGACAATAAAGATCCCTCATTGCATCCTTATAACTGCTCTCTATATCGATATTATCATTTCGCTTCTACTGATTTACTTCTATAGTCGATCTGATGTCAAGGGCAACTAGTTTTCTTCCTGCACATAAAAATCACATGGTGATAGTAATTGAGCTATGCATTCAATACGTAATTTTATCTGAGTACAGTCCATCAAAGGCAAAGAGGGGCTCGAACAGATTCTATCTGTTGTCCTTTGGCTTCAGTGACGCGACCGTCTTGACAATGGTGGTAAAACAGTTTATCTGACTCTGTGAGGATGTATCTATGGAGTGCTCAGCTTCTCGATACTGCTCTATAAATACCTCTGCAGATGACCATACTGTGTGCATAACACCCTTAAATCGATCTCCCGGTGGATCCTCATGACGTTGTCGGTTGTGATACATCATCTTGACTTGTCGCTCGGCTACGGCAGCATTACGCCATGAACAGGAGATTACATCATAGCCCTTACGAGCAAAATACAGGGAGGTCGGATGCGCTACTTCATAATGCCAATCGCATATAACGACGTCTTTGGATATCAGATTAATGGAAGGATAAGTATGATTGGTACTAGCTTCCCACATTCCGATCCCTGTCGTATCTCCTTCAATCATCCGATCCCCCCAGATCCAAAGATCTACTTCCCGTTTTGATAGGTGATCCTGAATTTTATTGACTTCGCCGGCAAATAATGCAGCGGGATCCTTGCCCGAACATCGCGGACATTGATCTTCTGCGATGTAAAACACTTCATCCATTCCGGCATGAAATGCACCGGATTCAAATACTTCAACAATCTCATCCACTATATCAAATACTACACTATGCACGTCGGGATGCAATGGGCAGTAACTCTTACAATAAAGTCCGTCCTCATTGGGCCAAACATAGTCCTTGGGAATGGCTATCTCTGGTGTTTCATCAAACTGTGGATAAACCTTGAGTAGATTGCCCAAGGTACTGCTCCAACTTTGATGTCCCAACAAATTGACTTGTGGAATCAATTGGATACCAAGCTTTTGGCATGTGGCGACTAGTGCCTTTACATCCGCTTTAGAAAGCGTCTTTTGGTCACGCAATTCCGGATGAGATTGATATGCATACTTATAATCTACTCTGAGAATCAAAGTGTTGATACCCTGTGGGGCTAACTCTTCTTCAATAAAATGTATGAAATCAGAGACTCCCTCCGGATCGGGTGCTGCAATGCATAAGCCCACTACCTCAAGGCTCGATTGTGCAGGCATCTGCATTCCAATTAATATGACTTGCAGTGTGATCATAAATCTATTCATACCATACTTTCTACTTCTTTATCAATTTATACATGAAGGAATCCTTCAAATACAATGACGGCAGATCCTTTGATCAAAAGGTTGTGATCATCAATAAGTTCTATGTCGATAGTACCTCCTCGGTTGGAGCACTGATATGACCTCAACCTCTGCTTGCTCATTTTTTTTGCCCAATATGGTGCCATAAAAGTATGTGTCGCTCCCGTCACAGGATCTTCATCACCGCCACTCCACGGCCAAAAAAAACGAGACATAAAGTCATACTCAATCAAGTCCGACGGAGCAGTTATCAATACTCCATCTATACTATCATGAGAAGCCTTTAACTTGTGAAAATCAGGTTCAATGTCACATAGTGTTGTAGCATCTATGACTTCCAGCATCATGATGTTGGTCTCTGAATTATAACATACGCTGATCACATTCTCAATACCCAGAGCCTCCAACATCTCCAATGGCACCTCGGCATGATTGACTATGTACGAAGGGAATTGCATGCATATTTTGCCTTCCTTCAGTTGGGTCGGGAGCATGAGATCTTCTTTCGTTCTAAACTCCAGTTGAGAAACACCCTTTCGGTCAAACAATACTTTGCTGGCCGCCAATGTTGCATGGCCACACAGAGGAATCTCCTGAATGGGAGAAAAATATCGAATGCCATATGTCCCATCACCATTGTCCATTACAAAGGCGGTTTCGGATAGATTCAATTCTGCCGCAATGGATTGCATCAATTTATCCCCAACGACAGCATCCAATAGACATACTCCTGCCGGATTTCCTGTAAAGGGCTGGGATGTAAACGAGTCAACAATATACGTCAGCATAATCCATTTTTAGGTTACACAACAGTAGCGGCGATTGGAAAAAACTGTGCCCTTTGTCCTTTTTATCTCGTTTGATTTCTATGCAAGATTGTGGTCTTCTTTTGCATTAATTCCAAATTA
>JAJRXG010000258.1 GCA_024276375.1 Bacteroidota bacterium | reverse complement strand
TACAGCTGAAATATCGCAAGTGATATTGTGATAGCTAATACGGTTATTCTGTCGTCCTGTCACTTGAAAGGCGATCCGTAAGTAAGGATCATCACCCTCCATAATGTTGGATATCAGTTGTATATCCCCAACCAAAAAAAATAGTCCGATGACCGGTTAAAAATAAAATATTTCTTGAACATCTCCGATAGAAGATACCAAAGCACAGTTCCAAGAAAGAAATATTAACATTTATGTAACTTTTTTAGGCGATTTTACGTAATAGTACTGTGAAATATAGTTACGTCTTGCTCTTCAATCAAAAATTCAATGATTATGCCTTCGCAATCCACACGTAGAAAAGTATTTGTATTGACTTGCTTTGTGTGTTTACTTGGTGTTTTGGCTATTGCTCTGGCGCTTCAGGAAGATAGCTCATCTTCAGTGTTGTCATTAGTAGAGCCGGAGTTCTCAGAGTCCACGCTATTCACGAAAGTAGTTCAGTACTTGGTATATATACTGACATATTCGGTGTAAGCCGCAATCCATTTAAGTAGTCTTTTATTTTCATTTTGCCCTTGCCAGCCGGTTTGATTTCTTCTAAGAACAACCATCCGCCCTGACATGCTATGGCGAGATAGGTGCGGTAGTCACTCGCGATAGTACCATGGGCATAAGAATGCACATCAAAAGTGTATGAGGCTGCATACACTTTGGTTTCAATATTGAATAGTGTTGTCCAGGCGAGCGGATAGGGGCTCAATCCACGTACCAAGTTGTATAATGCAAATGGAGATTGCTCAAAGTCCAAGATACAATCTTTATGATAAATCTTGGGCGCCTTGGACACCTTGGTATGATCCTGTTCATAGAGTGTAAGCCTTCCGGCAAAAACCTCTTTTAATGTTTTGACCAATAGTTGGGCACCAATGAGCATCATGCGGTCGTGTACATCACCGACATGATCATTGCGATTGATCTTGACGACTTCTTGCAGTGCTATGCTGCCTGTATCGATTTCATGCTTGAGTTTAAAGGTCGTAACTCCTGTCTGTTCTTCCCCATTGATCACCGCCCAATTGATCGGTGCGGCACCTCGATAAGCGGGGAGAAGCGATCCATGTAGATTATAGGTACCCAGAGGAGGCATGTCCCAGACGACAACGGGCAACATTCTAAAAGCAACGACCACTTGTATGTCTGCTTGCCACGATCCCAACGCTTCTACAAATAGGCCGTTCTTGAGATTGGTGGGTTGGAGAATGGGGATATCATGTGATATGGCGTACTTCTTGACAGCCGACTCTATGACTTGTCGCCGACCACGACCGCCCATGCGATCCGGGCTCGTCACTACGCCAACCACATGATATCCATCTGCTATAATGGCCGATAAGCTGGCTACAGCAAAGTCCGGAGTGCCAAAAAATACAATTCTTTTATCTCGCTTCATAGTGCAAAGGTATCCATTGCCATAGAAATAGACACGCATGAAGAGAATGCAAAGCTGCTGATCTTCCTGAACCTGGAATGGCTGAACGAGACGGAGGGTTCTTGCTGACTATTCTGAAGGACATTCTAAACAAAGAGGAACTTGAATAGCTGGGATTGAATGAAAGACAGGTGAAAGCAATTGACTTCTTGAAAACGAATGTTTCAATTACAAATAAAAAGTATCAATCGCTATTGGATGTTCCCGACCGAACCGCCCTTCGAGATTTAGACGATTTGGCAACAAGAGGATTCATTAAGAAAACAGGAGAGAAGAAAGGAACCCGATATTTACTTCATCATGTCGGATAAATGTCGGATAAATGTCGAATAAAAGAATTAGTGGAAAGATGAGCGTTATTTGACAAGGTTGGACAAACTGGAGCAGGAACAGCTTATACATTGAAAAAGTAATGGGCACATAATGGG
>JAJRXG010000023.1 GCA_024276375.1 Bacteroidota bacterium | reverse complement strand
TGGATCTACTTGCTTTTCAGCCAGTATTTTAGCTGCAGCGGGAGAAGGATGACCCTTGGCGTAAGACTCTTTTGGCGGTGGAGAAGGTGACGGCGATATTTCTTCTACAATCGTTGTTGTCACTTCTTGGGTTTTGGCGTTTTCGGGCTTGGCGGCACTGGTATCAATCTTGGCAACTAGAGCTCCTATCTCCAAATCATCACCTTCAACAGCTACATGTATGAGTTTGCCGGAGGCCTCTGCCGGAAACTCCAGCGTGGCCTTGTCCGACTCAAACTCGCAAATCGGTTCATCTAAGTTGACATATGATCCGTTCTCCTTTAACCAGGTAGATAGAGTGACCTCACTTATGGATTCTCCGATAACGGGAACTTTCATCTCTACGATACTCATATTTTTTTGATCATTATGGGTTTAATATTTAGAGTTGTCTAAAACTCAATTTATAATGTAAAGATACCAAAAGACGATTTGCCGGGCTCTTATATCATAAATAAAATGCTTACAGTCCGTTGAGTATTGCGGTTGTGGATCGGATATAAGGAAGCTTGAAGCGACATTGTCATATCTTATCTATTGCTGATTTGTGGCTTTTTGCGAGGTGCTTTACCGGCTTCTCTCGGGATATTTTACGATCTTGCTTCTTTCAATTACAGATCGCGCGTCATGAAGTATATCAGTATCGTTTTTTGCGGCTTTGTTTTTATTGCTTTGCAAGGACAATCCGTATCCGAAGCACCCATTGTCAATGAAGGAGAAGGCTCCTATGTACAGCTGATCATCCGTGGTGCAACATTGATCAATAGCACGGGAGCACCTCCTGTCGGCCCTGTTGATATTGTGATAGAGCACAATATCATCAAGCAGATTCAGCCCGTCGGATATCCCGGTGTAGCGATAGATAGTGCCCGTCGGCCTCAATTAAAAACGGGAGGAAGGGAGATAGATGCGCATGGATCATATGTACTTCCGGGCTTTATAGATATGCATGGGCACATCGGAGGAAGCTGGCAAGGAGTAGGAGGTGAGTATGTCTTCAAGTTGTGGATGGCTCATGGTATCACAACGATACGCGACCCTTCGTGCGGCAATGGTTTGGATTGGGTGCTACGGCATAAAGAATTGAGTCAAGAGAATAAGATCACGGCACCGAGGATACTGGCTTATACGGTTTTTGGTCAAGGGGAGATGGATCCTATCAGCACACCCCAACAAGCTCGAAATTGGGTGCGGAGCAATGCCGCAAATGGAGCCGATGGGATTAAGTTTTTTGGTTTGCCACCCGATCTTTTTGCTGCAGCACTTGATGAAAACAAAAAATTGGGATTGAGATCTGCATGTCATCATGCTCAGATAGAAGTGGCCAGATGGAATGTCTTGCACTCCGCTCGAGCGGGATTGACATCTATGGAACATTGGTATGGACTGCCTGAAGCACTCTTTACCGATCGTTCGATTCAAGACTATCCTTTGGATTACAATTATCTCAATGAGCAAGATCGTTTCAGCGAGGCGGGGAGGTTGTGGCAACAGGCAGCTCCACCGTATTCTGAACATTGGAATAAGGTGATGGACGAACTCATTGCTTTAGATTTTACGATAGACCCTACTTTCAATATATATGAGGCGAGTCGAGATCTGCATCGTGCACGTCGTGCTGAGTGGCATGAAGAATACACCATGCCTAGTTTATGGAGATTCTACCAACCCAGCAAGATTTCGCATGGATCCTATTGGCATTTTTGGGGCACCGAAGAGGAAGTCAACTGGAAAGAAAATTATCGCTTGTGGATGACTTTTATCAATGAATACAAGAATCGTGGAGGCCGTGTCACCGCAGGTTCGGATGCCGGCTTTATTTTTCAGTTGTATGGATTTGCATTCATTCGTGAACTCGAATTGCTTAGAGAAGCAGGATTTCATCCCCTTGAGGTCATCCGTGCTGCCACCCTCAGTGGTGCAGAAGCCCTGGGGATGGAAGATGAGATCGGAAGCATCGAAGTGGGCAAAAAAGCAGATCTGATCATTATTGATGAAAACCCTCTGGCCAATCTAAAAGTGCTCTATGGCACGGGTGCCATCAAACTCACAGAAGACAATCGCGTGATTCGGGCAGGAGGGGTCAAATATACTGTTAAAGATGGTGTCGTATATGATGCCAAAAAGCTGCTCGAAGATGTCAGAACAATGGTCGCTGAGAGCAAAAAAGAAGGTGATTTTAAGATCACTCAACCCGGTATGAAACAATAGATGGGTTATCTTGCCAGCATCCATGATTTGAAGGATTCATATTGATTGGTCATCTGTGTCGCCACTTTAGTTTCACGGGACAATCTCGCCAATCGCTCCGGTATATCAATGTCTCCCACAAGAGGAGACATCACGGGAAGAAACTTGGCAGGATGAGCCGTTTCGAGTACAATAATCTCGTCTTCTGCGTGGTTTTTTTGATAATCTCTTGCAGCTAAATAGGCGATCGC
>JAJRXG010000022.1 GCA_024276375.1 Bacteroidota bacterium | reverse complement strand
AGCCCTTTTACGGACAAATAATCTTTTTGAGATGCGCTTTCTTGCAGTTTTTTGACTACGGGGGATGGTACAGGAAATGGAGATTGCCCAAACCCAAAGCGATATATCTTTTTACCACTAGCAATGAGTTCTTTGGATTTCTCATTGATCATAAGTGTGTCCGAGGGCTTCATCCCTTGTATGGATGTTTTGATAAACTTCATTGCTTACTTGTTTGTTATTTAGTATCAAGAGGAAGATAGAACATAGTGTTTTTATGACCATTCTGATATTTGCAAGAATAACCCTCTTGCTCGGGAGGATATTATAAGTCGTATCATGAAAAAAAGTGTTATCAAATCACTATTTGTAAATTTGATAACACTTTATGGATTGAAGCAATAAGATACTTCAAGGTCTTATATACCTATGTATTAAAGTTTGTAAGAAACACGGAAGTAAACCATACCTCCTAGGTAGCCTATAGGTGTGCGGCGTGGGTAAGGCATACCTTGAGAGAGTCTCGTTGCGATTTCATCCGGATAATTGTTAAATAGGTTGTTGGCGCCTAAAGTTAAATTAAGATTAGGTGTTGCAGTATAATTTAAGTCCACATCTATCAACATCTCTGCGCCGACCTCTTCACGAGTGCCTCGTTCGTCTATTGTTGTACCATAGTAATTATTACGTATAGTGGCTGCCAATTTGTTAAAATTATGCGTTAAGGTAGCACTGACTCTGTGCTTGGGGAGGTTGTTTTCGATATTGAAAACCGTGCCATCCGATACCGGATTCTGTCCATTTACTTGCTCTTGACTGACGACCTTGCTTTCATTGTAGTTGTAGGCAAGACTAAAGTTAGTATTGTTGTCAGGTCTCCATACTGTTACGATATCCAATCCCTGAGTTTTGGTATTCAAGGCGTTAGAGTAAAAGGCTAGTTCTGAGAAGTTGGGATCCCCGGATATAGGCAAACTTCTTGATTTTATGATCCGTTTGTCAACTTTCACTTGATAGTAATCAGCCGTAATACTGAAGGTATTAGATAGTCTGGAAGCAAATCCAAAACTCATGTTTTGTGCTTCTTCGGGAACAAGGGGTTTGCCACCTAGTTGTACAGCAAGAGGATCGGTAGGTCGTACTGTACCTTCTTGCACTTGCATACCTGTAACACCATCAAATGATGTTGTGATAGTTGTGACATTGGCTTGTCCCGGAGTCGGTGCTCTGAAACCTGTTGAAAAAGCTCCCCGCAAAGTAAGTTGATCTGAGACTGTATAGCGAGAAGCTATTTTATAATTGTCGGTAGTACCAAACCTTTTAAAGTCTTCATATCGAACGGCCATTTGTATCAGAAAGGCATCTGTCACATCCCATTCGGCATCTAAATAGGTAGCCCAGTTGGCACTTTCCCAAGTCCCTGAAGCTTCACGACTTGTACCGGCAAATCCATTGGCGGCGAGACCCGGCGCTCCATAATTTTCACCGGTATTGGGATCGATTAGCAATGACACGTCTGACCACGGCCCACCTTTGAACGACTGCTCATCACCGGGATACATGGTGTATGATTCTTTACGTCGTTCAAAACCTCCGGCAAGATTGAATGTTTCTGATATTGCCTTGGATACGTCAATATTGAAGTTCACTTCTGCTTGTTTTAAATCTCCTGGGTAAAAAGTGGTTTGAGAGAAGGGACCCCAAGAAGAGTTCAAAGAACCATTGAGCTGATAATCCAATCGATTAGAACCATAGGAAGTGCTGATGTCATACTGCCATCCTCCACCTAGCTCTCCTTGGAATCCGATAATACTACTAATGTCTGTCTGAAATCCTTCCAATCTAGGTGTAAATCCGGCAGGAAAATCATCACACCAACAATAATTGCCTTTTGAAGGATCTCTTGGATCCAATGGAATGGGTTCCAATACACCTGACTTGCCGGGTGCACGGTAGAAGAAACTATAATTACCATAAGTATCAGAAAAGTTTCCAAAGGAATAAAACTTCACCTTATCTGTAATATCAATACCGGCATTCCATACTGTACGGATGCCTTTGCTTTCCGGACGACCCCAGTTCATAGCGGGGTTCAGTGCATTTGGAACACCTATTGCCGCTGCATGTTGCTGACCTCTTGACAATTCCGGAGCGTATGTGTACTCCCCACTTACGTTGAGAAAGCCCTTGTTAGTAAGGGGTAGTCCTATATTGATGGCAACTTTGTAATCTGTTTCACCACCATTTTTTTCGTTTTTGTCATTTCCAAACCACTTGCCCACTTGTGTCTGTACTTCAACGCCTTGAGCATTGTCCTTGAGAATGAAGTTCATGACTCCCGCTATGGCATCAGATCCATACTGCGCCGCTGCACCATCTCGCAAGACTTCTATGTTTTTCAATGCTATACTTGGTATATGTCCTACGTCGGCAGCTTGTGCACCGACATTCATAGCTGCACCAAAGTGAGCGATCAATGCAGAACGATGACGTCGCTTCGAATTCATTAATATCAATACTTCGTCAGGGGGCAGACCTCTCAAGGAAGTAGGCCTTACAAATGCAGCTCCATCACCTGTAAGTGGCGTGGCAGTATAGGAAGGGATTAGATTTCTAAGGGTCTCCGTCATGTCTCCATTGCCTTGTCGCTCTATTTCTACGGATCTGAAGTTGTCAATGGGTACTGTGGATCGAAGGGCTGTCCGTGGCTTAGATCGTGTACCGGTGACGACAATCTCATTGAGCGCAACACCCGCTTCGAGTGTAAAGTCTGCAGTTGTCATACCTCCTCTTGTGACGGTTACCGTCATACGTTTTGGTTGATATCCCGTATATGCCGCCTCCAATATGTACTCCCCGGGATCTAACGCCAATGTATAAGAGCCATCTAAGTCTGTAACTGTTCCAATAGACGTACCGACCACCGAAACGGTTGCACCAATAAAGGATTCTTCCGAATCGCTCACTGTTCCGCTAACTGTCCCCTGTTGGGCATTTATATTAGCGACCATTCCATATATAAATAGGATTAGAAAACTTGTTCTGTTAATGTAATAGTTCATTCTCATAGCTTAATAGATTTAGTTAATT
>JAJRXG010000257.1 GCA_024276375.1 Bacteroidota bacterium | reverse complement strand
TGAAACAGAATGGAAGTTTTTGCATTTTTTGCAGTCTTAGATATAGACAATTTGGGTCTGGCCAAATGGTTGTAACTATTCAGCAACCACAAGTTTTTGCCAGAAAATGCCCTTTTTGCCCCTGTCTTTGCCGGATTTTTCTTACGTAGCGATGCTACGCTGCAAAAAATATGGCTTCGACAGGAACAAAAATGCTTATTTTCTGTCTAAAAACAGTGGTGCTGAATAGTTACAAATGGTTACAAGTATTTTCATAAATTTGCGCCAATGAAGAAGACCATTATGACCTCATACCAGTTTGCCAAGAACTGGAAAACCTCAGGTGCATTTTACGAGACGAGTCGCAGAGTAGAGTTAGAGATTACCTCACGTTTGTCAACAGAACCCGACATGATATTTGTAGAATTTGGATTGGGGCACGGCAACATCACAAGAGAGATATTGAGCAAGATTCATCCATCATCTAAGCTCTATTCTTTTGAGGTAAATCAGGACTTTTGCCAATATGTCAAGGAGCGGATTACGGATGCTCGCCTTCATATAGTCAATGAGAGTGCCGCACAATTGGACAATATAGTAGAAGGGAACGTGAGTGGTATTGTATCTTCTATACCATTGACGATGATTGCCAAATCTGTGAGGATTGAGATATTGCATACCGCCTATTCAGCTCTTAAGAAAGACACATATTTCAGTCAAATCTTGTATAGCAAAAGACTGTTAAAGCTCTTCAACCATACTTTTAGTGATGTTGAGGTAGTTAAGAATATAGGTATTCCCTTAGAGTATGTACATCATTGCAGAAAGTAGAAATCTTGATCAATCTATAGAGCAATGGAGCCGGTGATAACATACAGAGGAGCAGTAATGACTTGGGAGTGTGACTCCAATCATCATATGAATGTGATGTACTACATCAATAAATTTGAGCATGCGGGACGTAACTTTGATATTGAGTTGGGATTGTTTGAAAGCAACGATGTTGACCAAAAAGGCATCGTAGTTTTGGAGCAG
Source organism: Bacteroidota bacterium (assembly GCA_024276375.1). Lineage (GTDB taxonomy): Bacteria > Bacteroidota > Bacteroidia > Chitinophagales > Saprospiraceae > JAJRXG01. Next base: position 11,794 of record JAJRXG010000257.1, on the reverse strand, counting down.
CAGGTCAAGTATATCAATGAGGTATTTGAAGATGACCTCTTGTATGTTCAATCTCGATTGCTCGCTATTGGCAATAAGGCTTTTACGGTATTTCATGAGATGTACAATACACGTAGCGAAGCATTGGTAAGTACCATGAAGATTGTTCTTGTGGGATTTGACAAGAAAGAGCGCAAGGCTTTACCCTTTCCGGAGGATCGGAAAGCGGCATTGCTAGACAAATGGGATTTGGCATAAATTATCCCATTAGTATTTAATTTAGATTGCAATTATTGTTTCGGGCTTCTTCTTGAAGAAGCCTTATTCTTTTGTCGCATTATTGTACTGCCCAATTATGTTTCTTATCTTTTCTGTTTTATAGAATGCATCTGTTCAGGATTCTAACAAGATTCTGAATTCTAACTAAATTGGATCGTACATGGAGAGACAGACAATCATAGAAGGCTTTTATCAACTTGAGAAAAGATTTGCCGATAAGGCATTTTTGCATCAACCATTTGGCGACCGGTGGGAGACATACACATATGGTGAAGTAGGCTTGAAGGCACGTCAACTGGCGTCGGCACTTCAAGACAAGGGATTGCCTCCAAAAAGTCACATTGGTTTGGTGTCGAAAAACTGTCGTGAGTGGATCATTGCCGATCTCGCTATTATGATCGCAGGTCATATATCAGTTCCATTTTTTCCTACTCTGACGGGAGCACAGATCTCAGAGGTGTTAAAATTGGGCGATGTTGATTTGCTCATTGTGGGCAAGATTGAAGTCTGGGATGATATGAAAATGGGTATTCCCATAGAGATGCCGATCATCAGATTTCCTCATTATGAAGGCAATAGCAAAGTCGATCGAGGGGAGGATTGGGACGAAATTATGAGTACATACCCGCCATTGGAGGGAACTCCATCTCCGCGATTAGAGGATCTTTGGACGATAGTTTTTACATCCGGTACGACGGGTACGCCCAAAGGCGTAATGCTAGATTATATGGCTTCTTATACCTTGTTGGATAGTACAATGGAATACAATGCTCTTGAGTTGTCCCGAGATGGAGACAATCGTTTTTTTTCTTTTCTACCGTTGAATCACATTGCAGAGCGTGCCATTGTAGAAAATAGTTGCTTGGCGTATGGAGGAGAGATATTTTTTACTGAGTCCATAGTTAGATTTTCCAAAAATTTAGCAGATGCCAAGCCTACGGTGTTTTTTGCCGTACCAAGAATATGGACTAAGTTGATGCTTGGCATATTGGACAAAATGCCACAGAAAAAATTGGATTTGATGTTAAAGATTCCTGTCATTTCGTCCATGGTGAGGAAGAAAATTGCATCCGGTCTGGGATTGCAACATGCGCGTATCAATGTGTCGGGTGCTGCCCCTATACCGCAGAGTACCAAGGATTGGTTTGCCCGCATCGGTATCCCCATATCCGAGGGTTATGGCATGACTGAGAGTTGTGCGGCATGTACTTTTATGAAAGCACATGAATCCAAGCCCGGATCTGTAGGTCGGGCTGCGGGAAGTATGCAAATCAGCATCGACCCGGATACTCAGGAGATTTTAATGAAAGCACCTTTTGTTATGAAAGGATACTACAAATCACCAGAGCAAACTCAAAAGACATTGGTAGATGGATGGCTCCATACCGGCGACCAAGGTTATCTCGATGAGGATGGGTATCTTTTTATTACAGGACGTGTCAAAGACACCTTTAAGACTGCTAAGGGAAAATTTATCGTTCCGGCCAAAATTGAAAAGCTCTTTAGCGATAATATCGATATGGAACAGCTGTGTTTGCTGGGATTGGGAATGCCTCAGCCCGTTCTTTTGGTTGCCTTGTCGGATATTGGCAATGCCAAGGACGAAGTATCTCTGAACCAAAGCCTACTTCAAAGTTTAGAGAAAGCCAATCGTGAACTTCCCAACTATCAGCGCATCGCTACAATGGTAATCGTCAAAGAACCCTTTTCTATCGAAAAGGGTACACTAACACCAACATTAAAAGTAAAAAGAAGCCAATTGCACAATCAATATAAGGATCGATTGTCACAATACTGCAATGCTGAAGAAGCGGTCGTCAGAGAGGTGTGATCTTAGTTTGATCAATATGTTTTGACCACTATAGAATCTATCAGCACTGAGCTTGTGTCACCTACTACATAGCTCCAAAAATCACACTTGACCGATCCGGTATTGGTTTTTTTCTCCATTGTTTGGTGGTGCTCAACGCTGATCACTTTTATTGAATTGTGAATATGTATGGGTGGAAAATGTTGCCTTGAATATAGAAAAGAGAGGATTGGGTTGTTCTATCTCAACCATACATCGCGCCAAATGTAATCCTATTGCCGGCTCGGTTTTATATCCATGGCCAGAACCGGCTCCTGCGATCCACGTGTTTTGTGCAAGTGGATGTCGGTCGAGAAAAGCAATGTCCATCCGAGCTATTGCTGTATTGACAGATTCGAACTTCCTATAGGCGTGGGTTTTTGAGTCCCGTAAATCTGTGTCCGACAAATTGTCTTACTACATCGACTTTATCAAGATCAGGGATTGGGTTTTCGGCGTCTGGGTCAAATGAGCTTATACTTCTAATGATTGCAGTAAACATAATGTTATCCAAGTCACATTGTGCCATGTGCAAGATCACTACCTTTGATTGCCATTGGAACAAATTTGTATTTCTTAAAGTTAATCAGAAGGGTATGTTATGGAATAAGAAGAAGGAGACCATTTCGGATGCAGTTGTAATCACAGATCACAATTTCAAAGAGTTTGTTACAGATAGTGACATACCAGTATTTTTAGACTTTTGGGCTCCTTGGTATGGACCTTGTAAGATCATAGGACCTATTATCGATGAACTGGCTACGGACTTTAAAGGACGTGTTATGATCGGCAAGGTCAATGTGGATCAAAATCCACATCTCAGCCAATTTTTTAAAATCAAGAGTATTCCGACATTAATGTTTGTCAAGAATGGACGCCTTGTGGAGCGCATGTCTCAGTTGATCCCCAAACCCAATCTGGAAGAAATGCTCAATGATCTTATAGATTTAGATGTGCCACCCCGGGAGATGGCCGAAACTCCATCTAACTCGGAAGAAGAATGAAGTGATAGAAAGCCGCTGAAATATTGCTCGCCGGAAAAATCCGGAAGTTCAGTATGAACATGGAGCCCACTCCAAAACCCCCATATAGTCAGATTTCGGAGTGCCCCCAACATGTAAACGTCCAGAAGCGCTACAAATAAAAAAATGATGGACGTACCTGAGTAGTTGAATCCCTGATACCTCTATTGCATTCCCAATCGAAATGCCGCCTTCATTTTTTCCAACGAAATAGCTTCAATGGTCAAATCTGCACCGGTTTTAAAATGATCGTTAAAGATATGGCCGATGAGTCGAGTCGAAGCATAGGCAAAACCCGATACCGCAGTTCCACCTAAGACCGTCCCGATTATCGGCACTCCTTTAAAGAAAATACGCGCCAATAGGCCTAGCTCCATCGAACTAATACTTCCCATCAGTGCTGCAATAACGGATTTGGCACGTTGCTCATCAAATACGATATGATCGTATTGACCTGCAAGTGCTTCAATCATCTTAAACTGCACCGTACCGATTGAAAGCATGTCCAGAAGGGGAATTGGGATGAATCCTGCACCGGCGGCACCCAATGCGTATCGCTCGATAATATCTTCGGGAGTCAGTGTCGAGATCGTTTTTTGATCATCGCGTTGTGATGATGTGGGGATGCTTATCTCCTTGGGTGCCTCGGATTTCTTTTTCACGAAAATCTCCTGTTGACCCAGTTTTTCTACAAGTAGATAGTAAAACACCGCCCTGTACTTATTGCGATTCGAAGAACCCATATTTTTACATACTTCCTTGATGGCCGTATCTAAGGACGGATCATCTGAAAGTTTTAGCTTGCCGATGAGAAATTTCTCTTTGATATATAGCAATTCCGACTTCTTGGAGCAGGCTACTTTGGAAGCATCATGGGCATAATTTAACGGCCCAAGGTATTGAGCTATGGCGACAAGGAGGGGTTCATCAATCGAGTTGATGCCAACTTTTTCGGCCAATGTCTTGCGATATGTTTTTAATACTTGATCTAATGATTGCATCATTTATGGGTTTTGCTCAACAACTACATTCAAAGATATTTCCTTTTGCTTTTTTAGGCTGAAATTTATGATCAGCGTCTGCGAGCTTTCGACCAAAGAGGGTTGTAGGCGTAGTATAAAGGTAAACGTCGTGGACAGAAAGAAAGAGATATGCCCATGGGTCATTTTCTTGTCATTGTGGAGTTATGACAATGATAGTCGAGTCTTGGGTTTGAGCTGTGAGAATGGCAGCTGGTTATCATTTTGGCATCTGATCGCGATGACATCGCTACAGAATAGTTGTAAAATCCGTTGGAAGCAATAATTATTTCTAAATTGGTCTAAAATACTGGAAATGGAGTCAACACAACCGAAGTTGAAGAAGACCCTGGGCCCGCTTATGTTGTGGGGATTGGGAGTGGGATATGTTATTTCAGGGATGTATTTTGGGTGGAATCTGGGATTGGAAAAAGGGGGCACCTTGGGTTTGGCGATTGCCACTGGATTTATCATCGTGATGTATTTGGCTTTTACGTTTAGCTATACAGAGATGGCATGTGCCATACCCAAGGCAGGTGGCGCATTTGACTATTCGCTAAGGGCTTTGGGCAAGGATTGGGGGTTTATCGGAGGCATGGCTCAGAATATAGAGTTTGTATTTGCGCCACCTGCCATTGCTGCGGCCATCGGGGCGTATCTCAATATATTTATGCCTTCGGTACCGATTATTGTCATTGCTATTATCGCCTATGTTCTTTTTACGGCCATCAATATATATGGTGTGAAGACGGCAGCTTCAATCGAGCTGATTTTCACCATTGTTGCGGTCATAGAGTTATTGATTTTTGCTGGTGCAACGCTTCCGCACTTTGAGTGGACGCATATCAAGCACAATGCATTGCCCCATGGATTGGGAGGAGCCTTTGCTGCGATTCCGTTTGCCATATGGTTTTTCTTGGCCATCGAAGGAGTGGCCAATGTAGCGGAAGAAACAATCAATCCTCAGCGAAATATTTTGATTGGTTTTGGTTCGGCGATATTAACGCTGGTCGTCCTGTGTATTCTGACCTTTAGTGCTTCTGTTGGAGTGGCGGGATGGGAAGGTGTGGTCTATCCTGAGCCAGGAGCGCCGGCCTCGGATTCACCGCTGCCATTGGCTTTGGCAATAATATATGGAGAGGGGCATTATCTTTATACCTTGGTTACCTCTATTGGTTTGTTTGGATTGATAGCCTCGTTTCATGGGATTATTTTGGCGGCAGGTAGAGCGACATATGAATTTGGAAGGGTAGGTTTTGCACCGGCCATTTTAGGCAAGATTCATCCCCGTTTTCATACGCCGGGCAATGCATTGATCGTCAATACTTTGATTGGGATTATTGCTTTGTTCAGTGGTCGCACTGGAGAGATTATTACTATTGCGTGTTTTGGAGCGCTGACATTATACATCATTTCGATGGTATCGTTTTTGCAATTGCGCAAGAAGGAACCCGCTCTCCATCGACCTTTCAAAGTACCGTTTTATCCCATAACGCCGTGGGTAGCATTGATTATTGCTGGTATTGCCTTTGTTGCTATAACGATATACAATCCAACCTTGGCAATGATATATTTTGCCATGATGGGCATCACCCACGCTTGGTTTGCCGGGACAAAAAGAGATATCATAAAGATTAAGGAACGGACAAATTGATACTTTTAAAATGATACATATGAGGTTAAAAAACAAAGTGGCATTGGTCACGGGAGGAGCGAGTGGCATCGGCAGGGAAGCGGCCATACTATTTGCTCAGGAGGGAGCCAAGGTAGTGATCGTAGATGTCAACACCAGAGAAGGCAACCGGATAGTGAAGGCAATAAAGGCCAAAAACCAAGTGGCGGGGTTTTGTAGAGTAGATGTATCAGTAGAGCAGGATTGTAAGCGGATGATGGCATATGCCAAACGCAAGTTTGGTGGGCTTCATATCCTGTTCAACAATGCCGGCATCATGCATGGCGGAGATGGGGATACACAATCGACGGATGAAGCGGTATGGGACTTGACAATGAATATCAATGTAAAAGGCGTATTTTTTGGTTGTAAGTATGGTATTCCATTGATGCGGGCGAGTGGTGGTGGATCGATCATCAATACAGCCTCATTTGTGGCACACCTTGGTGCCGCGACACCTCAGATCGCTTATACGGCGAGCAAAGGAGCCGTGTTGGCCATGTCTCGCGAACTCGCAGTGATTCATGCACGAGAGAACATCAGAGTCAATGCTTTGAGCCCCGGGCCTCTGCGGACGGAACTCTTAATGAAGTTTCTCAATACAGAAGAAAAGAAACACCGTAGATTGGTGCATATTCCGATGGGACGATTTGGAGAAGCCAAGGAAATGGCCAAGGCCGCCTTGTTTTTGGCATCCGATGAATCGTCCTATATGACAGGTACGGAATTTTTGGTCGATGGTGGTATCACAGCAGCATATATCACGCCGGAGTGATGATTAGGATATATAGATAGGATGATCACAGCACATGAATAGTATATTTAAAGTTATAAGCCCGGTAGATGGATCTGAATATTTAAGGCGAGAATACGCCACGGATGCTCATATAGAGGCTAGCTTATCCAGGGCTCAAAAGTCTATATTTCTATGGCGTTCAACATCTATAGAAGAGCGAGCCAATATTTGCCGTAAGGCGGTACAATATATGGTGGATCATGCAGATGTGATCGGTCAAGAGTTGACTTGGCAGATGGGACGGCCGATACGATATACACCTTCTGAACTGACCATGGGTTTTCAGGAACGGGCGCGATACATGATTGAGATTGCCGATCAGAGTCTGAGTCCTGTCATCGCTCCTCCGGTGGAGGGATTTAAAAGATTTATTCAGCGCGAGGCATTGGGTACGATATTGGTGCTTGCTCCTTGGAACTATCCATATCTCACTTCCGTAAATGCTATCATTCCTGCATTAATGGCCGGCAATACTGTAGTTCTGAAACACGCCACCCAGACACCGCTATGTGCGGAGAGATATGCACGCGCATTTGAGTATGCAGGATTGCCGGATGGGGTGTTTCAGTTTCTCCATATGGATCATAATCAGGTCGGTCAAGTGATACGTGACCCTCGTATAGATTACGTTGCATTTACGGGAAGTGTTGCAGGAGGAGCCGCTGTACAACGAGCTCTAGGCCATCGGTTTATTGGTGCAGGATTGGAACTCGGAGGCAAGGATCCGGCCTATGTGCGGGTTGATGCATCTATGGATCAGGCTATTGAAAACCTAGTTGATGGATCGTTTTTTAATTCAGGGCAATCGTGTTGTGGGATCGAAAGGATATATGTCCATGAGTCAAGATATAAGGATTTTGTTGACGGATTTGTTGCGTTGACCAAGCGATATGTGTTGGGCAACCCCTTAAAGCAAGAGGTGACTTTGGGGCCCTTGGTGCGGTCATCCGCTGCGGTATATGTTAGAGATCAGATCGTCCAAGCGGTGAACTTGGGAGCTCAAACCTTGATTTCTCCTGAGCACTTTGGAATCAACAGGGACGATTCATTGTACCTAAGTCCTCAAGTACTCATCGATGTCGATCACACGATGGATATCATGAGAGAGGAGACATTTGGCCCGGTGGTTGGCATCCAGTCTGTGGCTGATGATCAAGAGGCCATACATCTTATGAATGACAGTCAATATGGTCTGACGGCTTCTGTTTGGACACAAGACGAGGAGATGGCATTGGGTATCGGTGAGCAGATTCATACGGGAACATTTTTTATGAATCGTTGTGATTATCTCGATCCGGCATTGGCATGGACAGGGGTTAAGAATAGTGGTCGGGGATGCACCTTGTCCAGTATGGGTTATGAAGCTTTGACACGACCCAAATCCTTTCATCTTAAATCAAAGTTTTAATGCGTGTAGGTCTGCTCATATGTGATTATGTACGCTCTATCTTTCGTAGCGCGCATGGGGACTATCCCCGGATGTTTCAGTCCTTGTTTGCGGATCTGGATTTTGTGTACTACGATGCCATAGCTGGAGAACTACCTCGGCATGTTGATGATTGCGATGTCTATATGGCTACGGGGTCCCGTTATTCGGTTTATGAGGATATATTTTGGATACATGCGTTGAAGGATTTTGTGAAAAAGCTATACGAGGAGAAAAAATATTTTATTGGATTTTGTTTTGGACATCAATTGATCGGAGAGGCGTTGGGAGGATCGGTAAGAAAGTCTCCCGATGGCTGGTGTGTAGGTGTCCATACCACGGATGTATTGGAAGATTGCCAATGGATGATTCCGCGTCGTGACCAAATCAATCTGCTGATGATGTGTCAAGATCAGATTTTTGAATTGCCGGAGGGCAGCAAGATTTTGGCTTCGACATCGTGTTGTCCTGTGTCCATCATTCAAGTGGGGGAGACTATGCTTGGGATCCAAAGTCATCCCGAATTCACCAAGGATTACGATCGAGCTCTGATGGAATTGCAAAGGGAGAAGATGGGGAAAGATACAGTAAGAAAGGGGATCCAAAGTCTAAAAGATCCTGTACATGGCGACATTATCGCTCAGTGGGTGGTTCGATTCATCCATCATCGAGATAGCTAGGTGCAATCAGTGAATCTTTATTTTATTTTTCGATCTTGTTTAGAGGTGGACTATGAGATTCGTCTTACTCGAGGTTGGAGGTCTGTCAACGCGGCGATCTTGATGGGCTGACCACGCTCGATACTCTTGCGGGCCGCAACACCAATCAATATAGACATAGCGCCATCTCTTACTCCAGCAGCACGATCATAGGGATCTTCTTGATCAGGATGAATAAATATTTTCTCATGCAGACGCTTATCACCACCTCCGTGTCCTCCACGGGAATAAGGTACATGAATGGTCTCAAAATCCTTCCACAGTTTGTGTACAATCAAGGGTTCGTATTTTTCTATTTTGTCATCACCCTGACTCATCTCAAGCGCATGCAATGCTTCCTGACTCAATGGCTTTTTGTCATTATATGGTATATCCAGCCATGCTTCCAGCCGCCCTTTACTTCCGTTAAATGCGATTCTCCATCCCTCAAATGGCGAATATGTCGTCAGCGAATAATTGACATAAGTGTTGTCCGCATATTTTATCTGAGCAGACATCTTGTCATAGATATTGATTTCATTTCTGAAGAGACAATTGTCTCTGATATAACCATCATGAATCTCGTTCTTAACGTATAAATCCATATTGCCCTTGCTCTTAGTGATATCCCAATAGTAATCACATACCTCGGTGTGTGCACAGTCTCGGCAATTGTTTCCCCTAAAAGGGCCATTGCTGCCATAGTGTTCTAAGTCACCATATGCAAACACTTCCTCAGGATCAGAATCCAACCACCAGTTGAGCAAATCAAAGTGATGCGTCGCTTTGTGCACCCACAGTGTTCCACCTACTTGTCGCAATCCGTGCCACCTGCGGAAGTATGAAGCTCCGTGATACGTATTGAGATACCAATGAAAATCTACCGATGTGATTTTGCCGACAACTTCTTCTTGCAGCAACTCCTTGATCTTAGTAGCATATGGATTCCAGCGATAATTAAATCCTACAATGAGGTTCTTGCGCGATCTGCGCTCGGCATCGAGAATCATTTGGCATTTGTCTTCATCTGTGGTCAAGGGTTTTTCTGTGAGAACATCGCAACCGAAATCGAGACCCCTCACAATATATCGATGGTGTGTGGCGTCCGTAGTGGTGACAATGAGCAAGTCCGGAGTATTGTCCCGCATCATTTGATCAAAATCACCGTAGGTCTTACAATCGACACCGATATAGTTTTTGGCGTATGCCAACCTTCCCGGATTGATGTCACATAATCCTACAAATTTTAATATGTCTGAATATTGATCTACGAGTCGTCGTCCCCAGAATGAAGTTCCTCGGACTCCTGTTCCCACGAGTGCTACTTTCAATTTCTCCTTGTTCTTACCAAAACTAAATGCACTGGGAGCAAATGCCGTCGTGGCAGCAAGCATAGAGACAGATGATAAAAAGGATCGACGTGAAAGATCTATATTCATTTTGATAAATTTTTTGTTTTCCAATGATACGAGTTTCATAGTTATTCAGCGGAAAATCTATGGGTTACTATTCAGGAGGGTGCTTTTTATCCCAAATGACGCCTACCTGAATAGTAACACCTATGGCATTTCTTTTTCAAGGATGTCTAAAAATGCAATCAACTCGTCATCGTTCTTTAGATTGGGATTGGTTTTCTTGAGCAAGGTTTTGATACTTTTTTTCAAATACGGGGGAAGGGCCTTCTCCAATCCCTTCTTAGATCTTCTTATGGCAACAGGCGATTCACCTGAGATTGAAATATAGAGACTGCTTTTGGTACTAGAAAAAGCCGGTATGGCGGGGCTATTATAGCCATTGGAATCTTTGTTTTTAGTTCTATTATTAAATTTCTTATGATATGTTTTGTACAGAGCGATTTGCCCTTTCTTTAGAATTTCGGCATATGTTGTTGTACCATCAATTTCAGTTTTGATAAATGTAGATGGACTGCCATCGTTACTCCCGTACGATAGAGCTCCTATCTCCGAGTTGTTTACTATGATTTCTTGCCCCTTGTTGATGATGAACAGTCGTTGCTTCCAAATATCGAGTTTAGATTTGGCAATTTGGACCTCGGTGCCATTCGTCTTCTTGACAATGACTTCGCGCCACTCATCATTGAGAAATGGATGACCTCGGTACTCGCTGACGCCAAATTCTGTCTGCTTACTATACATATGTGAATCGAGATCGAGTAAGCGATCTGTGTGAAACTGTGCAAAGGGATATAACGGCAACAGAAGAAGGAGATAAAGTATGGATTTCATATGATTGTAGTTATTTATATTGTCTTAATAGTGTCATATTGGTCTGCCTTAGCTGAAAGACAGACAGCGGATATCATTGTTGTTAAAAATAATCATTTCCTCAGGACTAGGGGATAATACTAAAATAATGTCCATCTCATACACCTGATTGATCTTTTATACATTGAAGTGATTTATAAATCTAGCCCAATACAAGAATACATCGCAAATTAATGTCTTGCCAATAGGGCAACCATGTTTTTTTAGGTGACTCCATACTTATGAACGAAGGTAAGATGCCAAATGATTCCTTCCTCAACCTCCTTTTTAGACAAAATATTGGGTCAAACTCTTACAGTCTCCGGAGAGCGAAAGGTATATTTTTGTTGTCTAATAAAGTTTGTGCGTATCTCAAGGTATCTTCTTTATGGGTAGTTTTTCTGACTCTGAGCATATCCCAATGATCGTTTTTTTTGTCCATGGTGGTCAAAATATAAATGACTTCAAGCACTTTGGAATAGATGTGTATGCCTCGGATCGTTACTATTCAGTAGGGTGCTTTTGAGATAAAAAAAGGCAGGTTTTTCGTCAGATGACGCTTAATTTTTGAGGCATAGCAGCGCTACGGCGAAAAAAATAGCGAAAATATGACGGAAAAAGTGTTTTTTTTAGCCAAAATGACGCCTATCTGAATAGTAACCTCGGATCAAATTCTTATTAGCTTTGCCCAAATAGTATAGAAAATTTACTGATAGACTTACGATATATTTATCTAAGTCACCTTGAGTCACTTACTCATTTTTGGGAGCTATTTTTCATAAGATACCAC
>JAJRXG010000256.1 GCA_024276375.1 Bacteroidota bacterium | reverse complement strand
GGAAGACCCAAAAATTTTGTGGTGACCGTCCGACAGATTGAGATCGCTGCAGGAGCCGGATTCCTAATCCCGATCACCGGCGAAATCTTGAGAATGCCCGGGTTGCCTCCCGTACCATCTTCTGAGCATATTGACATTGATGACCATGGCGTCATTTCCGGACTTTTCTAATGATATCGGTTGCGGGCTATAAAACTTTTTGGATCGTTTGGCCTGTTGAGTAAAGCGGATTTATATGAGCTTCAAAAAGAGTTTGTGGGCTAACCATTTCGGATTTTCGAACCTTATGAGCATATTGTAGCTCGAAGTATGAAGCATTGTAATTATCATATCATGGGGATCCTTGCACTATTGGTGATTATAGGGTGCAGTCTGACTAAAAAGATCAACGATGGTACAACTGCTTTTCAGCAGAAACAATATGCCGTTGCTGTCGATATGCTGATAGACGAAATCAGTCAGTATGACGGTGGTGATCAGTATGCTCAATTGGCATTCATGCTCGGTGTATCTTACAAAAATCTCAATGACTCCAAAAATTCTCTCCATTGGTTCATCGAAGCAGCTAAGCAGGACTACGGCGAACAAGCGTTTTGGGAGATGGCCTATGCCCTCAAGAAAAACATGAGATATGATGACGCTATTTTAAGTTTTCAACGCTTGTTGCGATTTTCAGACCGCAAAAATGAAATCAGAATCGAAATCGAAAAATGCCGGCAAGCTGCCAAATGGGCACAAAGTTCACAAGATAACATCTGGGATATCATAGCACTGAGTATCAATAGCAGTGCTTCGGATTATGCTCCTACATTATGGCAAGGCAATCAATTGGTGTTTACCTCTGACAGAAAAGAGAATGACAACCAGCTTACTTATCTCTGGACAGGCAACGCTTTTTCTGATTTGTATGTGACCGACATCAATGACCTCAGTGCGAGACCCATGGAGGGTCATATCAATACCGATGGCAATGAAGGGACAGCCACATTCAGTCAAGCAGGAGACCTTGTTTTTTTTACGAGATGTACAAGCGATGTAGGTGATAGCTATTGCAGAATCATCACCGCATCTCTTTTTAACAATACGTGGGATCAACAGAAAGAAGCTTTCCCCATGAAGCCTAAAGTCAATTATCGAGATCCCGTATTGATCGAAAATGATAGTGTCCTGATTTTGGTAAGCGATGACCCCGGCGGAATAGGAGGATCAGACCTGTATGTAAGTTTTTTGATGGACGATGGACTATGGTCAGCACCGGAACTCATGCCGCCATATCTTAATACCATTGGCGAAGAACGTTTTCCGACTTGGGATGGTACTTATCTCTACTATAGTTCTGATCATTTTCCCGGATTGGGAGGACTTGATATATTTAAAACTAGATTGAGAGAAGACAATAGTTGGACACGCCCCCAAAACCTACTCCAACCTTTCAATTCAAGTGAGGATGACTATGGCTATGTCGTAGTACAAAACCAATACCTACCGGACAATATCGATCATATGGTCTTCTTTACCTCTACCAGAGGCCTGTTTGGCAATGATGACCTTTATACCGCAATCCAATATAAAATCCATACAGACTCGACCACTTCGGCCGAAACTATCGTCTCAAGAGACACTGTCCAAGAGGATAAAACGCAGTTCCTGCGGATTGCAGTGACCGAACCATTGTATGCAATCCAAGACAACCCCAATAGCTTTGTCGTAGGTCATCGTAAATTGCCGGGGGCTTCTGTCAAAGTAACTGGATCGGATGGAACGCAGACTATCGTAACAGATGACAACGGAGTGGTGTTGATTAAAATTGATACGACTGGTTTGTTTGATGTAATTGCAGGAAAGAAGGATTACTTAAACAAAAGAATATCAAAAAATATTTCTGATCAAGACTTTCAAAATCATCCGGATGGTTTTGTCTATGAAGTATCTTTGGAAATCCAAAGAATCTATGAAGGCATTGATATCACCTTGGACAACATTTACTATGATTTCAATGAATCCTTCATCCGTGATGATGCAAAACCCGCCCTAGATTACCTAATCGCCATCCTACAAGACAACCCCTCAGTGAAAATTGTGCTTTCAAGTCATACTGATTGCCGCGGTGAAGAGGACTTTAATCTTGATTTGTCTCAACGTAGAGCAGGAGCTGCCACTACCTACATCATAGAAGAGGGACAGATCGATCCATCGCGATTGTCGGCCATAGGATATGGCAAATCACAACCTGAGATTGATTGTCAATGTCCGCAATGTACCGAAGAAGAACATCAGATCAACAGAAGGACAACTTTTGCCATCATTCGTTAATCCTTAGAGATATCCTTGATATGAGACCATCTTATCTTCGTTGTGCTTTATTGAGTTTACTTTCTTGGACTCTTGGTTGCCTGATTGCTCAAGTGCCTGTTAATGATATCGGCCGCAATCCGCACGCTATACGTTGGAAGCAGATCAACACCGAGCAGGTACAAGTTGTATTTCCCGAAGGAGAGGAGGAAGATGCACAGAGAGTCGCCGATATCGCTCACTTTATGTGGCATCAATCTACAGATGATATCGGTCAATTGAGAACCAAGATTTCGATCTTTCTTCATGGACATCGCATTCTCTCCAATGGACTAGTAACCGTGGGACCTCTTCGATCTGAATTGTTCCAATCTCCTCCCCAAATGGCCAACAGTACAAAGTATCTTGATCTGTTGGCCATACATGAGTATCGCCATGTACAACAGTTTGCCAATGCAACTCAAGGTATCACCAAAGTCGTAAAAAATGTCCTCGGCTCATGGGCGTGGGGAGGTATGATGGCCGTGGCATTGCCGAGATGGTATTTTGAAGGTGATGCGGTTATCGCTGAGACAGATTTATCCGCCTCCGGAAGAGGTAGATTGCCCACATTTTATATGCAATATCATGCTCTGTTTCGGGATCATAAATTTTACAACTACGAAAAAGCAGGCGCCGGATCTTTTAAGGATTATGTACCCAGCTGGTATCCACTGGGCTATCATATGCTCCGATATGGAAGAAGTCAGTATGGCCAAGACCTCTGGGAAAAGGTAGCTCAAGATGCAGTGCGGTACAAAGGGATATTTACCCCATTCTCTCGAAGCCTGAAGAAAAGAACCGGCCTCACCACAACCAAGCTTTATCAAGCCACCATGAAGGATCTACAACAATCGTGGCTACACAAAGATTCACTGCTGGCAAAGGAGGTCTATCCTTCTCTCATCCGTAAAAACAAAAACACAGTTACTCAATATGCCGCTCCTATTCGAGTTGGACACGGATACATTATATCCAAATCAGCTTACGATGAGATCGGTGCTTACTACAACTGTAGTCCCAATGGAGAACTCACTAAGTTAGTTGAACATGGTATCCTGGCAGATGCCCCATTTAACACTTTGAGTTATCATGGCAATAAAATATTTTGGAATGAATTGGACTTTGATCCCCGTTGGAGCAATAGACAGTGGTCTGTAGTGTATAGCTATGACCTCATATCCAAAAAGAAACGTCAATTGACGTACAATTCCAGATATTTCTCCCCAGCCGTTTCTCCCGACGGACAGCATATTGCAGTCGTACAAATAGCCGTCAACCAAGAACAAAATCTTGTGATTGTCAATGCCCAAGATGGAGAACTATTACGACTGGTGCCCAATCCGTCCGCATACCTTATCACCCATCCTCAATGGGCGGATGATCAATCCTTGATCGCCGTTTTGTCCAAGGACGAACACAGTGCGATTGGGGTCATAGATATTGATACAGGTACTATCAAGCTACTTACCAATCTCGGGGCATATCAATTATCCCACCCCGTTCTTTGGAACGGTAGAATTTATTTTTCCGCTTCATATACAGATGTAAACAATATTTTTAGCGTTTCGCTCGACGGTGGATCTATTTCCCAAGAAACTCAATCAGCAATAGGAGCCTTTCAACCCTGTATAAGCGCAAATGGCAAATCCTTACTTTTTACGGAGTTCTCCTCAATGGGCATGGATATTAAAATGACTCCGCTTAATACAGAGCAAAATCAACGCAAATCCTTTCAATTCCGTGCAGAACAAGACTTTAGAATAAAGAACCAATCTATACTCACCGATCTTCCGCAAAAAGAATATCGCATTAAAAATTATAGCAAACTGTCCGGTCTCTTTAATCCACATAGCCTGCTGGCTGAGTTTGATGATCAAAGTGCAGAGGTAAGCCTGAGATCTGACAACAAGATAGGAACGCTCAGTGCAGTGGCTTTGGCACGGTTTAATTTTAATGAAGACAGATGGACATATGCTATAGGGTTTAACTATGCCGAGTTCTATCCCATCTTCAATGCCCGCATTGCGCGCTCCTATCGTGGTGCTCAATTTTTAAATTTTCAGGAGCTCGCAGATACCTCTGTATTGTTTCAAGTTTACAATGGTGCGTGGTCAGAGAACAGTCTCTCGGGAGGGATCACCTTGCCATACAATTTTTCTCAAGGCAATATGAGCAATATCATGCGATTTCGTGCTCAATATACGCGTACGAACATCGATATCAATAGCGGGTTGGAAGGCGATGGAGTATTTAGAGATACCATCAATGGTGCTCCATCCAGACTGCAAGCACTAAAAAAACTCATTAAAGAACCATTGCAAGAAGGAGCGTTCTCAACAATAGATATGAGCTTTTCTGTGCAGATGCTCAAAAGAAGAGCAAGACAACATCTTAAACCTCGCCTCGGTTGGGCTTTATTTGCACGATATCGCAACAACCTCAGTGATGATCGATATGGTGGAGATGTACTCAATATCGGAGGCAATATCTTCTTTCCCGGTATCCGCAAAAATCACAGCCTCAATCTGACGATGTTTCTTCAGCACGAAGATATGGTGAGTACGTACAGATATGGCGATGGATTTGCTTATCCCAGAGGATACCGCTACAGTCTTCGGAGGGACCGATTTGCCAAGTTTGGAGTCAATTACGAATTTCCCATTTGGTATCCCGATATGGCTCTTGGGGGATTGGCATTTATCAAGCGATTTAAAGGTAAGGCATTTTATGACCATGGGTGGATCAGAAACACCTCTTTCCCCAGTCAAAATCCTAGACAAAATATAAGGTCTCTCGGATTCGAATTGGGGGTGGACTTTAGAGCGTTGCGATTGGTAGAAGTAGATCTCGGATTGCGGTACAGTTATCTGCTAGATCCGGTATTCAATAACGGCCGTCAACATCAATTTGATTTTCTCATCATCAGTATTACCGAATAGACCGCCTGGATTTGATGCACTTCCTTGCCTGAATTCACATTTTCTTCGCGGTTTATCTGCATTTTTGCAACTCATTTATGACACCTGAGATAATGATTAGACAGATAGCTCGATTTTTACTTTGGTTATCAGGATGGAGGGTGAACAAAACTTTTCCTTCCGAAAGCGAAAGATGTGTGATGATTGCTGCACCGCATACTTCCAATTGGGATTTTTACTTTGTACGTCTCGCCTTTTGGGTTTTACGCATTCCTATGAAGATCGCCATCAAGGATGATTGGACTAAATTTCCTTTTGGTATTGTTGTTAAACCACTGGGAGGAGTGGGTATCGATCGGGGCAAAGACAAAGGCGGCAAACCAAAGTTGGGACAAGTTCAAGCCATGGCCGACGCTTTTAAGGGGCGTGATCGCATCGCTATGGTCATTGCTGCAGAAGGAACACGAAAGCGGAGAGAAAAATGGAAGTTAGGTTTTTACTATGTGGCTCAAGAAGCTCAAGTCCCGATTACTTGTGGCTACTTAGACTATAAAAATAAAATTGCCGGTGTAGCATCTGTCGTAATATATCCTACGGGTGACCTCGTCCGGGACTTAAAACCCGTAATGAACTTTTATAAAGATATACAAGGCCGTCATCCCGATCAGTTTTCTGTAGATGTACGATATGTTTAACTTATCGGAACTGTTCAACCTAAGGTATTGACCATTAATTTAGTACAAGCCGAAAAATATCAATCTAAATATATCTCCCATGGGCACACCTATGAATTCATTCCTGCGAGACCAATATATAGAATTGTTGAGCGGAGAAATTTATGATCTGATTGTTATCGGAGGTGGAGTGACGGGTTGTGGTATCGCTTTGGATGCCGCTTCTCGTGGCCTCAAAACGGCTTTGATTGAAAAAGGAGACTTTGCTTCAGGTACTAGCTCTAAAAGCACCAAGTTGATTCATGGTGGCCTGAGATATCTCAAGCAACTCGAGTTTGCTTTGGTTCATGAATCAGGAACTGAACGCGCTATTGTCAACAAAAATGCTCCACATCTCTGCTTACCGGAGAAAATGTTGCTACCCCTCATCAAAGGAGGAACTTTTGGCCGTTATGCTACTTCCTTTGGTCTCTGGATTTACGATCTCCTTGCAAAGGTTGATGGCAAAGACAAGCGAGTTATGCTTTCGCGCAAACAAACCCTCAAAATAGAACCCCTTCTCAAGAAGAATGGATTAAGAGGTGCAGGCTATTATGCCGAGTACCGTACAGATGATGCCAGACTTACTATCGAATTGGCCAAAATGTCAGCCCAATTGGGCGCCATTGCGATGAATTATCTCAAAGGAATCGATTTTATCTATGATGACTCACGTATCACCGGGTTGAAATGCAGAGATGAACTCAATGGAAGAGAATTGTCTATAATGGCACATCACATCGTATCTGCAGGAGGACCTTGGGTAGATGAACTCAGAAAAATCAATCATGCTAGTTCTGAAAAACGCCTACATCTCACCAAAGGTGTCCATATCGTCGTGGCTCACAAACGCCTTCCGATCCAACAATCCATATATTTTGATATTCCCGATGGAAGAATGGCATTTGCCATTCCGAGAGGACAAATGACTTATATCGGTACTACCGATACCAATTATACAGGCTCTAAAGATCGTGTTGTAGCAACTGTCCAAGATCGAGACTATCTACTCAATGCCGCCAACAACGTATTTGAAAAGGTAGATTTGCAACCCGAAGATATTCTCTCCCATTGGGCGGGATTAAGACCACTCATTCACGAGGAAGGTAAGTCTCCTTCAGAGTTGAGCCGCAAGGATGAGATCTTTGTTGCCCAAGATGGACTGATCAGTATCGCAGGTGGCAAACTCACGGGATATCGTATTATGTCTAAGCGCATAGTCGATCTTATCGCAGATGAACTATGCAAAAAAGGACGGCAAATCGAACCTTCAAGAACAGAGGATATCCCCTTGACTTCTCATCCCTTGGAAAACAACAAGGCCGTCCAGAATTACATCGTGGATCTTCAGACTCGTATCCGTCCCTTGGGCCTACATGATCCATATGCTTGGTATTTGGTTACACACTATGGACGCCAAGCTGAGAGGATTCTTCAAAATACAGATATCTATGTATCGCAATCCTATCCGATTGATCAAGCCATATTGCTTGCGGAAGTGGACTATTGCTTACATCATGAAATGATTCAACGGTTGGAAGACTTTTTTGTCAGAAGGACAAGCAAACTGTACTTTGATATTCAATCAATCCCAATGCAACGCACCCTAGTGGCTCAACATATGGCTGCCGCTCTAAAATGGGACGAACAACGAGTGATCGAGGAAAACAAGCGGATGGATCTTCTCCTGCAAGATGCCACAACTTTCTATTTAGAAGAAAAAATTGATGTGTAGATCGTATTTTGTGTCCTAAGGTTGATAAAGGTACCGACTTGGATCCCATGTTGTTCTTTTACAGGGATCCGATACGATGGACATGAATCAATACCGAGCCTTCTGCGGAATCTGACTATTTTACCAAATGAAGCATTTTTGGTTTTGTGAGTTTCCGTAGTGGGCTCAATACTCGTTACTATTCAGGAGGGTGCTTTTTAGCCAAAATGACGCCTACCTGAATAGTAACCAAAACCCAATAATCATCAAAATGATCATCACATGAAGAAGAAAATCTTAATTACAACGGGGGGCGGAGATTGCCCGGGATTGAATGCCGTCATCAGAGCATTTACTAAAGCCGCGAGAAGAAACGGCAATTATGAAGTGTGGGGAAGTTATGAGGCATACAATGGGATCCTTAGCGATCCCGTAGAAATCGTTAAGTTAACAAGAGAAAAAATCGCAGGTATCCATGTCAAAGGCGGAACGATTATACGAACGACCAATAAGGGCAACCCACTGGAGTTTCCTGTTCAAAATCCCGATGGAACATGGAAAAAAATCAATAGGGCGCAAGAACTCGTTGACAAAATAAAGGCTCAGGGTTTTCATGCAGTACTTAATATCGGTGGCGATGGAAGTCAGAAAATCGGTCTTGCCTTGTCAAAACTAGGTCTCAATGTGGTCGGAGTGCCCAAAACGATCGACAATGATCTGACTGCCACAGATCGCACTTTTGGATTTGCGACCGCTGTACAGATTGCCTCCGACTGCTTTGATAAATTGGTGACTACAGCAGAAAGCCACCATAGAGTCATTATTATGGAAGTCATGGGGCGTGATGCTGGATGGATTGCTCTGTACACTGCTATTGCTGGTGGGGCTGAAATATGCCTGATTCCCGAAATCCCCTATAGCATTGATAAGATTGTCGATACCATCAATCGTCGATATCACAAGGGAAGAGGATTTGTCAATATCGTAATCTCCGAAGGGGCGAGGCCAAAGGGAGGAAGTGTCTATGGAAAAAAAGCAGTCATCGCCGGAGATACACACATCAAATACGGTGGTATCGCCAATCAATTAAGGTACGAACTCGAAGAAGCCGGATCCAAGGGGCAAGTTCGTGCGACAATATTGGGACACATTCAGAGAGGGGGTACGCCGACGGCATTTGATCGTATTTTGGCAACTTCTATGGGAGTCAAGGCCTTCGAAATGATGAAGGACAACACCTTTGGACGTATGGTCTCATTTCAAAATCACGCTTTGACCTCAGTCCCCTTGGAAGCGGCTGTCAGTAAGTATAATTTTGTCGATCTGGATCATTATCTCATCTCCACGGCTCGTAAAACCGGCGTGAGCTTTGGCGATTGAATGATTCCCATCTGTGTGCCTCTCATTCAAGAGATAGATCAGATGCGGTTGGTAGCCCAAGTTGTGTGTCACAACATTCAATCCAATCGAGATAAAGCGTCGTAGTGAGATGCACTTTTTTTTTTGAACTACTTTCTCTCAGAACTTGTTCTACCTTTGTACAAGCACTTGACTTCATCGCTGCTCCATATTATGTGGAGGGGAGGAAAGTCCGGACAACGCAGAGCATCGTACCACGTAGATAAGTGGGATCCCATTCATAGCTTGCTATGATTGGGATACAGAAAGTGTCACAGAAAGCTAAACTTCCTCGATCCGTCGAGGTAAAGGTGAAAACGAGGTGTAAGAGACCCCGACGCACAATAGCAATATTGTTCGTGGATAAACCTTGCGAGTTGCAATGCCACGTATATTCTGAACCGCCTCTCAAGGCGGATAACCTTGCTCGGGTGAATCAGAAGGGGTAGGCAGCATAGATAAATGATGAAGTTCTGATCTATTCAGAAAACAGAATCCGGCTTACGTAGTGCTCTTTAAATTCAAAACAGGCTTCCCGTGATACCCACATGAAGCCTTTTTTTAATCTATAGTGTCTCACTCCTTACTGTGGTGCTTCCAAGCCCCAAGTAAAGCTGAACCTAAGCGTATTGTCTAGTGGATTGCGCTGTGCTGTGGTCGGAGCGAGATATGCAAAGTCAAATCCAAATACATTATACTTCAATCCAACACCTACGGTCAGATACTGACGGTCTCCTTTTAGGGGATTCTCATAGAAGTACCCCGCTCGAACCGCAAATTGTTTGTCATACCAATATTCCGCTCCAATGGAATAAGAGAGTTCTTTAAATTCTTCAGATATCCCTCCCGGTGCATCTGCAAATGAGCCAAAGACACCTGCAAATGTGGATTTTTGACGATAATCAGCAATACCGTCACCGTTTTTGTCATAGTCAGGATGTGATACAGGGTAGGGCGTCGGTGTCATCAATTTGTTGATGTCAAAAGCAAATGTAATCGTATTGTATTCATCAATATTGCGGTGCATGGCTACTCCAAGCCCTAGATTGGTAGGGATAAATTCTCTCTGTTCTGATCTGGTATATGAAATTTTACTTCCGAGATTGGTGATCGACAGCCCCCATACCCAATTGACACCCGGACCGACCAAATCAGGGTTGGAGTTATAGGTCAAAGCAATATCCGCAGCAAATGCCCTGCCGGCCGTAATGTCTATTCCAGCTACTTGTTGACCTGAAGCAAGATTCGAATAGATAAAACTACCTCCCACAGATGCCGAAAGATTGGGCGACAACTTTCTGGCATAAGACATCCCGATCTCCATCTCTCTAGGTCTGCCCAATCCGGTAGATCCTCCATTGACATCCGTGAAGTCTATTTCTCCCAAGGAGAAAAATCGAAGATCAAACCCCACTGATTGCAAATCATCAATCTTCTTGTACCCCCCAAGATATATCATATAGACATCGTTGAGACCCAAGTTGCGCAGCCACGGCACATAACTTACCGAAAACTCACTATCGCTTTCCGCAAATGCAATTTTGGAAGCATTATAATGTAACGAATATGCATTGGCATCCGTCGCAATACCCGCATCACCCATTCCTCCTCCTATCGCATCAGGGACAATACGAAGAAAAGGTACCGCTGTCAACAATGTATTGGGGATACATTCGCTGTTGGCATCTATGGCACACCCCTTACTTATATTCCATACCTGTGCCTCTGCACTATTCTGAGATAGAAATGTCATCGAAAAAATCAAAACAACAATAAAATGTTTACTATACATCCGCCTGGAGATTATTCTATTTATTTAATGTGTAAATTGCTCACCACCAATCTATTTTGTCAGCAAAAGTCACTTTTTATGATGCACATGGTCTGTTGGAAAAATCGATAACAATGTGCTCCCGATCCCAATAAATACCGTTGATCAAAAAAAATGTTCATTTTACCATTTCAAAAAAGCATTAGTAATGAGTACATACTATAGAAGTCATCTAAGAACATAGATCCAAATGACACGCAAATATCCATATCTTTTTATGTGACTTCATAACGTTAGTGCACTAACTGACTTTACATTAAGATTATTTTAACAAAATTACTTTTTTCATTATTGCATCGGTATTCACCTCAGAATTTGGAGATCTTAGTGTGGCTTTTATCACAGCCATACCCGAATAACCCCCCGATAGTCTAAATGTCGATGTGTACCTTCCTTCTCTGTACAGACTTATTTGACGGTGCTTTTCTATCAATTCCCCTAGAGTGTTATATATTTCTATATCCATATTCATCACGGAAGCGCGAATATCCGAAAACATACTGATACTTATAGTAGGAAATAAAGCGGGATTTGGATATATGTACATATCGGAGACCTCATATACTAGCCCATTCCGGACTTCAAAATCTATTTTGGCTGTCCCCACGTTGTTGAATACATCAAAGGCTTTAACCTCTAAGGTGTGACGCCCTTCTGTTAGATCTTCGAGATTCATATATATGCTTCCGCCAAATGGATCGCTTAGTGATGGCGTAAAGAAATCATTGAGGATGATGATACGGCCATCCAATACGGCCGTCATTTCATGACCAATACCCGCACTACTGAGGTTTAACCCACTTTCATCTGTCAAATCCACAATCATCAAACTACTCTTCGGAACTTCGCTCCCATTTATAAAGTTCCTAGTGTTTAAGTATATCGCAATATTGGGTCCCTCATCATCCGCAAAAGACGATTCTGACGAACCATATATCGCCAATTGTTCATTGAAACCAGTCGCTGCAACAGCATCATCCGATATTGCATGGTAACTTATTTTGACAGATCCAAAAGTATAGTCTATGTCAATCGGCACCCGAAAATCGATCTCAAATCTTCCGTCGCTCACCTTACTAGCTCCACGGTAGATGATACTATTCTGACTCTCATACTCCTTGACAAAACTCCCACGATCATTGGCCAATGTTAAGGCAATCCTAGGCTTGTCGTAAATGGTTACATCAACAACACCACTAAAATCCTCTGCTATATCACCCCATTGGTTCTCTATATAACCCTCTATCATCACTCGATCCAAAGCACCTAGCGTATCTACAATACCGGCGTTTTTGGTCATTTTAGAATTGATTTTTTCTGTCCTCACAACATTGTTTGGAATACTGAGCTTCATACTTGGGTCACCAATGCATAGAAACTTTCGTGCATTGGTGTTGTCGTTGGGATTGTTGTTTTTTGCACGCATGAGTATTTCCCCAATGCTGAGATACAAACCATCTTCCTTTTTAAATATCTCCCGAAAGACGCTTCTAGTAAGCCTGAAATTTTTAGAAGCATAAACCGACCGGACAGTAGTAAACAAGCCTATACCTCCACCATTGGGTTGTAACAGTACCGCTTCTCCCGCTGTTGTCAACGCAGGATCATCAAATCCCGTAAATGAACATGTAGCCGTAATGACCAATGGCAACTTTTCGATATTAGTCCAACTCGTAATATCATCAATCTTCAAAACCCGCTCTTGAGCCCACCCGCGTGGACCACCATGACCGAGGTAATTCAAAACGAGAATACCTTGGTCAATAGATGTGTTTAGCTTCTGTGTGGCAGCAGGGTAGCGATTGCCTCCGGGAGTAGATTCCTGAACAAATGCATCAAGAAAGATCTTCGTTTGGTTGAAAAGAGGAAATGTATAATCCACTTCTTGGGCGATGCGATCTGCATCATTAATATGAAGGTTATTGTCTTCATCATCTGCCATAAATGCTATTTGTGTCTGCCACCGCCCATCGCTCGATGCGTTGGAGTCATATCGGATTATTTTGTCCACAACAGTGGTAGCATCTGCCGGCGTTCTCACTACAAGCCGACCTACTGCCAAGTCTAAGTCGCCACGGAGCCGTCCGCCCTCTCCATCATCCAATAATGCAAAATAATCATCAGAAGGAAATGCCAATAGCGGATCTAAGGACTCTCTCGTCTCATAGGTTGGAACCAAATTGTCATCAGGCAAATCCTTCAACAGATGCCTGTAGTCATATGATGCATCCCCAAACAACAATACCCACTTCAACCCCGTACCTCCTCGATATAAATCTCGAATGTAATTGCGCAAACTCGTGGGATCTACTCGACCCGCACTATACGTATTGTAAATCTCCTGAACACGAACTGTCTTAATGAGGATGTTGCTCTTCTCACTTCGATGTGCGGCTAGTCTAAGTGCCTGCTCCTCAAGAATGTCAGGATATACAAGGATCATATCTAAAGGATGATTCGTCAAGATATCTTGAGGGTCAATGACCTTGTATGGTATCGGTGTTGATTGTAACTGATCTACGTCAAATATCACGTATTGTTCCACCTTGTCAACATCCGTGGCGATGATGCCATCTGTAAGTTGAGAAGAAAACACAGTCATATCGCGTGTTTCAAACATATTTGAGATATTCCAAACCGTTAATCCCGCTCCGTTTAGAATTACAAGTCCATCTGTACCTTCTTTCAGGCCTACGATGTTATTGATGATCAAGGGTGATCCCGCATAACGGATATCTTCTCGTCCCTCGATACTGATGTAATCTAACCACAGTCGTGCCTCGCTATGTCTTTTGCGAAAGCTTAATTCTATAGGATCTTCGGGTCGAAGAAGCTCAGCTTGTAGTTCGCTATTAAAACTCCGGGCATATAGTTCTTCTACATCTCCCGTAGCCACACTACTGAATCCCACTTGACGAATAGCCTCGTTTGACCTCAATTCCAATACCTCCGATAGAGCACTTCTGCCGGCAAGCTGAATATTGATCTTAACATCCGTTAGGGATTGTCTTCGCTTGGGCAAAAATCGATTCAAATCTATAGTACCCTCATTGCTCAACTCCTTGCCATACCATACCTGCCCCGAACCTTGATTGGATATTTCAGCTCCGAGTAGATTGGTAATGTCCTCATGGTATATATCTTGATGTAGATACTGCGATGTAGGTTGTTGAGGTATCGACTCATCAACAGGTGTGCCAATGGGTATTTGTTCTTGATCGGATATTACGATATGGTATTGTGCTTGTAGTGCATATGGATTGTGAAAATATCTTCGACTTTGTGCGCTTTGATCAATTTTGTACGTGCTGGCTCCTTCAACGTAAAATAAAAACCGATCACTCCCATCAAGAACGTTGTTGCCGTTATCTATAATTTGTACCGGAATCTGGCGCAGTCGCTCTGTTTCCTCCCACGTGGAATTTTCTTGTAGGGTGCCTCCTGAGATACCATATATTTTGATACGCTCATTGGGTATGTTACCCAATGAGACACCGAAATTATCGTTAAGCCATGTACCATTGATTTCATAAATCCCACTTTTTGTTATATGAAAAGACAATATTTGACCTTGAGTCAGGATAGAAGTATCACTACCTGAGTATCCCATTAATACACAAGACCAGAGCAGCATACATGATATGAAAAGGGGTCTAAGATTCATTATTGTCAAGAAATATTGTGCATTTCTAGATTCAAATGTAGTTTATATACGCAAATGTTTAGGTTTTATCGTTACTATTGATAACGCAATGACTTGGGATTGAATTTGATAAGAAACATATTATTTTTATTGGCCATCTTATGTATCCGGCAATTGACCTATTGTCAGGATCCGGTATTTAGCCAGTTTTACAATGCTCCTATTCAATTAAATCCAGGGTTAGTTGGTCTCAGTACAGATGGACGTGTCGCTATAAACTACCGCAATCAATGGCCCGGATGGCCTCAGGCATATACAACTTATTCTGCCTCTTTTGATCAATATGTCGAAGGTATGAATAGTGGGTTGGGTATTCAGATACTGGCTGACGATGCTGGCAATGGGACTATTAAAACCAATTCTGTGAGTGGCGTATATGCTTATCAGCTTCAGATCAGCAAGAAGCTTCAGGCACGCGTAGGCTTGGAAGCGGGATTCATACAGACGCGTTTGGATTGGGACAAATTGATATTTGTTGATCAAGTTGTCCCCGGTGTGATCAATGGCACACTAGGAGGAACAATTATCCCGTCATTGGAAGTACAACCTGACAACCTGTCCAATATCGTTGCAGACTTCAGTGTAGGAGGTCTGTTGTACAATGATCAATATTATATCGGTGTTGCTCTCAAGCATCTTACCAACCCCAACAATAGCTTTTCTGACAATTCAACTGCTACATATACCGGATTGCCTTCTAGGCTCACGATCCATGGAGGATGGCAGATAGATTTAGATGGCTACAATAATGAAGGCTTTGGCTCGTTTATTGCTCCGAGTATCTTATATACGAGGCAGGCAGGATTGAGTCAACTGAACGCAGGAGCTCTTTTCAACCGCGAAAGTTTTTTTGCAGGAATGTGGCTGAGACACGATCTGAACAATATTGATGCGGCAATTATTTCAGCCGGTATGAGAACAGATTGGCTCAAGATCAGTTATAGCTTTGACCTGACATTGAGTAGTGCCTTGGTCTCTCGTACATCAGGGAGTCATGAATTGGGAATCATTATTGTGATCGGTAGCAGTAAAAACAAAAAATCTCGCTTCGAAGACTGTTTTAGTATATTCAGATAGATATTTATACGTTCTTAATCAATTGCTATTAAGTGACGTAGGGGTTAGGGCTATGTATTTTAGTCTTTTTAGTGAATTTTTTTTAGGCATTCATTGAGCCAACAAAAAACCATTATGAATTTTAGAGTTCTTATTTTTTTAAGTGCAGTGCTTTTGTCGGCATCTTGCAATATCCTAGGTAAAAAAGGATCTTCCAATGATCGATCATCTGTGACAGGATGGAAGTATAACGATACAGAATGGGGAGGATTTGAAAAATTGGATTACGAAGGTCAAATCAACGCTCCCAATATGGTTCTCATTCAAGGGGGTACATTTAGCATGGGACAAACAGATGAAGATGTCACCTATGATTGGAACAATATCCCTCGAAGAGTAACTGTATCCTCTTTTTATATGGATGAAACAGAAATCTCCAATATCAATTGGCGAGAGTATGTGTATTGGCTCGAAACAAGATATGAGACCTTTCCGGAAGTAGCTGAAAACGCACTCCCCGATGAAAAAGTCTGGTATGATGAATTGTCTTATAACGACCCTATGGTTGAAACATACTTCAGACATCCGGCATATGACGATTATCCTGTCGTCGGTGTAACATGGGAACAAGTTCAGGACTATGCCAAATGGCGAACGGATAGAGTCAATGAAATGATCTTAATCGAAAGAGGTATATTGAACCCCACTCCGGATCAAAAAGATGCTGATGTCTTTACAACAGACACCTATCTGGCAGGTCAGTATGAAGGCAATGTACGCAAGAACCTCCCGGACGTAAGAACAGGAGGTGAACGATCGGTGAAATATGAAGATGGAATTATGCTGCCGTCCTTTAGATTGCCTACTGAAGCTGAATGGGAGTATGCTGCATTAGCTCTCGTCGGCAACCACGATAACCCTCAAGATGAATTGATAGCCGAAAGAAGATATTTTCCTTGGAACGGTAAAACTGCCCGCTTTCAAAAACATGGCAAGGAGCAAGGACGGATTATGGCCAACTTTAAGCGTGGGCGTGGTGACTATATGGGTACAGCAGGAAATCTAAATGATAAAGCCTCAACTACCGCTCCGGTACGATCTTTTTACCCCAATGATTTTGGCCTCTATAACATGGCAGGAAATGTTTCAGAGTGGGTGCAAGATGTATATAGACCATTGACTAGTACTACTTTGCGAGATGCTGAAAATCATGACCTCAACCCATTTAGGGGCAATGTGTACAAAGAAGTGCTAAAAGATGAATATGGCAACTATCTTGAAAAAGATAGCCTTGGAAGAATGAAGTATCGTACCGTGACCGATGAAGAACTCGCCAATAGAGAGAATTATCGCCAAGCGGATGCCAGAGACTATAGGGATGGTGATGATGAGTATATCATGTATGACTATGGCAAATACACCTTGATTAATGATAAGTCCAGAGTGATTAAAGGTGGCTCTTGGGCGGATAGATTGTATTGGTTGATGCCGGGTACAAGAAGATTTAAGGATCAGGACAAGGCGGATCGAACCATCGGATTTAGACTGGCGATGACTCGAGTAGGAGGCCCAACGGGCAATGAAGATGTAGGTGGAAACCACTTCAAGCGGAAAGGCAAAAAAGTTAAACGGTCTTATAAATAAGATTGAGCCCTCTCTGGAATCTGACTATTGCCACAAAAAGAAACGTTTTTGGTTTTGTAAGTTTTCGGAGTGGACTCAGATTTATGACGACTCAAAGAGAGTACTTCTGAGTTGAAATATAACGAGATTAAGACTCCTTATAGCCGGATATGGCTTCACATTAAGTAGTTTTCTTATCCCCATCAATACCCTACCGTTTAAAAAGTCCTTGTGCCGATGTTCAAGGACTTTTTTATATTCATAAGTTGTATATGTCCATTAAGAATCTTTATCAATTGTTTTTGTCATCTGATGGGGTCTCCATTGATACACGCACATTGAGGGAAAATCAGATATTTTTTGCCCTCAAAGGCAATCATATTGATGGCAATCAATGGGCTCTTGATGCCATAGATAAACATGCACTTGCCGCAGTTGTAGATGATCCCAGTATGTCACCCAACAACAAACTTATATATGTGGATGATGTACTTGAGACACTACAATCTCTCGCTAAGTACAGACGAAGCCTGTTGAGTATTCCCGTACTGGGTATTACCGGATCGAATGGCAAAACAACAACCAAAGAACTGACCAAGGAGGTGCTAAAGGATCGTTATTGGGTTGCAGCCACACAAGGGAACTACAACAATCATATAGGCCTTCCATTGACCATACTCAATGCTAAAAGACAAGCCGAATTTTTGATTTTAGAGATGGGCTCTAATCAACCGGGAAATATTGCGACCTTATGCGACATAGGTGATCCTACAATGGGTCTGATCACCAATATTGGAGCGGCACATATTGAACAATTGGGATCCAAAGAAGGGGTGTTTCAAGAGAAAATCACACTTTTTGATTATGTTAGTAAGCGTGGAGGCACTTTGTTTGTCAATATGGATGATCCCTACCTGAGTTCCTACCATACGGATTCTGGCGAAATACTTACTTACAGCACCCACAACATACACGGATATAAGGTCTCCACTACAGACAATCCACATAAAGGTACGATCAATGTGTTTTTGCGCTCTTTACAGAAGGAATATGAGTTGAATACCAATCTATTTGGGAAGTATAACCTGTCCAATATAATGGCAGCGCTTACTGTGGGATCTCATATGCAAGTACCGTTTGATACGATGGTCAATGCCATAGAAGGATACTTTCCTGACAATATGCGATCGCAATGGAAACTATCTCAGCGTAATACCATCATCGTAGATGCCTATAATGCCAATCCTACTAGCATGGCAGCGAGCATCCTCGAATTAACTCAATCCAATGATTCTAACCTCGTTGCAATCATAGGAGATATGTTGGAACTTGGTGATGCATCTGTCGTTTATCACCAAGAGATCGTCGATTTACTGGAGTCGAGCAATAAGTGTCAAGTTATCTTGGTAGGCCGCTTGTTTGGCAAGACAAACTATCCCCAACAGTATCGTCACTTTCTTACAACTGAGGATTTGATGGATTCAAGTATTATTGAAGCAATAGAAGGCAGTAAGGTGCTACTGAAAGGATCTCGAGGCATGAGGCTCGAACGCCTTATCCCACTCTTATAGGGATTATACTCGCGACAACAGCGACGTAACACGGTCTGAAAGCTCATTCCTGCAAGCTGCATCATAATCTTCTTGTGTACATGCCATTCTGACCAGTTCTTCCGTACAATCAGCATATAGCTGGATCCACCATCTACCGGTTTTTTGATGTTCTATGAATACCAATTCTCCATCGACACCATCAGGGATAACGGTGTAGCTCTTCTCAAGGTGATCTTGATTGATCTCGCGACGCCTTATATCATACCCTTCGTTAATATACCAAATAATCAAAGCGACATGTCTCGCCATAATCTCGTTAGGATCCAGTGCTGTATTGTATCCGGATATGGTCACAGCCCTAAGTTGTGTGGAAGCGCCAATATACTTTGCTATATGGCAAAGCTCTTCGATGTCTAATCCCGCAGAACTGGGT
Source organism: Bacteroidota bacterium (assembly GCA_024276375.1). GTDB lineage: Bacteria > Bacteroidota > Bacteroidia > Chitinophagales > Saprospiraceae > JAJRXG01. The sequence goes on along the minus strand of JAJRXG010000256.1, from coordinate 3,081 downwards.
GATATGGGAGCCTGGAGATGATCGGCACGAAGGACATTGAGATCTATATCGATATAGTCTGCATTGCGTAGCATCACTTCGGCATCTTCAATCGAATCCTTTATTTGTCCCAATCTGAGGTGTTTATCTTGATCCCAAGTCCATGACTCATCGATCATGTGCCCTTGAATACCAACATGGTGAAAGGTGTCATTGAGTTTTGGGTTGCTGCGTACAAAAGTAGGTCTGTGAAAGGCCTGCATATGACGAGCTTCATATGTCCGACTCATCTCGGGGGATGAAACAACAATGGGGATGCATTCACTTTCATCCTTTAGAGCTAAGACAATGTCCGAGGTCGATTTATGCTGTTCAACCGGGATGTCTCCCATATCAATAAATTGATCAGCATAGGGTGACAGATGGTATTGCTTTAGGTAGGAACGAACAATCCTCCCGCCGGAAGGAAAACCGATCAACCCCAATTTGGAACGTAAAACAGCCCCTTCGGATTCAGCCAATTTTATCCTTTCTGACGAGTGTTCAAATAGTGATTTGCGCATGCGACAAAGATATGATGAAAAAAATTAATATGATAAAAGATAAATATTTTTTATAATATGTAATCTATTTGTACCTTAGCGCTTAATATATTATTATTTTGTGGATGTGACCTTTTCTGTTAGGCCTTATTAATCGCTGAATATATAATAGAATCTATAGTGATTTAATTAAGACGAACACTTCGCAATGACTATAAAGAGATTGTTTCTTTTGACATTATTATCGGTGGGTATCATGGTGGATCTCTGTGGACAAGCAGATTCTACTATGAATGAAGCTACTATTACTAGCCCTTGGCTTGCTCCTGTCATTACAGATGAAATGACCAAGGATCCAGAGCAAAACCGCCAATGGCGTCTGGGTCAGTATAAGTATTCTGCTCAGCCTAAAGATATGTGGGAGTTTGGAATACATGGTGGTCATTTTTTCATAGATGGTGATGTGGACAGGCGTATTCCGGGAGGTTTTGGGCTTGGATTGCATTTGAGAAAAGCATTGACATACTTTACATCCATTCGGTTTGACGGGTTTTATGGTGTAGCCAAAGGACTGGAAACACAACCTTGGAGACATCGATCTTTTGGGGGTGGGCTTGTCGAATCCAATAATCAATTCAATGGTTGGGAGGCTTACGATGGCTCAAATCGCAATGCTACCGCATGGTTTCCGGCTTATAAAACGAGCTATTATTACGGTGCGGTACAACTGATCTTCAATATCGGCAACGTACTATTTCACAAAGAACGTAACAAGTGGAATACCTATGTAGCCATTGGCGTTGGATTGGATCATAATATTACTAGACTGGATCTCCTCGATGCCGGTGGCAATGCCTATGAGGCCTTGGTAGAAAGAACCAATTGGTCGCGGCCGCTTTTTAACACTCGGCAAGGCCGGCAAGATATTAAAGCCACTTTAGATGAAATCTACGACGGTGTCTATGAAACAGAGGCATTTAAAAAAGAAGGCATTTTTCGGATAGGCGACGATTTTAACATTCAAGCTATCTTTACAGGATCAGTCGGAGTATCTCGTAAGATTTCTCGGCGGTTCAACATTGGCATTGAACATCAAGTGATATTGTCTGACAATGATTATCTGGACGGAATTAAATTTAGAACTCGACTAGATCAATCCAACAATGTCGATATAGCTCAATATACCAATATAAGGCTAGGCTTTAATTTAGGGAGTTTCGATAAGCGCATTGAACCCCTCTATTGGGTCAATCCGATGGAAACTATCGTCGGCGATGTGGCAGAACTCAAATCTCGCCCAAGATTTGAATGGACGGATGAAGACAATGATGGTGTATTGGATCTCATCGACCAAGAATTGGATACACCGGATGGTTGTCTTGTTGACACCAAGGGCGTTACCCTTGATAGTGATGGCGATGGTGTAGTAGATTGCAAAGACAAAGAACCGTACAGTCCTCCCGGTTATCCGGTGGACGCCGATGGCGTGGCTCAGATAGATAAAGAAGAACAAAAAGTCCTTTCTGAGGAGGATGTAATAATGATATTTAACAATAATTGTGACAATTGTCCCAATGCAGGGATTGGTATTCAGCAGGGTGGTACAACCGGTCTAAATGGCGTCAATGGACAAAGCGGTGTTGCCGGCACAGCTGGCCAAAGTGGAGTGACTACATATGGCAATGTGATGAATACGGTTTGTGGCAGTTGGTTCTTGCCGATGATACATTATGATCTGGACAAGTATGCCATCCGACCTGAGAGCTATGTATCACTGCATCAGATAGCTAGTGTCTTGCGAAAGTGCCCTGAAATATGTGTCACCGCTCATGGTCATACGGATGTACGCAATTCTAACAGTTATAATCGTGTCCTTTCTTACAATAGAGCCAAAGAAGCTATTGATTATCTCGTATCGGCTTATGGTATCGACAGATCACGATTGAAATTGATGTATGGAGGAGAGGATAGTCCACTTATCCCCAATCTCAAGTCCAATCACTATACAACTGATTTAGAAGAACAAATGCAATTTATCAATAGGAGAGTAGAATTCAGGGTTTGTGAAGCAACAGATTATGATATGGCAAGGCCTGAAGGTAGAAATGCCGGCGTCAAATCACTAGGTTCTTCTCGACCGGGTTCTAAATACGACGGATTTAAGGCCAGAGGCAATAAAAACTCTGGTTACTAACGAAATAGAGTAGGAATTAAAGTAGTTAGAAAGTGTTTATTTGAGAAAAGACCCTGTATGGACTCAGGGTCTTTTTATTTGCATATATTTCTGTTCATCACATCATTATAACAATCAGATGAGGACGTTTTGCTCAATCTATGCTCCCTGATTGGTATCTACCGCAACGGGAGATATTGATGTTCTGTGATGCACGAATGGAGAGCAACTTAGTTTATGTTGCCTTTTCTCACACCAACATCTGAAGAGGATTCTCCAGATTGTTTCGCAAAGTATTTAAAAACATCGCACCGGTGGCTCCATCCACCACGCGATGATCACAAGACAATGTGACCTTCATAATATGCGCGATAGTGATTTGGTCAG
>JAJRXG010000255.1 GCA_024276375.1 Bacteroidota bacterium | reverse complement strand
ATATATACTTAAAAACGAACACAAAATGATCGTCCATACTATGAGCCAAATCAGATTTGATTTCTTTTGGTCAATAAACAAATCAATCAAAAGAGCATAAATGAAGAATGAGATAGCGATCACTGTAGTAGATCGTGCATCGAACCCCATAAAAAGAACAATAATAAGTGTAGCACTCGCATAAAAGACCAATCGATGAACGATCGGTTGATCCGTCAATATTTTTTTCTGATAGGTATAAAGGAGTATGTGCAAGCCATGCAGCGCAATAATTGAAAGAATCAGGGAGAGCATTGGTGCAAGATCAATACTTAGTATCCCATTGATCGACAACCACTGAAGAGAGATGATCCCTCGAAGACTTACTAGGAAAGCCACAACAAGCAATCCGGAAACACCTCCTGCGGCTGCCATGATGCTCATAGGATGTATCCGGGTATATCCTGACAGAATATTAACCCGCTGTAAGAATAGCGCCGCTGGCAAGAGGACAAGCAAGTAAGGTATGCTGGCATATGGAATCAGACCGTCTATAGTAATACCAATCGTTGACCAAATGGCGAAAAACAATAGTAGCAAAGTGATATTGTCAGTGCTCAAATAGTGAGAAAGTCGCGATTTCAAGGAGGTTGACATTGATATAAAGACATTTAAACATTAAATATAAGCATAATATGTTAAAACGCAATGGATTTGTTCTTGGTATTTATACTTGAAGAAAGACGAGCGCACTATTGCATTATCGATTCACCCCTCAAAGTGAAATGACAATGTGATCACTTGCGAGTTAAGCTTTTCGAGGACAGAGGATTCGACGATCCTGTTATTGTAGAGCAAGGTATTGGTGATTCCCCTGCTGAATTTTAGCTCAGGAGAGAAGATAAAATAGGGTAAAAAGAACTGCATACCAAAACCAACTTCAAACTGAAAGTCATAAGGAGATATCTTGATAAACTGATTGGCTTGTCTTGTTTCTGACTTGCTCGCTACATCGTATGAGTAGTTGATGCCCGTTATTACAAATGCGCGCTTGTCCTTATAAGGTGCAGATTTGTAACGGATATGAAAGGGGAATTCAACAAATATGGATTCTATCGTAGTTCTCTCATTGGTATTGAACTGGAGATAACGTGTCGCAAATGTGAATCCCGGCAATACGCGAAAGTCGAAGTATTCGCCAAATTTGTAGTTAACGATGCCATGAACATTGAAACCGGGTCCCGGTACACCTTCCGCAATACGTATCTGTGGATTTCCAATAAAATCTCGCGAATGAAATACTCGCTGTCTCGAACTATTATACCCGAGAGAGATACCAAAGTAGTAATCTTTTTGACTGTAGGCTTGGTAGTTGCGGCTCTTGGTGCCCAATTGTCCATGGACATCACAAATCCATATGCAATTGAATAATAAGATGATAATAGCCACTTTAAACCCCATATTTTAATGTACTAATCATCAAAAAAAAACGACTGTATATGCAAAATTTGATACGTAATTGAGGAATGCATACAAATTGCACTGTGCAATCAATAAACTTGGATAGGTATTCATTTATTGTAGGCAATTATTTTGAGAAGTGGTAAAATAAGTATTGCTCCAAATATGGACACTCTATTCATCAAAAATTTTCGCATATATAAAGGTATTAATGATGAGACATTTATACTTATTCTTGTCAAGAAAACTTACCTTTGCAACTTGTAAAGCAATACCGCTGCGTGACTCTTATTTTCAAAGCATCTGCGAATAGTAGAAACATTCAATCGTAACGTATTATATGTCAGAGAAAGAACGGATCATCCCGATCAAGATTGAGGACGAAATGAAATCTGCGTACATAGATTACTCTATGTCAGTCATAGTGTCCCGCGCCTTGCCCGATGTGCGGGACGGGCTTAAGCCGGTACATCGTAGGATATTGTATGCCATGTCAGAGCTCGGATTGACAATGAGCAAGCCTCATAAGAAATCAGCGAGAATTGTTGGGGAAGTATTGGGAAAGTATCACCCACACGGTGACACGGCTGTCTATGACGCGATGGTTCGGATGGCCCAGGAATGGAATATGCGATATCCATTGATTGACAAGCAAGGCAACTTTGGTTCGATCGAAGGCGATAATCCGGCGGCGATGCGATATACGGAAGCGCGACTTGCT
>JAJRXG010000254.1 GCA_024276375.1 Bacteroidota bacterium | reverse complement strand
TGATGGTGTTGCAGCATACTTACGGCAAGGGCAAAATGCGCATTTTTCTGAAAGATGCCTTGGACAAATATCTTCAAGGTAGAACGATGGATCGTCAGAAAGAGCAACCTCTGATGTATGTAGAAAATCAACCTCATATCTATTACCAAAAAGGATCATTGATATTCTATGCTCTTGCAGACTATCTGGGAGAAGATGTACTCAATCAAGTTCTAAGTGCTTACGTCGATAGTGTCGCTTTTCAAGAACCACCATATACAGTCAGTGAAGAATTGGTGAGTATGATTCGATTGGTGACACCTGATAGTTTGGCCTACCTAGTAGATGATATGTTTGCTCATATCACCTTGTACAATAATCGAATCAACGAAGCCTCATATCGTAAGCTCGAAAATGGATCCTATGAAGTAATTATCTCAACTCGAACAACTAAGTATCGCACCGGCGAAAAAGGTAAGCGCAGCTATACCAATGAATCCGGTGACTCTCTAAGTGTACTTGTTGATGATTCTAATAATCCACTTACCTCACTTCCGCTTGCCGATTATATAGACATAGGCGTATTTGGAAAAGATGATGAAGGACAAGAACAAGAACTATACTTGAAAAAACATAGAATGAGTGAAATTCTAAATTCATTTTCTATAATTGTCGATAGCAAACCTATAGAGGTTGGCATAGACCCTTATAATAAACTGATAGATACAAATTCGGAAGACAATCGAAAAAAAATATCTCCACAATAAAATGACTATACCCCTTTTTTGTTCATCGCATAATTGATTGTTAACCTTACCATAAAAGAAATAAATTGCTATGTACAAATATCTATTATTTTTAATATTCTTTTGTTTGGCTCATCTGAGTCAAGCGCAACTCAACAAAATTGAGTTTACGGAGTACGACTTGGACAATGGACTCCATGTGATCTTGCATGAGGATCATGCGACACCCATTGTGATAGTATCTATCATGTATCATGTCGGCTCCAAAAACGAAGACCCCAATCGCACTGGTTTTGCACATTTCTTTGAGCATTTGTTGTTTGAAGGAAGTGAGAATATTGATCGTGGAGAGTTTGATCAATATGTTACCAACGCAGGTGGTATAAACAATGCCAATACTTGGTACGACAGAACCTATTATTTCGAATTGTTTCCATCCAATCAATTGGAGTTAGGCCTTTGGCTTGAGTCAGAGCGCATGCTCCATGCCAAGGTTGAGAAAAAAGGCATCGAAACCCAACGGGAAGTTGTCAAGGAGGAACGAAGGTTGCGTGTTGACAATCCTCCGTACTCGCTGTTAAGATTTTTAGAAGAGATAAATCGCCGTGTTTTTAAAGTGCATCCGTATCGATGGTCTGTAATTGGATCTATGGAACATTTGGACGCTGCACAGGAAGAAGATTATAAGAAGTTTTATAATGATTTCTATACTCCCAATAACGCTGTTTTGTCCATAGTAGGTGATATCGATATAAAACAAACTAAAATATTGGTTGATAAGTATTTTTCATCCATTCCTATAAAAAACCCCAAGATATTCAGACCCAAAATTGTAGAACCCCCATTGGTGTCAGGTAAAACGGATACCTTATATGGAAATATTGAAATACCTGCGATCCTCATGGGATATCGCATTCCGGCTCAAGGAACAGCTGATTACTATGCCGTCAATATGTTGAATACGCTTATCTCAGGGGGAGAAAGCTCGAGATTGAACAAGTCACTAAGGGATGAACAAGAACTCGTTCTTCAGGTCGGTAGCTTTCCATTGGAACTTGAAGACCCTGGAGTAGCTCTTATATTTGCATTGCCCAACATGGACGTAGCTGTGAGTAGCGTTCAGGAAGCGATTGATACTGAAATTAGAAAAGTTCAAGACGAGTTGATATCTCAAAGAGAGTATCAAAAATTGAAAAATCAGGTTGAAAGCCATTTTATAACAAGCAAGGCGCGTATAGCAGGTATTGCTGAGAGCCTCGCCAATTATCATATGTATTTTGGTGATGCCAATTTAATCAACACCGAGCTGGATCGATTTTTGGCTGTTACACGTGAAGATATCCAACGTGTTGCACGTCAATATTTCAATGAGAAAAATAGAGTAATTATTAACTATTTACCTCAATCTATAAATCCCTGATTGTAATGAAAATAATAGAAAAAACAACATGGTGGCTATTGATGGGTATATTACTGACCAACTGCTCTCCCAAGACAACTACCCCCATCATGAATCATCCTGCATCTGGAGTAGAAGATATGAATGCTTTTAGAAAAAGTGCTCCCGTTTCAAGCCCTGCACCTGAGATAAATGTAGGAGATGCCGCTACCTTTATTTTAGACAATGGTCTTCAGGTGATTGTAGTTGAAAATCACAAAATACCTTCCGTATCCTTGCAGTTTACACTAAAGAATGACCCCATCAATGAGTATGATAAGGTAGGCTATGTGTCCATGTCTGGAGATTTGATGGGACGCGGGACAACGTCCAAAACCAAAGCTGAAATAGATGAAGCCATTGACTTTATCGGTGCACAACTGAGTACTTATGGAACCGGAATGTATGCAAGTTCATTGACAAAGCATTTGCCGGCATTATTGGATATCATGAAAGATGTTTTATATCACCCATCTATGCCTGCTGAAGAACTTGAAAAAATAAAAAAACAAACGCTGACTGGATTAGAAGCCGGCAAAACAGACCCTGATGCCATATCTAGGAATATGAGAGCAAGTGCACTCTACGGTACGGGTCACCCGTATGGCGAAGTGCAAAAGGTAGAACATGTGAATAATGTCACCATACAAGATTGCAGAGCCTATATTGAAACCTTCTTTGCGCCCAATAACGCTTATTTGGTTGTGGTAGGCGACATTACCCCACAAGAAGCTGAGAAAATTACCAAAGAATACTTCGGCGATTGGAAAAAGAAGGTGATTCCTGATATTCATCTTGATACTGTTGCCATACCAACAGAGCGACATGTGCTTTTTGCCAACAAAAAGGGTGCGGTTCAATCTGTAGTCAATATAGCGTATCCCGTAAATTTAAAACCCGGTAGTGAGGATTGGATAGCGGCCAGAGTAATGAATACTGTATTGGGAGGTGGAAGTTCGGGAAGATTAAATCTCAATATTAGAGAAGACAAGGGCTTTACTTATGGTGCCTATAGTCGCCTTAACAATGACCCAATTATAGGAAGTTTTAATGCACAAGCCAGTGTTCGTAACAGTGTAACCGACAGTACAATCACGCAATTTTTAAAAGAAATGAGTTCGATCATTCATGAACCCGTAGGAGAGGAAGAATTGCAGACTACCAAGAACTATCTGACGGGTACTTTTTCTCTCTCACTCGAAAGCCCGCGCCAAGTGGCCAATTTTGCTCTTAACATTATACGTTATAACCTTCCCAAGGATTATTATCAGACCTATCTGAAAAAATTGAATGCCGTTACTCCCTCAGATATACAGGCTGTGGCCCAAAAATATATACGACCCGATGCGGCTTACGTTTTTGTAGTCGGTAGTAAGGATGATGTAGCAGAAAAACTCATTCCTTTTGATGCAGATGGAGAACTTACATATTATAATGCCTTTGGGGAGACCCTAAAACCTGTTGAATCTGTTCTTCCTGATGGAGTCTCCGCAGAAAGTGTTATCGCGGATTATGTCAATGCTTTGGGTGGCGAAAATACCTTGGCCGATGCCAAGAATGTTCATATCCATATGACGACGGCAATGATGGGACAGACACTTAATATAGATACCTATATAGAAAATGAAAGAAAGTTTGCCATGAATATTGGAATGAGCGGCATGGTGATTCAAGAGCAAAAATATGACGGAGAAAAAGTACTCTCTGTCGTTCAGGGTCAAAAGCAAATTCTTACTCAAGGGCCTGTTTTTGATGAAATCAAAGCAGGAGCACAACTTGTCGTTCAGCGTAATTATATATCACAAGGTTACAAAATGAAACTTATAGGCATTGAAGAAGTCGAAGGTGTCAAATCGTATAAATTAATCGTGGAAAGTCCCGAAGGCAAAAAATCAACTGAGTTTTATGCCATTGACAATGGATTGTTGATCCGTATGGTAACATCGCCCCAAGAAGGACTGACGGTCACTACCAATTTGCAAGATTACAGGGAAGTGTCTGGTATTATGTTTCCTTTTGTTACAATAATTTCCGGTATGATGCCTATGGACATCGAGATGAAAGTGTCAGAGATTGAAGTGAATGGTGCAGTACCGGAGGGCATATTTGCTATTGAATAATACTCAATACCGGAAGTTGCAATGCAATAGGGTCGATCTGCAATATGATTGACCCTTTTTCTTCGTGTTGGAGTTGTACATTTTAGGATTGCTTAGCTAGATCATAGTGCTGTTTATAATCTCTACCATCTTACTCAAACAAGGATTGTGGTTATTGCGATTCCATATGGCCGAAAGCGTAGAGGTCTGTCCAATATTGGGGATGCTGAGAACTTTTATTTTAAGATCAAATCCATGTTGCAGCGAATGTGGTATGATCGCAATGCCCAACTCCTGTTCTACCAACTTAAAGATGGTTTGGGCGTGAACAGTCTTATGTGATATATGGGGCTCAAATCCGGCGTCTTTAAAAATAGATCGTATCGTCTCAAAATAATGTGGACTATAATCACTGGTAAACAAAATAAACTGCTCGTCCGAAACTTGTCTGATGCTCCTGAAATTCTCTCTATTGAGCCAATGACTTTTGGGGACAACAAGGCAGAAAGTATCAGTATGAAGATTTTTCTGAACAAGCACTTCCGGGACACTAGGCAACCGAACAAAGCCCATATCCAATCTGTCCTGAAGCATTGCTTCTACTTGTTGATGATTGGCCATTTCTTCTAGTGACGTGTGAATCTCAGGATAGGTGTTCTTTAGAGCAACAAGGAGATCGGGTATGATGCGTTGCATGGCAGACCCAAGAAACCCTATCCTAATCTCCCCCGCATGACCTCTGTCAATGTATTTAAGTTGTCGTTGGATATAATCCAGATGATTAAACAATGATTGTAATTCCTCCTCAAGAAATACTCCGGCCGTACTCAGCTCTACATTGCGCTTTGTCCTATGAAATAATGTGACTCCCAGAATCTCTTCCATCTGTTTGATCTGCCGACTCAGACCCGGTTGCGAAATATACAGCCGCTCCGAGGCCTTCCTAAAGTTGAGCTCCTTTGCCAAAGCGAGAAAATATCGATAATGTCTCAGTTCTATTTGATAACTCATAGTTATTATATTGTAACCAAAATGATATCATTGGTTATTAAAATTAAGTAGAAATTCGTTGATTGTTATACTAGAAAGCACATAAATTGTCTCAATACAAAATACGTAGATGCCTAAGAGGATTTTTAGATATGGAAAAGACAAGTTATCGCTAGGTGATGTGCTCGGTCTGTCCGACGGATCCATTCAGGGACTTTTGGAGGC
>JAJRXG010000253.1 GCA_024276375.1 Bacteroidota bacterium | reverse complement strand
TTTGAGCCCGGGCATATCTCCGTCTCTCATGAGACTCCCTAGGCTGTTCATAACCTCATCAATCTTGGACTGTCGATCGATGATACGTTGATTGGTCACTCTAAATTGAGCTTCATCAAAATCGCTACCGAAGCGTTTTTTGCCTTGACGATATCCTTGTTGATTTTGGCTTCTATCTTTTCGCAGTATCCTTCAATCAATTGATCTGCACGATACCTCTTTTTGCTATCCTTATTGTCAATCAAGGGATCATTGAATGCATCGACATGACCGGATGCCTTCCAGGTCTTAGGATGCATAAATATAGCTGCATCAATACCGACGATATTGTGATGCATCTGAACCATACTCTTCCACCAGTATTGTTTGATATTATTTTTTAACTCTACGCCATACGGGCCATAGTCATAAGCCGCCGACAATCCATCATAAATCTCGCTTGAAGGATAGATAAAACCATACTCCTTGCAGTGCGCGATAATATTTTTAAAATCCATAGTCCATTTAATTTTATCATCCAGACGGTCGCAAATGTAGCTATATGCATAGATCTTTGTTACTCTAACCGAAAGATGTTTGATTATTAAGATATACTTTACTGATGACAGGCTATCTTCGCGGCTTCATATACAAGATCGCGTTGGATCATGAGTACTGATATCAAATCATAGCTTAGGTACAACACAAAGAAAGAAATACCATGAACAACATGAAAATACTGATCATCGGAGGAGGAAATATGGGTATGACTTACGCCAGGGGTTTTTTGAAATCACACATCCTTGCGGCTGACAATCTATATATCTTGGAAAAATCTCCCGAAAAAGCAGAAACACTCAAATCCTTTGAATTGGGACACGTTGTAGGTACACCGGGTACTTATATCTCTGACATGGATCTTATTGTACTTGCCGTAAAACCACAAGATGTGGAGACCTTGTTTGAGTCTATTCGCACATTTGTAGATCAACAGCAATTGATGCTGTCCATAATGGCCGGGGTAACTATCAACACGATCCAATCGGGACTTGGTGTCAATAAGATCATCAGAGCCATGCCCAACCTTCCTGCACAGATCGGTGTCGGAATGACAGTATATACATCATCTGAGGAAGTGACGCGGATCGAACTCGTTACGGTTCAGAATCTTCTTTCAGCTTCCGGACGTACTATATACGTAGAAAAAGAATCTATGATTAACGCCGCTACGGCAATTTCGGGATCAGGTCCGGCATATGTGTTCTACTTTATGCACTCCTTAATCGAATCGGCCAAGGAGATGGGCTTCTCGCAATCCGAGTCAGAGTTGTTGACCTATCAGACATTTCGTGGTGCTGTAGATCTGTTCAACAAGCATGACATCAGTTGCGAAGAGTGGATCAAAAAAGTCAGCAGCAAAGGTGGAACTACGGAAGCTGCCATTCAGGGTTTCAATAGTAGTGAAGTGCAGACCTCTTTTAGGGCAGGAGTGCGAGCTGCGCTCATCAGAGCAGAGGAACTCGCCGATTCAAAGAGACATTGAGGACATCATCAATATTCGCTCTTCATATGAAACTGGACTTCCGGATGAGCCTCTTGAACTGTTTTTAATCCCCAAGCTGTCTCTGCCATATAAACCAACTGGCCATCTTTATCCTTAGCGAGATCTTTTTTACGACGACGGATGAAGGTATTCAGCGCTTCCTTGTCGTCACAACTTATCCAACATGCTTTGTTGAGGCGCACCGGCTCATAGGTACAAGATGCACCATATTCATGCTCCAAGCGATATTGAATCACATCAAATTGTAGTGCTCCTACTGTACCGATGATCTTGCGCTGCGTCATCTCCATGGTAAATAATTGTGCAACTCCTTCATCCATAAGTTGAACTAGCCCCTTGTTCAACTGCTTCGATTTGAGTGGATTGGCATTGTTAACATACCTGAATTGCTCCGGAGAGAAGCTCGGAATACCCTTGAAATGCAATATCTCTCCCTCTGTCAGCGTATCCCCAATCTTAAAATTGCCACTGTCGTACAGACCAACAATATCTCCCGGAAATGCTTCATCAACAACTTCTTTGCGCGATGCCATAAACGACGTAGGATTGCTAAATTTCAGCTTGCGGTTGAGCCGTATATGTTGATAATTGGTGTTGCGCCGGAATGTGCCGGAACATATACGTACAAACGCAATGCGGTCTCTATGACGAGGATCTATGTTGGCATGGATCTTAAACACAAATCCCGTAAAAGCCTCTTCCTCTGGTCTGACCTCCCGCTCCTCGGCATAGCGTGGTAGTGGCGGTGGTGCGATCTCTACAAAACAATCCAACAGTTCCTTAACACCAAAATTATTGATCGCGCTACCAAAAAATACTGGAGACTCTATGCCCTCAAGGTATCTTTGGTGGTCAAAGGATGGATACACTTCTGAGATCAGATGTGTCTCCTCTCTGAGTTCTGCAGCGGCAGCATCACCTATGAGTTGATCTAGTTCGGAATTGTTAAGATCCTTAAAAGTCAATGTATCTTCTTCCACCTGCTTGCCATGAGCGCTAAAAAGATTGAGTTGCTCACCATACATATTGTAAACACCTTGAAAGCGCTGCCCCATTCCGATCGGCCAACTCATAGGCACTACTTTTAGTTTTAGCTTTTCTTCGATTTCGTCCAATAGATCAAATCCATCCTTACCTTCTCTGTCGAGCTTGTTGATGAAAACGATGATGGGTGTCCTGCGCATCTTGCAGACCCTAACGAGATTCTCGGTTTGCTCTTCTACACCCTTGGCCACATCAATAACCACAATTACACTATCTACGGCGGTCAGAGTGCGATAGGTATCCTCGGCAAAATCCTTATGCCCCGGTGTGTCCAAAATATTCACCTTCCGTCCTCGATACTCAAATGCCATCACAGAAGTAGCCACAGAAATACCCCGTTGTCGTTCGATCTCCATAAAATCCGACGTAGCAGCCTTCTTAATCTTGTTGGATTTGACAGCCCCGGCGACTTGTATCGCCCCTCCAAAGAGGAGGAGTTTCTCCGTAAGTGTTGTCTTGCCTGCATCGGGGTGTGAAACAATACCAAATGTTCTGCGTATTGATATTTCCTGCTCTAGACTCATGTATGTATAACCTCGTGAAATAAAAAAATAGGAGTGCAAAAGTAGTCAATCAATAGAATCTTATCCTAATCGCAGTTACTGCTATAGACACATCCATCCTAAGTACTTCTTAACATAACTTTAGTATATCATACGGACGAAGTCAATGTCATATTGAGTTATATAAGAGCACACCAAAGAATTCTAGCGTGAAAAGAGCAATAGAGAACAAGGAGAAAGAACCCTCAGTCATACTCCGCGAGCTATCTGACATCGGTCAAAAGATCGTTTCGTTGGCACAATCACCATTCTCTAAGTGGAAATTATACTGTAAGACCAATGAAGACAATCAAGAAGACTTCACTTATACCCTTATCGCAAGCTATGAGAATCCTGAAGATATCCACTTAAAAGTCCACATCAATACACATGGAGTCTCATACCTTGAAGCCGGATTTGGTGAAAACCTTAGATTCAATAAGTCTATCATTCAAAAAATTAAAACTTTTATGTACTCTCGAGATGGGCAAAGATATTTTACCCAAAGCTACAAGAGCAATGTTCTTATACGGGCTGTTATTCCAAGCTCCGAGGTATTTGCCAAGTATTTGGAAGAATATGTCAATCACTTATTAGAGTTGTTAGAGCCTCTTATGCGACTTTTTGACGAAAGATCAACGTGCAATTCCAGCGTAGCATTATAAGGAGATACCGAGTGTGAGACCTATAGCATCAAGTGCCGGATTGCGATCTCTACCTTTAATATCTGCATTGGAAATGTGGAGATTATAGATGCCTATACTCCACCAAGTCCCACTAATCGCTTGTTCCAATCTCAATCCATATTGAGTCGAAAAACTAAGTTTTGTTCCCCCATACGGAAAGGGTTGTAAGAACACATTGGGGCCAACACCATTGTCAAACGCCAGTCGCAACGAGGGTTTGCGCAAGATATACCAGTCAAATGCCACACTAAATCCGATACCCATATTACGGACATCGGAAGCATATGAGGAGTACAATCTTCCTTCCAATCCAATATCCATATAAGAAAGCACTGCAAAGCGCTGTCGAGCAGCAAGTGCAATAAGCCGATTAACCTCGCGCTTGTATGTCTCAAAATAAGACATACTCAGATGTCTTCGAGACCGTTTGACATCGACTATATTGTCACCATCTGAAAACTTCAACACCAACCCCGTTCCAATGATATTGTAAAACAAAAGTTTGTTGTCACCAAAATCTATGAAGTCCAAATCCAATGGATCTCGTACAGTCCATTGATATTGAGCATGACCACAAAAGAAGCATATCCAAGCCAATAAGAATAGTGCATATCTCACCGCGTGCAATCAAATTTATGAGCTTTAAAAATAGACATATAGGTGCTTTTTATACGATCTGAAAGATTTTAACGCTTTATTAGTACAAAAAGACCTTATTCTTGCGTCTGTATATCAAAATATCTCCTTTATGAAGGTACTCATGATTCTCTTGTTGATGATAAGTTCAAGCCTGCATGCACAAGATAAAGCAGCTCAAAAGATCTTAAACAAAGTATCCAATCTGTATGATTCATACAGTAGTATTCAAGTTGTATTAAATATGACGGTTATATTTCCCGAAAGGGAAAACCAACAGTCAGTGGTCACCATAACACAACAAGGAGATAAGTTTGTCTTTGACCATCCACAGCAAGCGATGTACTGTGATGGACAAAACATATGGCTATACTTGGCCGACCACAATGAAGTACAAATCAATGATTATGAACAAGAGGAGGGTGATGACTACATGATTTCACCCAAGGATTTAATGAAGCAGTATAAATCCGGTAAGTACGGCTATAAGTTGGAAAGTAAATCGGGCTCCATAGCGAGCATCATATTCAAGCCCTTGGATCGAGATAGTGACTATGCCAAGTACCGGATAACAATAGACACCAAAAAGAGATTGATAAAAGAGATAATCGCATATGGTAAAGACGGGTCGCGCGTTCAGCTTTCGGTACAAAAAATGACCCCCAATCTAAAGTTTGAAGATAGCTACTTTGACTTTGACACTAGCAAATATCCCGGAGTTCGAGTAGAAGACCTGAGGTTATAAGTCCATTTTTTTACCGAAAGGAATCATTGATACTTTCCAATACAGTTGTCCCCGGACAAAGGTCTTGCTCTTGAAGTTGATTGAGGGGTGTATCAGTCGTATGCAAAAGACCATGCAAGTCCGGCGCTTCAGAATTAATATAAATCAGTCCAGTGAGGATCTCCCCATTTGCTTTGGCATTATTGATTCTATTGACAGCGGAGTGTCTATCGGTAGGATCCCATTCCGGCTTAAGTTTGGTTAGCAATATTTCGCTTCCATCGAACAATGTAACCTCCATGGATTGATCTTGATCATAGTCAACAGAAAGGGCTTTTCTTGGAGGGACAAAGTCCACCTGTGCTGTCTGCTGCATGTACTCACGCACATAGTCGTAAGATTTGGTTGAACCGGCATTGTTGTTAAAGGTGACACACGGTGAAATCACATCGATCAATGAAAAACCCTGATGAGACAAAGCTGCTTTGATCAAGGGTACCAGTTGAGATTTATCTCCCGAAAAACTTCTTGCGACAAAACTCGCATTGAGTTCAAGAGCCATCCCGACCAAGTCAATCGCCTGAAAGGGATTGGGTTGTCCTGTTTTGTTAATAGATCCGTGATCGGCAGTAGCAGAATCCTGTCCTTTAGTCAGGCCATAACATCCATTGTTCATCACAATATAAGTCATATTTAAATTGCGCCTGATCACATGAACAAACTGTCCCATACCTATCGAAGCTGTATCTCCATCACCAGACACTCCAAGATATATCAGGTTCTTGTTGGCTAAGTTGGCTCCCGTAGCAATTGAAGGCATACGGCCATGTACCGAGTTAAATCCATGGCTATTACTCAGAAAGTAAGCTGGAGTCTTGGACGAACATCCGATACCAGACAACTTGGCCAATCTATGAGGTTCCAAATCTATATCATAACAAGCCTGCACAATAGCTGCACTTATAGAATCGTGGCCACATCCTGCGCATAAAGTTGATATAACTCCTTCGTAATCTTTTTTCAGATATCCGACTCGATTGGGTTGTAGTTGTGGGTGTGTGAATGCTGGTTTTAGATAACTCATGGTATTCAGGCTATGGATTCAGCTACTAAAATTTGTGCAGCAATTTGTTCATATATCGCTGTGGCCGTAATAGGTGTGCCGTCATAATTGAGTACTGAAACCAGTTTTTGGGGATCAACATTCAATTCATTGATAAGTATTGAGCGCATTTGGCCATCTCTATTTTGTTCGATGACAAAGATCAATTTATGCTCATCTATAAAGGATAGAACCTCTTGATTAAAAGGTATCGCACAGATACGCATACTGTCTATATGAATGACCTCTTCTTGCAATACGTCGATGGCTTCTAGAGTGGCATACGTAGTACTTCCAAAAAAGATCATGCCATGGTCACTGGTCAACTCATTTTGATAAAAAATGGGCTTGGGCACTAGGGTCTTGGCTGTTTCCCATTTGAGCAAAAGTCGATCTACATTATTGACATAGATATCTCCTTTTTCGGTGTACTTAGCATATTCATCATGACTTGTACCACGCGTAAAGTAAGATCCCTTGGTCGGATGTGTTCCGGGAATGGTTCTGTAAGGAATACCATCACCATCTACATCCAAGTATCTACCAAACGTCTCTATCCGATCCAAGTCCTGAGCAGAAAGCACTTTCCCTCTGTCGTATTTTCGATCCTCATCCCATTCAAATGCGGGTGTAAAGTGGTCATTCATGCCGATATCTAGATCTGACAACATCATCACAACGGTCTGAAGTCGATCCGCGAGATCTAGGCATTGCGCCGCATAGTGAAAACATTCGGTCGGGGTACTGGGCAGTAGAATAACATGTTTGGTATCACCATGAGATGCATACATTGAGGAAATCAGATCTGCTTGTTGTGTCCTAGTCGGCATCCCTGTAGATGGACCGCCACGCTGGACATTGATCAAAGTGACCGGAATCTCAGCAAAATAGGCCAATCCAATAAACTCACTCATAAGAGACACTCCAGCACCCGAGGTAGCGGTAAAGGATCTTGCCCCATTCCAACTGGCACCGATGACCATACCGATCGCAGCCAATTCATCCTCGGCTTGGACGATGGCAACATTGCTTTTGCCTGTTTTCTTATCGTGTCTATGTACTTTAGCATACGATTCAAATGTTTTGGCGATAGAGGTTGACGGAGTGATCGGATACCAAGCAGCAACACTGGCGCCACCATACAACAGTCCCAATGCCGTAGCTGTGTTGCCATCCACCAAAATATAACCATCCGTGAGATCTCTCTTTTCGACACGGATGTTCAGTGGCGTTTCATAGTTTTGGCGGATATATTGAGCGCCAATGTCTAAAGCTTCATAATTGGACGGAATAAGTTTGGGCTTCTTTTTAAATCGATCATCCACAATACCATACAATACATCCATATCGACATCCAATAGTACAGCCAGTGCTCCTACATAAATGATATTCTTAAACAATTGCTGTAATCGCGCCTTTTTAAAATGCTTCATCGACAGACGCATCATCGGTATTCCGATATAATGAATATCCGAACGAATATCCGACTCGTACAATGGTTTAGAATTGTCATAGACAAAATACCCTCCAGGGCTGATACTAGCGATGTCTTCAGACAAGGTCTGTGGGTTGACGCCAATCAACAAATCAATCCCTTCGCGACGTCCGAGATACCCTTTTTCGCTCACTCTTATCTCATACCAAGTCGGAAGTCCTTGGATATTGGATGGAAAGATATTTTTTGGAGAAATCGGCAAACCCATCCTAAAAAGTGCCTTGGCAAACATAGAATTTGCACTAGCGGAACCAGAACCATTGACATTGGAAAAACGAATGACAAAGTCATTTACTCTAACACCAGTTGACATACCTCGCTTGCTTTAGTCACACCATAAAAAAACTGTTTCATATCCCATGCGCTTGTCGGACATCGTTCGGCACATAGGCCACAATGCAAGCACACATTTTCGTCTTTAACCATAACACGATGTGTCGGCAGTAGATCAGAGACATAGAGATCCTGAGTTAAGTCTGTCGCCGGAGCCATCAACCGTGTACGAAGATCTTCCTCTGTTCCATTGGTTGTAAAGGTGATACACGATGTAGGACATATGTCAACACAAGCATCGCATTCGATACAGAGGTCTTTTTCAAATACAGTCTGTACGTCACAATTCAGACAACGCATAGCTTCTTTGAATCCAACAGGCGGTTCAAAGCCCAACTCCACTTCGACCCGAATGTCACTTAGGGCTTTGTCATTCTGAACATGAGGGACTTGAAATCTCTTGTCCATTGCGATCCCACTATCGTACATCCATTCATGTATGCCCATCTTCATACTCGTCATCTGAACAAAGGGATCAGGACGTTCCATCAGATCCATACCTTGGCAGAAGAGGTGGATAGAGATTGCCGCCTGATGCCCTTGAGCAACAGCAGTGATAATATTCTCAGGGCCGAAAGCTGCATCGCCCCCAAAAAATACCCTTGGTAAGGTAGATTGAAACGTCGTCTTGTCCAGTACAGGCAAATCCCATTTGCCAAAGGTTATACCCAAATCACGCTCTATCCAAGGGAAGCTATTGTCCTGTCCGATGGCAATAATCACGTCATCTGCCTCAACAAACTCATCCGGTTCTCCAGTTGGAATCAAGGATCTGCGGCCATTGTCGTCATACTCAGCGCGTACCTTACCAAACAACACTCCCACCAACTTACCATCCTTCACCACAAATTCTTTTGGTGGCATGTTGTTGCGGATCGGAATGCCTTCTCTCTGAGCATCAACAATTTCCCAATCCGAAGCTTTCATATCTTTAAATGGACTTCTTACAATCACGGTGACTTCTTCTCCTCCCAATCTCCGAGATGTACGACAACAATCCATAGCGGTATTTCCACCACCCAAAACGATCACTTTTTTGCCAATGCTATCAGTATGTTCAAATGCGACACTCTCAAGCCATTCGATACCAATATGAATATTGGCATCCCCTTCTTTTCTGCCAGGTATCTTGCTCAGATCCCTTCCTCTAGGCGCTCCTGTTCCTACAAACACAGCATCGTAGCCATCGGCAAGCACTTCTTTCATGCTTGACACATAAGTATTAAAATGCGTATGAATGCCCAGATCCAATACGTAGTTGACCTCTTCATCCAACACGCTTTCCGGCAATCTAAAAGATGGTATCTGAGTACGCATCATACCACCTCCTTTTTTCCACTCGTCATAGAGATGAATCTCATAGCCTAACGGCGCCAAATCTCTGGCAACTGTTAGGGAGGCTGGACCACCACCTATCAAAGCAATTCTTTGGCCGTTGTCAGGAAATGGGCCTTGTGGCATATGTTTTTTGATATCTTCCTTATTGTCCGCCGCTACTCGTTTGAGGCGACATATGGCTACAGGTTCCTCTTCTACTCTTCCACGACGACAGGCGGGCTCGCATGGTCTATCACAAGTGCGTCCCAAGATTCCGGGAAAAACATTGGATTCCCAATTGATCATATAGGCGTCGTCATATCTCCCGGCAGCAATGAGTCTAATATATTCAGGTACCGGTGTATGCGCTGGACATGCATATTGGCAATCTACAACCTTATGGAAGTATTCGATATCGTTGTTATCCGTAGGTTTCAAAAATTAAAATTTAATTCGTTTGCATCGCCAAGTATAGTAATAAATGTTGATTTGTCATGCTACTTCAAACTTTTTATTGCCATAATTAAATCAACGCAATAGGATTGTTCTGAAGTCTATGGAAATCCGTTTTTGTTCTATGTCTTACAAGTGATTGTGGTCGATAGCTCCAAAAGTGTATAAATGAAGGTACAGACTTAACATTTTTATAAGGCAAAACAAAGCCCCACTTCGAACTATCCTTTTATGAGCGTTTCGGAAATATCTGTTCGAGATGCTTGGATGGCAGGAATAATACTTGCGATAAAGCCGATGATCAGTGACCCTGCCATTAGCCAAAGCTCCTCTTTCATAAAAATCTTGCCTGTAAAGTTATATCGATAGTCTTCTGCCATCATTTTTCCAATCACTTCCATCCCACCATGCGCTAAAATAAGACCCAACAAGCAACCAATAGTGGCCAACATCAATCCTTCCAAAATCAATAACCAAAGTAGCTTGCTTTTGCCAGCACCCATCACCCGCATCAATGCCAACTCATATTTGCGATTTTTTAACGAGGCAAATAGTGAAATAAAAATACTCAACCCGGATACAAATATGATCACAAAGGCCAAAATCCTCAGTGCCTTTTCTCCACTGTCCATCAAACTGAATAACCGATTGATCTCAATCGCGGGTGTAGCAGCCTGAAGATCTGTATTTTCATTGATAGAACGCTGCATATTTAATGCTTGAAAATTATGTCCCTTAAATCGCAACAAGAGGTTGGTGATCGCTCTGTCACCATCTTCATCGATCAAGGGTCTCGGTGTCGTGCTCAACCGATCGCTCTCCGAGGTTGATTGATGTTGATGGTCATCATCTGAATGATCTGCCTCGTGTTCATGTACCAACCAAAAACTCTGAGGTGTCGTAAGTAACAATTGATCAACAATGGTTCCTTAAGGTTTTAAAATACCTTTGATGACAAAATCTTGTGCTTCATCATGCTCCATATCGTTGTCGTCCATGAATCCGTGTGAGCTCTTAAACCGATCTCCCAATTTTAATTGGAGTGCTTGAGCTACAGAAGCCCCTGCAGTAATTTCAAAATTCTGGCGCCATAAATCTCCTTCCCGGATATCCAGATTGTACCATTGGACAATGTCTTGAGACGTTCCTACGATGCGATACCCTCTATACGAATCGCCGAGCGACAAAGGCAGAGCTGATTCAATCAAGGGATGCCGAGGATTGAGAAAAGGCCGAATATCCTTAATGGCGATATTGCCTGTCGGTGCATCGATATGATACATACTACTGAGTATCATCTGAAGAGGACTTCCCTTAGCTCCAATGACGAGATCTACCTTGGCCAAGTTGCTTTCAAAATTAGTCTGAATCTGACGTTGGAGTTGTAGCAACAACGATATCAACCCAACTCCAAGGGCAAAAAGTATCAGACTCAAAGACATCTCAAGAGGTCGATGTATTAGATTCTTCCAAGCCAATCTAAGAATACTCATAATTCGATCTGATTGGTAAAATAATCTTTAAGTCTCTTATCATGGGTGACAACGATCAATGTAGCTCCGGAAGCCTCGGCTTGTTCTCTCAGTAAGTCCACGACTGCAGATGTATTGCTATCGTCCAAGGCCGATGTAGGTTCATCAGCAAAAATAATCTGCGGATGATTGACCAGGGCTCTCGCAATAGCTACACGTTGTTGTTCTCCTACACTCAAATCATATGTAGGTCTGTTTCCTTTGTCTCCAATATGTAGGCGATCTAAAAGATTTGCAATACTCTCATGATCAACACTGCGCCCCGACAGCTGTCTGGCGATCGCAATGTTCTCGCCTACGGACAATGACCCGATGAAATGCGGAGTCTGAAACACTACTCCGACCTTCTCACCGCGAAATCTATCTAATTGAGTTCCTGTAAGTTTTGTAATATCGATACCATCTATCACAATACGTCCCGAATCAGGCTTTCGCAGACCTGCCAAAATATGTAGCAAAGTGGTCTTCCCGCTACCAGAAGAACCAATAATCAACGTATGGCTACCTACTTGGACATCTATATCCGGAAAATTCAAAACGTCCGTGTTGGAATACGAAAATGAAAGAGACTGTGTCTTCAGCATATATCAGTGATCAGAATGATGATCGAAGATAACACTCTGCACTCATCTCTCTGTGACATCCCGATAATTATATTGTTAACATGAGCACTTAAATTGATGCCGATAATTCATGATATGTCCTATGACTAAGATAAATCCTCCTACTGCCATCACTGTATGGTCTGTGGAAGTAGCAACAAAGTACCCTATCAGAATGAATATCATCCCAAGAAAAATAATGACCTGTGGCAGCATATTGTGGTGGATGCGCCACCCCCTGTAAGATGACCATGACGCCAATCCCAGCGATATGAGCAATACACCCAACTCCAATGAATGATGCAATACTGTCGTTGCACCACCCAATAGACCCAGTGAGATGAACAACGGAAATGCAGCACAGTG
>JAJRXG010000252.1 GCA_024276375.1 Bacteroidota bacterium | reverse complement strand
CTGCGGTACAACCAGGAGTCATATCCTTGGGATAGAAAAACAGGATCAACTTGCTTCCACTAAAATCCTCTAACCGGATGCGCTCTCCTTTTTCATCAATGCCTTCAAAATCCGGTGCCTTTCCCCCAACTTTTAACGTCGCCATATCAATTATTGCTTAGTTATATAATGTTTATTAGTAGTAGAATGTTCGCTCCAATGTACTTTCATTTTGGGCCGCATCTCGGGCGATGACGCTCAGGTGATGTTCTTGGTTCTGCCTGTTGAGGGGCATATCCCACCAGATCTTATGCGTCTTTATATCATGTTGACATAATAACCATTGACCATCTAAGTACACATCAAAAACAACAGCATCAACCGATGCATTGGGCGTAAAATTGTCTTCAATAACAATACTTCCACGCCTTCGTTGGCCATTGGGCAATGATATTGCCTTGATCTTGGGAGGTATCGTATCCATCCCCACATAATACAGATCCAATTGATCGACATCCACGATCCAAGTACGATCGCTTGACCATGACCCCCGATAGGATTGCAGTCTTCCTTTTTTATCAACTCTATAGAGTACTTGCTTTTGCCTTAATTTGGGTTCTACGATTAGGCGTTTTCTGATTTTTATGGGATTGTAGAGTGCGATCTTTCTTGTTTGACGTAAGTCTATGATAGAGACAGAATCAGAACGAATATTGAGAAAAACCGGTGCTGCAAGTGAGTTTTTAGGTATGTATATATCTGTATATTTTCCTCTGACCAACAGACTATCTTCCGGCGACAAACGCATTGTTCCATCGGGGTGAGACGGAAGCGGAGCCAATGAATCTGATCTTTTTATCTCAAACGATATGATTGCCTGATTGTCTTCGATGTCGGATACTTTGATTTGGATATGGCGATTGATCCGGTCGTACAACGCTATCACACCCTTTTCTCCCGATTCCTTATAGAATGTTAAGGGGTTGGCGCTGTTGCGGAAACATTTCATGATATACTTGTTGTCCATTTTGGCTTCATAATCCATATGTGCATGGATATATTTGCTCGTTGAAAAGTCAAGGCGGTTCATCGTATATCCAAATTGTGGTTGACCATCTACCTTGAGCTGCAGTGCATAAATGCCGTTGTGATTGTTGGCTCCATTCATTTGGTCATACGTGTGTATGCCTATACCGACCAACAAAGCTCCAAACTCAATTATCGGTCGCGATAGTTGATATAACGTATTGTTGACTTTTATTGCGGGCATATACTGCTTGGTCAATTCTTGGCCATCCGGTGTGAGCGTGTATATCATAATACCCCGTATGACCGGAGGTATGTTGTCCTTGGGCTTGAATCCATATTGGGCTGGATTGATAGGTTGCTCTGTTTTTGTATCTCGGATCTCAAAGTGTAGATGAGGGCCTGAAGACCTTCCAGTACTACCCATGATACCGATAAATGAACCTTGGGAGACCGGCAATATGCCCGATGGTACGTTGTGATCAATGGCATACAATTGCTCTTGTTGCATGATCTCATCGATGTAACTTCGAATCTTGGGATGCAATGAATGTAAATGCGCATATACGGATGTACGTCCACACGAATGTGTGATGTAAAGAGCATTGCCATAACCATCTGGCTTGATCACAATACGGGAGAGAAACCCAGAAGCTACGGCATAAATCGTATCTCTGGGAATACCATAATGCTGTTTGTAATCTACACCGGAATGAAAATGACCGGTACGGGGTTCTGCAAAGGAACCTGAAAGTACTGTCCTAGTCTTCAAGGGAGATTGAAAATCACAAGGTTGACCAATGGATTGAAAATACAATAAAAAAGTATAAGCCAGCAACCCTGTTTTTATTATAAAGAATCTATTCATTGTCCTATGTCAGCGGAGATTTGAATGGTTTTGGAAAGCCGAAGATATTGCGCAAAAATAGAATCTGAATTGACAGTGGAGCTGTCCAATATTTTCTGTATTTTGGGTGTAATGATTTGGGTGACTTCATCGAGGACTAATTGGCTGAGTCTTTTGGCAAGCCATTTTTTGTCCTGAAAGATACGACGTAGGTCGATTTGCTTTCTTTGATCTTTAAAATAATGCTGAATGTGTTTTTTAGGCAATATCGGGAGGTTGTCGTTCAGACTGCTATGCATCATGATGGGAGTCATTGTGGACGTTTGATTGTGTAGCGCTTCATTGATACTTTGGATCATCTCTTTGGCAAGTTCTTTTCTTACACCATCCGCTTTGTGAACGACAATCAAGTCAACGGTTTCCATTATCCCTTTTTTGATGGCTTGGAGACCATCCCCACTACCCGGGAGGATGAGAAGGATGACCATATCGACAAAGTTTGTGACTTCAATTTCCGATTGGCCAACACCAACAGTTTCGATCAGTATATCCTGATATCCTGCGGCTTCACAGAGCTTGATGGCTTCATATGAATATCGATGCGCCCCACCCAAGTGATTACTGCTTGGGCTTGGTCTGATGAACAGATCAGGTTGTGAAGATAATTTTTGCATGCGCGTCTTATCTCCCAATATACTGCCATGTGTCAGTGGGCTGGAAGGATCTACAGTTAGGATAGCGACACGTCTTTTGTCTTGTATCAATGACTGACCATAGACCTCGATAAAGGTACTCTTGCCCACACCGGGACTACCAGTGATAGCGATGCGCCGAGTGTTAATGTCTTGATTGTGACAAGCATCTAAGATTTGGTAGGCGAGATCTTTGTGATTCTTATTATTGCTTTCCAAAAGAGTTATTGCTTCAGAGAGGATGAATCTATCTCGATTTTTAGTGATACCATGGACATAGTACTCCAAGGGTTTAATCTGTACTCCTTTACTGCTTTTTTTGTCAGGAAGGGAAGGGTTCAAATGTCTCATGCAGAAGATAATAAAAATTAGGGACGAAGATAATATAGATCAACGCACAGGGGAATATTTTAGGTATTTATACATAGATTTCAATGAGGTGCTAGCCTTAATATTTCACTAACATTAGGTATGGTACAAGAGTTAGAATATAGGTAATCTTGCATTTGTTGATAGAAGATCAAGGTGTTCTTGGTCTTGGAATAAGGAGAGAAACTATGTCTGTAAAAAGAATTTACTTAGATAATAATGCGACTACCCCCTGTGATCCGCGGGTTGTAGAAGCAATGTTGCCGTTTTTTTATGAAATGCCTGGCAATGCCGCCAGTAGAAACCATCCTTTTGGGTGGGAAGCCGAAGAGGGTGTCAATCAAGCGAGGCAGCAAATCGCAGATTTGTTAGATGTTGATACTAAGGAAGTGATTTTCACATCTGGAGCAACAGAATCTGACAATTTAGCATTGAAAGGAGTGTTTGAAATGTATGCGCGCAAGGGCAATCACATAATCACACTGCAAACAGAGCACAAAGCGGTATTGGATTCATGTAAGCGTATAGAAAAGATGGGAGGGGAAGTTACTTACTTACCCGTCAATCGCGATGGCCTCGTAGATCTTAATGAATTGGAGGCAGCCATAACGGACAAGACCATTCTTATCTCCGTTATGTGGGCCAACAATGAAACCGGAGTGATACAGCCGATGAAAGAAATCGGAGATATCTGTGCTAAGCATGGTGTTTTATTCATGAGCGATGCAACACAAGCCGTCGGGAAGATAAAAACACACCCCAAAAAAGTGGGCATACATCTGATGGCTTTCTCTGCCCATAAAATGTATGGCCCTAAGGGCGTCGGGGGGTTGTATGTCTCGAGAAAAAACCCTCGGGTGAAAGTAACAGCTCAGATAGATGGAGGTGGCCATGAACGCGGTATGCGATCAGGAACCCTCAACGTACCCGGTATTGTAGGATTGGGAAAGGCCGCTGAAATCGCGCGGCTTGAAATGGCCGAAGAAGCCCAACGCCTTAGTCGGCTCCGAGATATGCTGCAAAAAGGTCTGATGGATCGTCTAGAAGAATGTTATGTCAATGGAAACGAGGATCACAGAATGCCTCATGTGACCAATATCTCATTCAAACACGTAGAAGGTGAAGGATTGATGATGACATTTAATCAAGATATTGCTGTTTCTTCAGGTTCGGCTTGTACTTCGGCATCATTGGAACCCTCATATGTGCTAATGGCTCTGGGACTTGGCGATGATTTGGCGCACTCATCATTGCGATTGAGTCTTGGAAGATTTACCAAGGAAGAAGATATCGATTATGCTATTGATGCCATTGCTGCGGGCGTCAATCACATGAGGGATTTGAGTCCCATATGGGAAATGTATAAAGAAGGAGTTGACCTTGAAAAGGTCGTATGGACTGAACATTAGCATGCAACTAAAAAGAAATATTTTTTGTTTTATCAGAAAGACTTAAAAACATGGCTTACTCAGAAAAATTGTTAGAACACTTTAAGCATCCCAAAAATGTAGGAACATTGGATAAATCCAAAAAATCTGTAGGAACAGGTCTTGTTGGAGCACCCGAATGTGGAGATGTAATGAGGCTTCAAATAGAAGTGGATGATGCAACACAGATTATTAAAGACGCCAAGTTTAAAACCTTTGGTTGTGGATCTGCTATCGCTTCGAGCTCATTGGCAACCGAATGGCTCAAGGGCAAGTCGGTAGATGAAGCACTAACTATAGATAATATGGCTATCGTA
This sequence comes from Bacteroidota bacterium, assembly GCA_024276375.1. GTDB lineage: Bacteria > Bacteroidota > Bacteroidia > Chitinophagales > Saprospiraceae > JAJRXG01. The sequence goes on along the minus strand of JAJRXG010000252.1, from coordinate 16,802 downwards.
GAGGAGTTGGCGTTGCCACCCGTAAAAATCCATTGTTCGGTATTGGCCGAAGATGCAATCAAAGGCGCCATTAAGGATTATAAAGAAAAAAACAATATTGTAGAATCTAAATCATAGCCAGGATATGCTTTTTATTGGTGACAGTGCAAAGGAAAAGATAGAACAACTCCTAAGAGATGAGTCTCTTGAGGAAGATTACTTTGTGAGAGTAGCAGTAACAAGTGGAGGTTGTTCTGGATTGAGTTATAAAATGGATTTTGACAATACCCTTCAGGAAAATGATCAAATATTTGAGGATAAAGGGTTGAAGATCGTTACTGATCTGAGGAGTTTTCTTTATCTGTGCAATACCACACTCGAGTTTAGTGGAGGTCTTAATGGCAAGGGGTTTTACTTCAATAATCCCAATGCAAGCCGTTCATGCGGCTGTGGAGAGAGTTTTGCCGTGTAATGATGGCGTGAATTATCATAGTTTATAAGGATTGACTTTGTCCTATTTTTGTCGGGTGGAGACAATGTTGTTGATACCAACGATTCATTTTTTCTATATTGGATTGAGTTGAAGATATTGATATACCTTTGTAGCAACAGATTATAGACAAAGTGGAAATATATCAACTCATAGCTCCTTTATTGGCGATATACTATATTTATCGGCTTTCGGTTGAGTTAAAAAGGAGACGCAAATTCTTGTTTACCAATTTTGTTTGGCTGGGATTCTGGATTATTATCGCCGTTCTTGGTATTGTTCCTCATGAGTTTTCATCTGAATTGGCTCGATTACTGGGCTTTGCTTCCAATATCAATGCCATTATTTTTATTGCTCTTGCATTTGTCGTAGTACTGTCCTTTTATCTTTCATCTAAACTTGATAGTCTTGAACGCAAACTGACGGAATTAGTAAGGCAATTGGCATTGGACGAAAGTAAAATAAGAGAACTGGAACGAAAGAGAATTCAGGATCAACAAAAAGGCAAAAAGGTACTCGAAGAAGTATGAACATACTCTTTATTCTGGAGTATTATCACCCTCATACAGGAGGCGTTGAAACATTTTTCAAAAATCTAGTGGAACGGTTAGATCATCAGGGTCATCGTGTAGAGGTCATCACCAATAAACATGACCTTAGTCTCCCATCCGTAGAACAGTATGGAAATGTTACGATACGACGCTATAGATTCTGGAGTCGCTATGTGTTTACATTTGGCGCTTGGTGGGTAGCTATGAAGCCGGCTCAGAGAGCAGATATCATTCATACCACGTCTTACAATGCTGCGCTACCTTCGTGGATTGTGGCCAAAATAAAAAGGAGACCATCGATTATCACCTTTCATGAAGTGTGGAATCAATTATGGTTTGAATTGCCTTGGATGACCGGGTGGATTCGACATTTGCACAGAGCTTTTGAAAAAATGCTATGCCGTCTGTCATTTGATAGATTTGTAGCCGTTTCGGATTATACCAGACAATCCTTGTTGGATATTGGGGTAAGTCAACGGCGAGTGATGCGTATATACAACGGAATAGAGTATCCCATGCCCGTCAGACATAAAACCCGGCAAGGTCAAGATACATTTAGGTTCTTGTTCTTCGGGAGAGTGAGTTATTCTAAAGGTGTCGATCTATTGCTCGAAGCTAGTTCTTTATTGAAGATGAAGGGATATGATTTTATCCTCGAATTGGTTGTTCCTTCGGAACGGACACCACTTCTTGACAAGGCAATGGACATGATCGCCAGGTATGATCTGGAGAGCCGGATATATGTGCAACACGACTTACCTCAAGATCAGTTGCAACATAAGATTGCCCATGTTGATGCTGTGGTTATTCCATCATATAGTGAGGGATTTTGCTTTGCTGCGGTTGAGACAATGGCAATTGGGACACCCATTATATCTTCAGGCCGCGGAGCGTTAAAAGAAGTTGTTGGAGGCAAGTATCTGGAGATGCAGGAGTTTAATGCAAGTGAATTGGCGGAGCAGATGATATTGGCGATGAAGCATCAATGGTTGAGCAAGGAGATCAGAACATTTGAGTTGTCTGATACGATTGGGCAATATGAGGATTTATACAAAAAATTGCTCACTACACCAGATCAGCCATGAGGCTTCATGTCATCCATATGGCCTTCATCTCGAAGGCTGTAGTACGTATCATGCCCGACAATAATATGGTCATTGACTCGGATACTGAGATAGTACCCTGCATGGACGATGCGTTTGGTAAGTAGGATGTCTTCTGTGCTCGGATCGCACTGTCCCGAAGGATGATTGTGATATAGAATGATCGCTGCCGCATTGTGTCGCAATGCTTTAGAAAATATCAACTTGGGATCTACAACAGTGGCGCTGAGCCCTCCTTGACTGATTTTATCTTTGGCCAGAACGGTATTGCGTTGAGATAGATGGACTACCCAAAATTCCTCATGCGGCAAATCGCTTAAGTATGAACCCAATAGTTGGTAGGCAAGAGGGCTAGAATTGATTTTATCTTTTTTGCGCGGATTGTATGATTGACGACGTCTTCCAAGCTCGAGAGCTGCAGCTACGGTTATTGCCTTTGCATTGCCAATACCTTTATATTGAAGCAAGTGATGCAATGGCTTTTTGCCCAAAGTATCCAGATTATCGATATCGTTGAGTATTCTACGGGCGAGATCAACGGCAGACTCCGCCTTAGATCCTGAACCCAGTAGAATCGCCAATAATTCAGCATCAGATAAGGCCTCGCGCCCTTTCAGCAACATCTTTTCTCTGGGTCGATCTTCTTCAGCCCAAGATTTTATACTTGACGACATAATAAGTGGTTCACGCAACTAATATAACTAGTTATCGCTTTTTGAGAAAAAAAGACATGATACACGACCTATCAATTCTGATAAGAAAGGATCAATTTATGACATCATTTGCCTATTTGCAATAGCGCTGTTATCTCAATTCATATGAGCTCCGTTCATTATCGCATAGATATCCATTGTGTCATTCAAGAGCATTGACGGTGAGTAGTTATAAAAATGAACTATCAACTGAACGTGCATACTTTTGTTGATAATACTTGGTTAGTAATCACGAGATGACTAAAACAAAAAATATAGCATTGGTGTTTTCGGGAGGTGGTGCGCGTGGTGCGTATCAAGTAGGCGTGTGGCAAGCACTGATAGACTTAGGTATCTCTGAACGGATAGCAGGAGCTTATGGTACATCAGTAGGAGCCATCAATGGGGCGGCATTTGTCCAACAAGATATACAACTGGCCAAGGACATATGGTCGTCACTCAGTTATCAACGGGTGTTTGCAGATTTCAATGAAGATACAAGGTCTGTTAGGCCGAGAAAGAGATACTACAAATGGGTCAAAGGGACGATTCGCAACCGTGGTATGGATGTTACTCCCCTCAAGGATTTGTTGAGACGATCACTCAATGAGGTATCTATTCGATCGTCGCCACTAAGTTTTGGTCTTGTGACCTATGATTTGACCAATCGTTCTGCATTGTATCTTACCAAGCCAGATATTCCTCAAGGGACTTTAGTGGAGTATATCATTGCGAGTGCAACATTTCCGACCTTTCAACCGCATAGGATCGGCAACAGAAAATACATAGATGGCGGTATAGTTGACAATCGTCCTGTTGGTTTTTTGGCGAGGGATACATCTGTTGATACAATCATCTGCGTGGATGTTACTATGGCTCGGCATTTTTGGATGAATAAAAAATCCGGAGGCAGACACAGGATGATCTATGTGAGACCCAGTCGATTGTTGGGTAGTCCGCTTGCTTTCAGAAAGGATAAAATATTGCGCAATCTTCTCATGGGCTATGATGATGCTATGGAGCAACTGTCTGATCAGATCACTTGGTAGGATATGGGTTGACATTGGCTCTGGATTGAAGTTTGAGCCCACTGCGAAAACTCACAAATCTCATCCAAAATAATTCATTTTGTGAAAATAGTCAGCTTCCGGAGTGGGCTCAAGTTTTAATACTGCCAAAAGCATCAGTTGCAAATAGGCACAAAACGGCTCTTATTTTATTTTAACACAAAAACATCTTCATAGAGTAGTTGCCTTATTTTTACTTTGTGCACATTACTTTTTATACAGATGCAACCGAGAAGTAAGAACAAAAACATTTAGACTGATACATATACTATGATTCCAAATCAAAAAGATCTGATCGAGGCCATCGGACGAGTCCAAGAGAGGGTACATAAAACACCTGTGCTAAAATCTCGATTGTTAGATGACATGACAGGTAGCCAAGTATATCTCAAGTGCGAGAATTTTCAAAAAGGAGGCTCCTATAAAATACGTGGAGCTACCAATGCAATCATGAGATTGAGTGACGAGGAAAGAGCAAGGGGTGTCATTACGCACTCTTCCGGCAATTTTGGTCAAGCCTTGGCGCTCGCTGCTTCCAATGTAGGTGTTGCCGCCTATATTGTGATGCCCCAAAATGCTCCAACTGTCAAGAAGGAGGCGATTAAAGATTACGGAGCTGAGGTTATCCTGTGTCCAAGCAGTTTGGAAGGAAGGGAGACATATACCAAAACCATGATCAGGCAGATCGGTGCTACTTTTATCCATCCGTCCAACGATGTATCTGTTATTTTGGGTCAAGCTACGGTTGCCGTCGAATTGATGGAGCAAGTACCGGATCTGGATTGTATCATTTGTCCTGTCGGTGGTGGAGGCTTGGCAGCTGGTGTAAGCTTGGTGAGTCGCTATCTGTATCAAAACTGTGCAGTGATCGGTGCGGAGCCATTGAATGCAGACGATGCTTATAGGTCACTCAAAGCGGGCAGGATACTGCCTTCTATCAATCCGGATACAGTTGCCGATGGCCTTCGTTCGCAACTTGGAGATAAAACTTTTCCGATTCTTCTTGAGTGTTTAGATCGGATCATCTGCGTATCTGAAAGCGAAATAATTGCTTCGATGCGGTTCATCTGGGAGCGTGTAAAAATCATTGTAGAGCCTTCCAGTGCAGTGACATTGGCGGCTATCGTTAAAGAGCCGGAGCGCTTTAAGAACAAGAAAGTGGGGTTGATCATCACAGGGGGCAATGTCAGTTTGGATGATCTGCCTTTTGGCAAATCATAAAAACCTCGGTGCCACTACGTTGTGGTATGGAGTTGTAAGCTGACGCCATGGTGAGAATCTTAAACTTCTTGGAAAAAAGCTTCATATAGGTTTCTTTTGAACCACCAAAAGGAGGTCGATGATCATACATGGGATCGTCAAAAAGTAAGCCTGCAAGTTTGCCACCGGGCACTAGAAGTCGCTCCATCTGATCTACATAACGTGATCGAAATTGCGGAAGCAAGGCGCAGAAGAATGTTTGCTCCAAAATAAGATCAAATTGTCCGGTAAAATCAAAAAAATCCGTGTGAATCAATTGATCAGAAGGAAATGCAGGAATCCGTAACTGTAAGTTGTTGAGTGGCTCCGGCGAGATGTCCAGAACGCTTACGTTTTTAAAGCCTATACTCCACAGATATTCGGCTTCGTGGGCATTTCCGGCTCCCGGTATTAGTATGTCGAGGTCTTTATTGTCGAGCTGATTTACATATTCCTTAATGGGTGTACTCGGATAACCGATATCCCATCCTATTTCTCCGGATTGATACCGGGAAGTCCAGAAATCTTCGTTTAGTTTCAAGATTTATTGTTTTAAACCCCCTGGGATGGATGGACGCACTTCGATTTTGCTGGGCAATGTTCTTGGATGCATTTCCAACAAATCAACTATAAGTTGTCCGATATCTTCGGGTTGAATCTTCCAAGCATCTTGTTCTGAAGGTACATGGTCATTGAAGTAAGTAGCAACAGATCCCGGCATTATGGTGGACACCTTGATGCCATATTTTCGGAGATCAAGCATTACGGCCTGAGTAAAACCAACCAAGCCAAATTTGCTTGCATTATATGCTGACCCTTTGGCAAAGAAGTTTGTTCCGGCAAGGGAAGCAATAGTGATATAGTATCCCTTGCTCTTCTTTAATTCCTCTATGGATGCTTTAATAGTATAAAAAGCGCCGGTGAGATTGATGTCTATAACATCGTTCCACTGGGACAGGGATAAATCTTCAACCGATTCAAAGTGTCCAATACCGGCATTGGCTATAGCCACATCAAGACGTCCCCATGTGCTGATGATTTCTTTTATGACATTTCGTTGATCTTCATAGATTCTCACATCTGCAGCTTTACCTATGATTTGATTGGGATATTGTTCTATCAGTCGGGCTACAACTTCTGCTGTTCCCGTCTTTGAGCGACCGGTGATAGCAACTTTGGCACCTTGGGATAGCAAGGATTTGGCGATACCCAATCCTATTCCTTTGGTTCCTCCTGTGACGAGGATGGTTTTTCCTTTCGTTTTCATCTAGATTGTTGTCTGTTAAAATAAGCTAATCACTCTTCAAACCCCGAATCAATCCAACACTGGATGATCTCCATTTGTTCGGGGCTGAGATCATCTTGTTGAGAATTGGGGTAAATGCTTTGATCTGGAGGCATTCCGATGGCAGGGTTTGCAACCTGATCAATGACTCTATTCACAAATGCGCCATTCTGAACTGCGATCAATAGTCCTTCGTAAGTGGTGTAATTTCCAGGTGCACCGCCCCCGCCATTGTGACAACCGGAATATGCACAAGTCAGGTCTATAATGGGTTTTACATTGGTACTATATGTAGCCGTAGCGTCTTCACAACCTTGACTGGGCTCTAGGACTTCAGAATCACACGCTATAGTCAGCAATGTAAAACATGAAATGACAATCAGCAGGATATGTACTTTGTTTCTCATGATCTACTTTTGTTGTAATCTTCAAGGGTGTCAATATCTGCGAAAAAACACTTTTTATGGGTTTTAACCCTATAAATACTGGATTGAAATTGTTGAACGAATGATTTTAGGTTTTTCTTTCCCGAAAGGGCAAGTATTTTTTGCGTGTATTGGGCATCAAAAATAACAGGGTGACCTGTAGTTTGATTGTTGACAGGTTGTAAGATCATCGAAGGCCTCTCATCCCTAAATTGGAGATAGTGGTCGATGAGCCAATTGTAATCGGCGGTTTTAATCCAAGGTAGATCTGCATGTGTGATCATAAATGGCGAAGATAGATCCTTGTGTTTTAACCCGGCTTGGATACTTGTGACCATGCCATCTTGGTAATTAGGATTGTGGACAATGTGGATATCTAGATCTATAAGCATCTCATTTATCAAAGTGCTCTGGTGACCTGTAACGACAATAATATGATCGACATTGGACTTGAGCAACTGAGCAAGTGTGTTCAATATCATGGGCTGTCCATGGATAGGTAGCAATAACTTATTGTGAAGTCCCATGCGTTGCGAAGTTCCTGCGGCTAAAAGAATTGCTGTTAACATCCTATAAATGATCTATTAAATTATGTGATAAGAACAGGTTACTATTCAGGTAGGCGTCATTTTGGCTAAAAAAACACTTTCCCCGTCATATTTCCGCTATTTTTTTCGCCGTAGCGCTGCTATGCTTCAAAAAATAAGCGTCATCTGACAAAAAATTGCCTTTTTTTATCTCAAAAGTACCCTCCTGAATAGTAACAAGAACAGTGTATCATCCTATTTATTTGAGAAGGCAGGTTAAAAGTAGTTGGTTTTAAGAAGAAGCTTTTGAAGAATCGTACAGCCAAAGCTTATGGAATGCAAAACTCCGGAATCACTGACTTGCCAATAACTAAACAGAACGTCTTTTTTGATGACTACAATACGCTCCGTTTTAAAACAAGTAGGTAAAACAAGATCTTTTTGTTAAAAATGGAGTTATGCTCAAGGACAAAACACGGGAAGAATGAATATATTATGTTTTGGCGCCAGTTCAAGCAAAGAATCGATCAATAAAAAGTTTGCCGTATTTACGGCAGGACAAATTGAGGGTGCTCGAGTAACTTTGTTAGACTTGAATGATTATGAGATGGCATTGTTCAGTGTAGATAGGGAATCGGAAAGTGGAATTCCTGACCTGGCTCGAACTTTTAAGAAGAAAATCAGAGATGCGGATGCATTGGTGGTGTCTTTTGCAGAACATAACGGAGCCTATACTGCGGCTTTTAAAAATATATTGGACTGGGTATCGCGAATAGAGGGAAAATTATGGGAGGAAAAGCCATTTTTTGCTTTATCCACTTCTCCCGGTGCACGGGGTGGGTCTAATGTTTTGGAGATCGTATTACATTATTTTCCATTTATGGGAGCACAGATCAAGGCACATTTTTCTCTACCGAAGTTTTATCAGAATTTTGACGTTGTCGAAGGGATCATTGACGAAACATTAAGGACTAGATTTGACCATGAAGTAACGAGATTTAGTGACGCAATAATAGATTGAACCAATCCCAACGACATTGCGCTATATTTGAACTGATATATGAAGGAATCAAAGACGAAAGTAAAGTTTGATCTAAAGTTACTGGGGAGAATTTTTGCCTTGGCGAGGCCGTATAAGACCTTGTTTATGGCAACAATTGTCCTCGCGGTAATCTTGGCTCCTGTATCTATGATGCGGCCATATATCGTATCGTTGATGATTGATGACTACATATTGGTCGAAGATCTTCCGGGGTTATACATGATGGCTTTTGTCTTTATGGGCGTTGTGGCTCTTGGTGTTGTTTTGCGTTATATGCTGATATATTTTTCTTCTTTATTGGGTCAGAATGTCATAAGGGATTTGCGGCAGAATGTATTCAATCACATCATTGGGCTCAGGCTTAAGTATTTTGATCAGACGCCCATTGGCCGTGTTACTACGCGGACGATCAATGATGTAGAGACGATCAACACAGTATTTACGCAAGGAATCATAACGATGATTGCTGATTTGTTTGGAATATTTGCGGTGATAGGGATTATGTTGTTCACAAGCTGGAGGTTGACATTCTTAGTGCTGTTGACGTTGCCAATTTTGCTGTTGGCCACGTATATATTCAAAGAGAAGGTCAAAGTGGCCTTTGTAAAAGTGCGCAACAAGGTATCGGATATGAATGCCTTTCTGCAGGAGCGTATAACGGGTATGCACATCATCCAGATTTTTAATGCCGAGCGGCAGGAGATGGAGAAGTTTAAAAAAATCAATAGGGATTACACTAAGGCAAATCTGGATGCTATAAATTATTACGCTATTTTTTTTCCCGTTGTAGAAATTATCAATTATTTGGCTTTGGCTATTTTGGTATATTTTGGTGCGAAGTATGTCATTCAGGACATGGTTTCACTGGGAGCGTTATTGGCATTTCCTTGGTATATTAATCTCTTGTTTCGACCGGTACGGATGTTGGCAGACAAGTTCAACACATTGCAGATGGGTATGGTAGCAGCAGAAAGGGTATTTGTCGAAATTGATCGAACAGAGATGATCCGTAACATTGGCACCCGAAAGCCGGAGAGATTTGATGGGTCAGTGGAGTTTAAGAATGTTTTTTTCTCATATGATGGAGTAAAGGATGTATTGCGTGATGTAAGTTTTGAGCTCAGAGCCAATGAGACCTTGGCGATTGTAGGAAGAACGGGATCTGGCAAGTCAACGATCATCAATATTTTGGCGAGGTTCTATGATTTGGAGAGGGGTGTTGTCCTTGTTGACGGATTGGATTTTAAGTTATACGATTTGGACTATTTGCGAAAGCGAATGGCAGTGGTTTTACAAGATGTGTTTTTGTTTCAAGGTACGGTATATGAGAATATCACCTTGCGGGATCCAAATATCTCATTGTCATCAGTTATAGAAGCTTCCAAGACCATTGGGGCGGATCGTTTTATCCAAGATATGTCCGGAGCATACGATCATATGATTACAGAACGAGGTGGCAATCTTTCGATGGGACAAAGACAGCTCATATCATTTGTTCGAGCATTGGTATTTGATCCTGATATATTGATATTGGATGAAGCGACCTCATCTATTGATTCTGAAACTGAAGAGGTCATTCAGCACGCCATAGAAAAGCTAATAGCTAAGCGTACTTCTATTATTATAGCTCATCGATTGTCCACCATACGCAATGCGGACAATATTATGGTGATGGACAATGGCAAGGTTCAGGAGTACGGTAATCATGACGACCTGATTATGGATGAAGCGGGTCGATACCGTGCACTTTACGATATGCAGTTTGCGGAGGAGATTGTCATGGATTAAACTTAGAACTGATCTAATAATAAGCTATATTGATCGAAAAAGAAGCATGGATATCAAAATCTGTGTTATATTGAATACATAAAAGTTGAGACTATGTCTATCGAGCGCATGATAAAAATCACTAAAGTCAACCCACTTGTTTTACTATTGGGCATTGCCTTGTTTTTTATTGCACTGTATTGGATTGCCAAGGGTCTGTTTACGGTATTATCCTATTTGACACCTATATTTTTAATAGGAGCATTGGTCTTGAACTACCGCGTTGTGTTGGGTTATGGTAAGTGGTTGTGGGCATCTCTGATGCGCAATCCCTTGTTTGGCATTGTTGCCGTTGTTCTGAGCGTTTTAGGTATATCATTTGTTTCGTTGTTTCTTTTTGTCAGAGCACTTTCCTCAAGATCCGGTGAGGGGAAATATAAATCAACAAAAATGCAGGGAGATTACATCAAGTATGAGGAAGTCGAAGAGGATTTTTTGGACTTGTCAGAACTGCAAGAGGCTAAGAAGAGTCTCGATGATGATTACAATGATGTCTTTAAGTAAGATGAAGTTGATGTCTTGATAGGATTTTACGCCTTTTGTATTGTGCTATTGTTGGGTTATGTATGTCTTCTTGAGTCATATCTTAGGGAGTGGAATGCCGCGACGTCAAAGGAGCACAAAAAACCACCGGCAGAGTTGCCGTATATATCCATTGTTATAGTAGCTCGAAATGAAGGATTGCGTCTTACGGCATGTATTGAGTCTATCATTGGCGGGAGCTACCCTGCTACTCACTACGAGATTATTGTAGTCGATGATTATTCGACGGATGGTTCTTTTGATCGATTGGCCGTTCTTGAATATCCATGTGTAAGAATGTTGTATTTGGAGGATGTCGTTTTAGACTCAGGGATTGCGACATTTAAGAAAGCGGGACAACGATATGGGATATCTGAGGCGCAATATGACTGGATTGTGACGACGGATGCGGATTGTCTCTGCCCAAGTGAATGGTTAAAGACTCTTAGTTTAAACATGTCAGATGTTGATTTGATGACCGGGTTGATAAGATTGAATCATAGCCGGGGATGGTTGTCTTGGTTTCAGGTATTTGATGTAATCGGTACGATGGTGGGAACATTGTACGGAATCAACAAGGGATTGTGGTATAGTGCCAATACGGGCAATATGGCTTTTAGAAAATCGCTATACCAATCATATTTAGAAGAGGCAAGTGATGATGTGGCTTCAGGAGATGATATGTTTTTGATACAGTGGGCTGCGAGCAAAATGAAGAATATTCTCTTTGTTGCAGACAGAAGTGCTATGGTCAACACTGACGTTGAAGGCTCTTGGAAAAGTCTGTGGCATCAACGGATTCGATGGGCCGGAAAGTCTCGAAAATATCAAGATAAAGGCTTGCTTTTATTGGGGATAATGATGGTGGTTTTTGATATGACGATAATTGCATTGGGGATTTTGGCATTGGTTATTGGAGCTTGGGCTTTATGGGTTCTCATTTTTGTATTGGCAGTCCGTATTATGGTGGACTATCGGTTTTTGTCACAAGTGAGTCTATATTTTGGTTATAAGTATTCTTTTTGGCGGGGTTGCGTATTGTCCATTATGCATATTGCCTATGTTGTGGTTGTCGCAATCTGGTCACAGATGTTTTCGCACTATATCTGGAAAGGTAGAACAACTAGGTCTATAGAGACAGTTGTTTGGGGATCGGCGGCGTGAGATAGAAAGACACGCTAAGCAAAAGAAGATAGCAGCTCTCAGTGCATCTAAGTGTCCTAAGTGGTTGAAAAAAGGAGAATGAGGATAAACCACTAAGATCACGAAGGATCACTCAGGGAGAGAGAAGAACCTCAGTGTAAGTTATGCAGGTCGGACGAATAGCATGATAGAGATTTGTTTGGAGAGCATGACGGTGTGGTGGTTGTCAATTTGAATGAGCATGGATTGGTCGTAGTTCTCGCGTTCGAGTATATGAATGGTGCACCCCATTGAGATTTGCAATTTGTCGAGATGCCGGAGGAAATCATTTTGTTGGCTTTTGACTCTGACAAGCGTTCCGGATTGTCCTACTTCTAAACGGCTCAGCAATAATTGTTCGCGCAGGGTGAATTTGCCTTCGGCATTGGGTATGGGATCTCCATGAGGGTCAAATTTTGGGTAGTCGAGAAAGCGATCTAGCTGTTGGACTAATTTTTCTGAAGGGATGTGCTCCAAGTGTTGTGCAATCTCGTGTACTTCTGACCACTCAAAGTCGAGTTTTTGGACGAGAAAAGTTTCCCATAGTCGGTGCTTTCGAACGAGTTGAGTGGCAATAGCTACACCTTGAGCACTTAGTCTAACACCTTTGTATGGCTCATAAAAGACGAGCTCTTTAGCCGCCAATTTTTTAATCATATCAGTTACCGAAGCTGCGGAAGTCCGGACTTTATGAGCAAGGGCATTGGTGCTGACGAGACTTGGCCAAAGTTCATTGATTTTATAGATGGCCTTTAAGTATCGTTCTTCCGTTTTGGTAAGCATAAAAAGACAATTAAGACAACAATGTAAAAAATATTTAGATGAATCTAAATAAATTTATTATTTAAGTCTATAAAAATCACTCAATTTCCATATTTCTAAAGCCCTTCATACTGCAACAAATAGCAAACTATCGTTACATTTGCGGGCTATTTAAACATATTCTTTTTATTCATATAATTTAACTTCAGACCTATGACTCAAAACATCATGTACTTTATTCCAGCATTTGGGGTAGTAGCCTTGCTCTACACATTTTGGAAGTCTTCTTGGGTGTCAAAGCAAGATGAGGGAACAAAGAAGATGAGTATCATCGCAAAGAACATTTCGGATGGTGCTATGGCCTTCTTAAAAGCTGAGTATAAGATACTTTCGATATTTGTTATCATTGTTGCTATACTTCTCGGAGTAAGTGGCAATACACCGGAATCATCACCATTAGTAGCTTTATCTTTTATACTAGGGGCGATTTCTAGCGCCACTGCCGGTTATATTGGGATGAAGGTTGCGACCAAGGCCAATGTACGCACGACACAAGCTGCCCGGACTAGTTTAGGAAAAGCTCTTGAAGTGGCTTTTGGCGGTGGAGCAGTCATGGGGATGGGTGTTGTCGGATTGGGTGTTCTTGGTCTTGGGGTCTTGTTTTTGTTTTATAACAATTTGGGTTGGGACATCAATCGTGTAATCACTGTACTGACGGGTTTTTCATTTGGGGCATCTTCCATAGCCTTGTTTGCGAGAGTGGGGGGTGGTATCTATACTAAGGCGGCTGATGTAGGAGCAGATTTGGTAGGAAAAGTTGAAGCTGGGATACCTGAAGATCATCCATTGAATCCTGCTACCATAGCAGATAATGTAGGTGACAACGTAGGTGATGTTGCCGGAATGGGCGCGGATTTGTTTGAATCTTATGTAGGATCCATCATTGGTACGATGGTATTGGGCGCCACATATATTGGTGTTGTAGGATTTGAGCCAACCAATGAGTTGGGAGGATTAAATGCTGTCTTGCTTCCGCTTGTACTTGCAAGTCTGGGTATTATAACCTCGATCATTGGTACTTTTTTTGTTAGAGTGAAGGAAGGAGGGGATCCACAGAAAGCATTGAATAGAGGAGAGTTTATAGCTTCGGGTATTATGCTTGTATTGACCTATTTGGTCATTGATAATATGTTGCCGGATTCATGGTCATGGACGAGTCGAGGAGGCACGTCATTTGAGTTCACGTCTCTGGGGGTATTTTTTGCAGTCATCATCGGTATTGTCTCGGGCGTATTAATAGGTATGATAACTGAGTTTTATACGGGTACCGGTACAAAGCCGGTTAAGCATATTGTCAAGCAGTCGTTGACAGGATCGGCCACTAATATTATCGCAGGATTGGGAGTAGGGATGCAATCAACGGCGATTCCTATTGTCATTTTAGCTACGGCTATTATTGGAGCGCATCATTTTGCAGGTTTGTATGGTATCGCGATTGCGGCAGTCGGCATGTTATCCAATACTGGAATACAATTGGCAGTAGATGCTTATGGGCCCGTTTCTGACAATGCTGGTGGAATAGCAGAGATGGCTGAATTGCCTAAAGAAGTGAGGATGCGTACAGATAAATTGGATGCAGTAGGCAATACAACTGCGGCGATTGGCAAGGGTTTTGCCATTGGGTCTGCGGCGTTAACAGCCTTGGCATTATTTGCTGCTTTTATGGCAGTCGCGGGAATTGATGCCATCAATATTGCCAACCCGACGGTGATGGCTGGATTGTTTCTGGGAGGAATGTTGCCATTCTTGTTTTCTGCGCTTTCTATGAATGCAGTAGGTAAGGCAGCAATGGATATGATACAGGAGGTGAGGAGACAATTTAACACTATACCTGAGTTAAAAGCTGCATTGAACGTAATGAAGATAAATGAAGGAAAGGAATTTGGTGATTGGTCTAAGGCAGATCAAGCAACTTTTGAGGCGGCGGATGGTAAGCCCGAATATGAAAAATGTGTAGAAATATCTACTAAGGCATCTATACGTGAAATGATCCTTCCAGGGTTGATAGCGGTACTTTCTCCGGTTATTATTGGATTTGCAGGTGGTGCCGAAATGTTGGGAGGCTTGCTCGCCGGAGTAACCACTACAGGTGTATTGATGGCAATATTTCAGTCCAATGCAGGTGGAGCTTGGGACAATGCCAAAAAGATGTTTGAAGAAGGAGTAGAAATAGATGGGGAGATGTACTACAAGGGATCTGAGCCACATAAGGCTACAGTTGTAGGAGATACAGTTGGAGATCCATTTAAGGATACTTCCGGCCCCTCATTGAACATATTGCTCAAGTTGATGTCTGTAGTTGCACTTGTCATAGCTCCTTTTTTGGTTTAACTATAAGGAATCACGAGATCATATTTTATCTAATCCAATGGGTTTTATAACTTTTTTGGTTAGGAAATCGTTAATTAAAAGTGCCTGTCGATCTACGATGGGCACTTTTGGTATTATCTATGTATATTGAATATTGATTTGGATAATGATATCCGTTAGAAAGACATTCTTTGAGACGAAAAAAGTCATATATGATTAGATTATTTGTTCTGGCTCTTGTAGGAGGGTTTAGTTTTATGTTTGGTAGCATATTTAATAATGGCAATGCCAATGATTCGGATCGAGAAAAAGTGGTTCAAAGAACAGTACTGACTGTCTTGGAGCAAGTACACTTTGATCCGGTCAAGTTGGATGATGCAGTATCGGACGAAGTGTTTGATTCTTTTTTAAAATCTATAGATGGGAGAAAGCGTTTTTTTACAAAAGAAGATATTTCAGCCCTTGAAGTATATCGCCACTCATTGGATGATCAAGCCAATCAGGGATCATTAGAGTTTTTTGACAAGGCCAATGCCTTACTCGAAAGTCGTATTGAGAAAGTTCAAGATT
Organism: Bacteroidota bacterium; assembly: GCA_024276375.1. Classification (GTDB taxonomy): domain Bacteria; phylum Bacteroidota; class Bacteroidia; order Chitinophagales; family Saprospiraceae; genus JAJRXG01. The sequence continues at coordinate 1,169 of JAJRXG010000252.1, read as the reverse complement.
TGTACCGGGAGATTCTGGACCAATCATTTGACTTTAGTATAGAAGAGAGTTTTGAGTTTGATCCCGACAAAAAAGATTATCCGGCTGATGAGGTTGAACAAAAAGCAGCATGGAGAAAAATGCTCAAATATGATGTGCTGGACGAATTGGAAGGCATATTAAAGAAGCAAGAGAAGAATTTGGCCTCTGAAGATGAAGCTATAGCCGAAGAGGCCAAGGCCAACCAAAAGACGCTTGCGGAGTATGAAGTAGAGGCGAGAGAAGCGGTCAGGGCAACATATGACAAGTGGTATAAGAATTTTAAGAAAGTGCGGAGATCAGATCGGTTTGAGTCTTATTTGAACTCTTTTGCGCACATTTTTGATCCACATTCTGATTATTTCAATCCCAAGGAGAAGAGTGATTTTGATATCAATATGAGTGGTAAGCTCGAAGGTATCGGTGCACGACTCAGTACAGACGGAGACCTTACTAAGATTGTTTCTATAGTCCCTGGAGGACCTGTATGGAAGAACAAGGTGATCGAAGTAAACGATTATATTCTGAGTGTACAGCAGGAGGGAGAGGAACCATTGGATATATTTGGGATGCGGATTGATGATGTTGTATCTAAAATCAGAGGAGACAAAGGAACGATTGTCACCTTAAAGATAAAAAAGAAGGACGGCTCCATTGTCGATGTTGAATTAGAACGGGACGTGGTAAATATTGAAGAATCTTTTGCCAAGTCTGTGATTCTGGATTTAAAAGGTACTATTGATAGGATTGGATATATACATCTACCTAAGTTTTATAGTAGTTTCGACGGCCCTGAAGGAACTAGCTGTGCTGCTGATGTAGCCAAAGAGATAAAAAAGCTCAAAGCCAATAAAGTAAATGGAATCATTTTGGACTTGAGAAGTAATGGAGGCGGATCCCTCAAGGACGTTGTCGATATGTCCGGATTGTTTATCGAAGAGGGTCCTATCGTACAAGTCAAGCCGAGAGACCGCAAGCCATTTATCTATCGAGATGAGGACAAGGGCGTGCAGTATGAAGGGCCGCTGATTGTAATGGTCAACTCCTTTAGTGCATCGGCCTCTGAGATTCTGGCTGCGGCAGTTCAGGATTATGAAAGGGCTGTAATCGTGGGGTCTCAGACATTTGGAAAAGGGACAGTCCAGCGTTTT
>JAJRXG010000251.1 GCA_024276375.1 Bacteroidota bacterium | reverse complement strand
TTAAGCTAAAAGTGCCCAATCACACAACACCACAAAACGCTGTAAATCAGTACTTTACATAAAATAGTAGTGCACAGGCGAAAATATAACTACCTGAATATCAAACCTTTATCTCTCTGAACTGTCAAACTCAAGATTCCGGCGGGTGAGTATGAAGGGGATTTGCCGATAGCCATATTGGCGGACAACTTTGAGGCGGAGGAAAAAGTAAGTTTTGATATTGAAATAACAGGTGGTGACGGAGTGACACCGGCAAGCTTTTCGTCTAATGCCACATTTAGTGTGCAAGTAGTATGCGAGTCTAATCTGGCAGGTGTATATACCGCAGAGTCTGAAGGAACTTCAACTGATGGATGTTGTGCGGGTACGGTATATATGACTTCCGTAGATATCACAATATCTGAGGTTAGTACAGGGGTTTATACATTAAGTGATTGGAGTGGAAACTTGTACTTAGAATGGTATGGTCCGACGGGAGGAAATTATGGCATCACTCAAGGTTATATTGACGGCGGTGGACTCAATGGAGAAATCACAGAGTCTTGTGGTTCGATCACCGGGGCCTTTGAGGAACCATTTGGGTCTGATCTTGTGATTGAAGGAAGTGTAGATGCTTCAGGTGTGATAACCTATACATTTGTAAATGGATACGGAGATACCGGAACAGTTACGTTGACAAGAAAATAGTAGTTTTTATACTGAAGTTTTAAAAAAGAGTTACTATTCAGGAGAGTGCTTTTGAGATAAAAAAAAGGCAATTTTTTCGTCAGATGACGCCTATTTTTTGAGGCATAGCGGTGCTACGGCGAAAAGAATAGCGGAAATATGACGGAGAAAGTGTTTTTTTTAGCCAAAATGACGCCTACCTGAATAGTAACAAAAAAAGAGCAACAGTCCTCAGCTTTGATCGGTTAAGGGCTGTTTTTTTATATTGTCTTATTTTTGTTTTTCACCAAAGAACAAATAAGTATATACGAGAACGTCTTATCTTACGACGTTAAAACATCATTTATGAAGATTGTTGTCATTATTTTTTTTACTGTATTGGGATCTTTTCTTGGATCAGCTCAAGATAAAGTATTGGAGGATACACGAAATATCGAAGCCCTAAAGCGTATAAGAGCTCAGATAGAACAAGAGCGGCAGCAAGAAATGGCGGCGTTAGAAGCGTATCAAAAATCACATCCTGCAGAGAAATTGAAACCAAGTGATGGATTGAATAAGTACGTTATAGATGGTATGTTGGGAGGCCGGCCAAGAGTACTTAAAACCATGAATGCGGAGTCCTACCTTTCTCTGGGAGGAAGAGCAGTTAGTCCGGAGGGCTCATTGGGTTTAGATCTTGCCGGAGCGGCACTCAATGTCATCATATGGGATAGTGGAGTCAGCAGGAATAAACATCAGGAACTGGTGGGAAGGGTCAACAGGCAGGATGTTGGCGCGGAAGATGATCATGCGACGCATGTAGCTGGAACTTTTGTTGGAAAGGGAGTGGTGGCACGAGCAAAAGGTTTTCTGAATAAGGCGACAGCCAAGACGTATGATTTTATGAATGATAAGTCTGAGATTGTCAATGAGCTTCTTGAGTCAGACATCCAGGTTTCCAATCACTCCTATGGATTGCTATCAGGATGGGATAGAGGAACATGGTGGGGGGATGCCGATATAAGTGATCGTGAGGATTGGCGTTTTGGATTTTATACCGGGGATGCGCGTCAGATGGACGACATACTCTTTAATGCACCATATTACTGTGTAGTTAAGTCAGCAGGCAATGACAGAGGAGATGCCGGAGATGGCACTTTTCCTGCTGATGGCCCATACGACATAATTGGAGATTTTGGAGTGTCAAAGAATGTATTTACCATTGGTGCCGTTGAGAAAGTTCTGCAAGGATATACTAATCGAGAAGATATCGTGATGAGTGGTTTTAGTTCGTGGGGTCCGACGGATGATGGACGTATAAAGCCGGATTTTGTCGCACCTGGTGTCAATCTTTATTCAGCCTTTAGTGGATCCGATACGGAATATGGTACCTTGAGTGGAACATCTATGGCTGCACCCAGTGCGGCCGGAGCCATTGGACTGGTTCAAGAGGCCTACTTTTTGTTTAATAATCGATTTATGAGATCTGCGACGATGAAAGCATTGTTGGCGCAGACGGCGAGAGATGGGGGATCTGCTCCGGGGCCGGACTATAGTTTTGGTTGGGGAATGATAGCGATAGACAATGCGGTGGACTTATTGCTTTCGGAGGATGGGGTGAACAAGGTGATTGCCGAATTGTCCTTGTCGGAAGGAGAGGTATTTGAAATAGAATTGAATCCGCTGGAGAATACTAACGTAATAGCTACAATTGCTTGGACTGATCCTAGTGGAGAGGTGCCGGAAATTTCTCTTGACCCTGGCAATTTGAATCTTGTCAATGATTTGGATCTGCGTATCGTAGATGAAAATGGCAATGAGGTTTACCCATGGATTTTGGATCCCGATTTTCCCGGAAAGGTCGCTTCTAGAGGTGACAATTTTAGAGACAATGTAGAGAAGATAGAATTTGATGTTACTCAGCCGAGGCGTTATTTCTTACGTGTAAGCCATAAGGGATCCTTGCGGAATGGATCTCAAGATTTTAGCCTGATACTCGAATACGAATCTGAGGCAGCGGGTGTAAGAAATCTATACTGGGTAGATGATAGCGGCATTGCAAATGAAGATTCAAACTGGGCCTTGAATTCCGGTGGTACAGGAGGAGTAGCACCAGATGTAAATTCTAAACTCGTAATAGACAACAATTCTTTTAGCGGTGATGGTGAGACCATAAGACTCAATACAGATCTTGAAGTACGTGGCATTCTCGCTCTAACCAATAGAAGTTTTAGTTTAGACCTCGGAGGCAATACCTTGAAGGTACATGGTTCAGTATTTTTGGGTTCTTCGGACTATAAGATTTCCAATGGAAGACTTGTATTTAGTGACCCTGATATGGCGCGGAGTTATGTCATTGAATTGGGGATGTCGGCATTGGAAAATGTGGATATTATATTGGATGAAGACAATAGAGCCGAATGGAATTTGAAAAACGGATCTTATCAGCTCAGATCTCTGAATGTCGATGGCGGAAAGTTGATAGCTGAAAATGGAACAATCGGGGTCACAAGGCTTTTTATGGCTTCTGAAACGATGATGCGTATTGATGCAACAGAGTTGAACAGTATTGAGAATCTCTCCATTGCTACAGATGCGTTACTTGAGGATGATGGAGCTACCTTGTATCGAGCAGCCATCGGTTCTGGGTTTCGCATGGATTTTGCAGGGCAAGTGTTGCGGGGTACGGTCAAAATGATTGCCTCCGAAGGCACGCTTTTAGCACAGAACGGTCGAATTGGAAATCTGGACATGAACAATTCTGTGGTTGAAATAGAGGGATTCGTATCCGTTGCCACCGATATCATCGCCAATGATCAAAGTCAAATTAAAATATCCGGAGGAGGAACGCTACAATGTCTGGGAAGCATCTCTTTTTCTCGTGGCACGAGAATCGAATCAACCGGAAGTACAAGATCCAGATTGGAATTGGTTGAGCATCAGGCATATTGTTTTGAGGATCTGGTTGTAATCGGAGTTGATTTGACTGGCAATAGTGCGGTAAGTATTGGAGACGGGGGGACTGTAAGCAATGCAGATGGATGGTTTGCCGGACGTTGTTCGGATTTGTTATTTGCGGATTTTACGATTGAGAATGCATGTGCCTTTGGATTGGCAACCTTGCGCAATTCAAGTCAAGGATCGTTTGCCAGTACCACATGGTTTGTTGATGATTTGTTTGTATCTGATCAGCCGGAGACTTTTTATACGTTCAGAGATACCCTCGAGCATAAAGTCAGAATCGAAGTAAGAAGTGCAGAGGGGTTCTTGGCACAATATGAGTCGATTATTGTGCCCGGTAGTGCTGTGGTTGATTCGAACTACATCATCCAAAATTCTACCTCTTTGGTCAGTTTTCGTACCGGCCAAAGGTACGAATGGTATAAAAACAATGTGTTGATAGCCAACAGCGACAATCGGGTACTACCCTATGATGGAGAGAAAGCGATGTACTTTGTTGTAGTATATGCCGATGGATGCAATAGGGTATCAGAGGTCAGGGATTTTACTTCTGCCACGGTTTATATTGATGGTGGTGATGGGGAAGAAAACTTTGGTTTGGTGATTGCTCCGATTCCCACTTCTAAGTTGTTGTTTATTCGATTTGACAAAGTGAATCCGGAGCCTTACACGGTAGAGTTAGTGGATTATTGGGGTAGAGTAGTACGGAGATTGGAGCCATCCCGCAATCAGGAAGTGGTGATAGATGTGGGGGAGGTAGCGAGTGGGATGTACATTGTACGCATCATCAAGTCTCAGGATACTTTGATAAAGAAGATTGTTGTCAGTAGATAGCCTCCCTTGCCATTATAGGTTCTCTGTGTAACACGTACTACATAAAATACGGTGGACAATACTTAGATTTGTGTTGTTTCAACGACTAATGTAAGGTATTCTGTAGGAAGCCCACTTTTGTGAAGAGATGAGAGGGTCAATGGATAGTACGTTTTGCAAATACACAGGTTGGAAATTATGGGGTGTCGAGCCCGGCATTACTTACTGGTAAAAAAGGATAAATGAATATTGCAAGAATTTTGAATCAAGAAAATACTACAATTGTAGATGTACGGGAGTACATCGAATATATTATGGGACATATCGATGGTTCGAGGCATATACCATTGAGAAAGGTGATGTCGCGCATTGAGGATTTTCGGAATATGTCCACGCCGATTGTGGTGTATTGCCGGAGTGGAAATCGCAGTGAGCAGGCGAAACTCCTACTGCAAGCAAGTGGAATCAAGGAAGTTTATAATGGAGGAGGTATCGATGAGATGAAATATCTCATGAAGGCAGCTTCCCAAGTATAGTAGCATTACCTGTTCCATCCAGTTGCTTGACAAGAGAAAGAGATTTCTCAGATTGATTTCTTTTCTTCTCCGGAGTCTATTTTTGTGTCTGCTTTTTCAGAGGTGGGTTTTTCGGAGGCGGATTTGGTCTCTTGTCTTACGATAGACACTCTTACCGCATTGGCTCCCTTAGGGCCCATTTCTACTTCAAAGGTCACCATATTGCTTTGGGTGATCGGTTCAAGTACATTGTTGACATGTACAAAGACACTTTCTTTTGTTTCTAAGTCGATGATAAAGCCATAACCTTTCTCTTCATTAAAGAACTTAACCTCTCCTTTTCGTATTGTATCCATAGGAGTATGGTCAATGGGAGTGGCGCCAAGCTGGATATCTTCGAGTTTGATAATCTTCTTTTTGGATGGATCCGGTGGAGTATCAACTATATTGCCATTTTCATCGACATAGGATATCATGTCTTCAAATGATCTCGGCCCTCTTTCCGCTTTTTCTAATTTTCGCTGCAAGCGTCTCTCCATTTTTTCTTTTCTCTTCTTTTGACGTTTTTTTTCTTTTTCTTTCTTACTAAAGGTTTCTTGCGACTTAGCCATAGGTTGGTTTTAGTTATCAAATATTGTCCCGGATGCTTATATATCACTCACAGGGCTACATCATTAATCAAGAATGCCTACCCATAGTTCCCATATATTGTCAGGAATAGCGAAGGTAGTAAAATTTTTGGGTTGATTTAATGATCCGGCTTCCAAGGTCTTCTTGAAATGCAATACATATTTAGTTTAACTTCCAAATACGCCTCAGATACCGCTACCTTCTATACCAGGTTTTATTAGGGCATTTTTTTTCCAAATTGCGGTTTCATTAAAATCTATTGAGACTCAATATGACGTACAGTCTCAGTCTTTTAATGATCGTCCTGATATGTTTTCAAGATCCATAAAGAAGGCGTATTGCAATGCCGTTTCTTTGTGTCGTTTAAACCTTCCGGAAGCACCACCATGTCCCGCATCCATATTGGTATACATCAGCAGGATATTGTCATCAGTTTTGTGGTCTCTGAGTTTTGCAATCCACTTGGCTGGTTCCCAATACTGTACTTGTGAGTCAAAGAGGCCAGTGGTAATCAGCATATTTGGGTAGGCTTGGGCTTTGACTTGATCATAGGGCGAATAGGACAACATATAATCATACGAATCTTTGTTTTTGGGATTTCCCCATTCATCAAATTCGTTGGTCGTAAGCGGAATAGTTTCATCCATCATGGTCGAGACTACATCTACAAATGGTACGGCAGCAATGACTCCGTTGTAGAGCTCGGGCGCCATATTGACTACAGCTCCCATAAGCAATCCACCTGCGCTACCTCCCTGAGCATACAAGTGCTCTGGAGAAGTATATTCTTCGGCAATGAGATATTTAGAAACATCTACAAAGTCATTGAAGGTATTGATCTTTTTGAACATTTTTCCGTCTTCATACCACTGACGCCCCATCTCCTGTCCACCCCGAACGTGGGCAATTGCAAAAATAAATCCACGATCAAGTAGGCTGAGCCGTGTCGAGCTAAACCAAGGATCTGTAGATGATCCATAACTCCCATACGCGTATTGTAGTAATGGCGTCTGTGTAGAGGGCTTTGTAGATTTGTGATATACAATCGAAACAGGGATTTTTACACCATCTCTGGCACTGGCCCACAGTCGCTTAGTGATGTAGTCTTCTGGGTTGTGACCGCCTACAACCTCTTGTTGCTTCTTGATGACTTGTGTACGATCATCCATATTGTATTCAATGGTTGACATGGGTGTTGTCAGACTCGAATATATATACCTCAGCGTATGGGTATTGAACTCTGGATTGGTTGAGGTATAGGCTACGTAGGCATCTTCGCCAAAGTCTAAGTAGTGTTCTTCGCCCGTACGCTGATCTCGAATTCTCACTTTGGTAAGTGCGTTGGCTCTCTCAGATATGACAAGATGATTGGTAAATACGTCTATACCTGACAATAATACATTGGGTCTATGGGCGATGACCTCTTTCCAGTTCTTCTTGTGGGTAGCATTTAAGGAGGTCTCCATTAATCTAAAGTTGGTAGCTTCCCAATTGGTTACGATGTACCATTTATCTTGATAGTGTTGTATGGAGTATTCGTGCTTTTTCTCTCTTGGAGTAAATTGCTGAAAGTCTCCTTGTGGGTTGTCTGCTTTTAGAATGTGATAGTCGCTAACGATTGTACTATTGTTATAAATGATGATATAATCATTGCTCTTAGATTTATAAACACCGATGTAGTATGCTGGATCTTTTTCATGATAGACCATTTGGTCAGAAGCTTGCTTATTGCCAAGCGCATGACGCCATATTTTTTCAGAAAGTAGAGAGACCTTATTCTTAGTAGTGTAGAAAAAAGTAGAGTTGTCATTGGCCCATGCCCCTCCAGGACTTGCATTGGTCAATACATCGTTGAGGTATGCTCCAGTTTCGAGGTTCTTGAAACGATATGTGTATATTCTTCTACTTACTGTATCCTCTGCAAATGCAAGCATCTTGTTGTCCGCGCTGACATGAAGTGCTGCGACATTGTAGTAATCATGATCTGCTGCAAGGATGTTGGCATCTAGCATGATTTCTTCAGGGTTGTCAAGTGTTTTGGCTTTGCGACAATAGATGGGATATTCTTTGCCTTCCTCATATTTGGTATAGTACCAATAGCCATTTTTAAAGTACGGAACGGATTCATCAGATTGCTTGATGCGACCCACGATCTCATCATATAGTTGTTGTTGAAGCTCTTCTGTATGCGCTAGGACTTTTTGAGTATAGTCATTTTCGGCATTCAGATATGCCAGTGTTTTTCGGGTTTGTTCGTCCGGATGTTCGGCCGTTTTTTGTTCGTCGGTTAATCGCATCCAGAAGAATGGATCTTTGCGAATATTTCCATGTGCCTCTATAAGGGAATCTTGCTTTTCTGCAATGGGTGGATTGATGCCTTTGATCTTTTGTATCATGGTTTCGGAGTTGTCGGTTTGGCAGGCTACGAGAATCGCAACCCATAGCGCTAAAAGCAAGTACTTAATATTCATTATTCTTGGTTGGGTTCTATCAAAGGTATGTATATGTATCTGTACACATAGGATTTTAGCCACAATAATATTTGATCAACTATTGCTTGCTTAATCGAGAGATGATCTGCTGTTTATAGCTCCTACTGATCGGTAAGACTGTATCTGCAAGGTGTAAGGACGTGTGAGTATATGATGTAATATGTGAGATGGATACGATGAACGATCTATGGATACGTGCAAAGTTTTGCTTGGGCAACTTGGCTTCGAGGTTAGAGATTGTCTCTCTTATCGTTAGGATCTTGTCCTTGAGATGTAGTTTCAAGTAGTCTCCGATACTTTCTATATACTGAATTTCATCGAAATATATTTTTACCATTCTTCTGTCGGATCTAACAAACAAGGCCTGAATAGAATCGTTATCAGGCATTGATGTAGTGTTATCGTTGGCCGCTCTATGCTCTTTTATAAACTTGCTAATTGACTGATTGAAGCGTTCAATGGATATAGGCTTGAGTAGATAATCTACAGCTTGAAGATCAAATCCTTCAACTGCATATTCGCGGTAAGCGGTGGTGAAAATTATCTTTATATTCTTGTTGATGGATCGTGCAAAAGAGAGTCCAGATATGCCAGGCATATTGATGTCAAGAAATAGTAAATCTACATTTTGTTGGTTTATAATATTGAATGCTTCAATGGCGGATTGACATGACCCGACTAGGTTAAGGATATCGATTCTCTTGATGTATGAAGCTATTATTTCTCTAGCTATGGGTTCATCATCGATGATTATACATGAGATGTGTGTCATGAGGGTTGATTGATACTGTCTATAGTTAGGTGTACTGTGTATTGATCGTCTTCTTGATTGATGTCGAGCGTATGACTATCGGGATATAGTATCTCCAGGCGCTTTTTTATATTGTAGAGTCCTATGCCTTTTGTGTTGGGTTCTATATATGTCGAAGCATCCAAGGGGTTGGTAATTAGAAAATCAAGAGAATGGCCGTTGACTTTTATACGGATGGTGACAGATATTATACCGTTGGGTCGGCTACCATGTTTGAACGCATTTTCTACAAATGGAATCAATAGCATGGGGGCGATCTCAAGATCATTGGAGATGGAATCCGAAGAATAGTTTACTATCAAGGAATCTTTAAAACGTGTTTTTTCTAATTCGATATATTCGTTCAGGTGATTTAGTTCAGCTTTGAGCGGCACGAGAGGCTTGTTAACTTGATAGAGGATATAGTCTAAGATGTTTGACAGTTTTAGAATCAGCATGGGGGTCTCTTCGGATTGCTTCAGTGCAAATCCATAGATTGTGTTTAAGGTGTTGAATAAGAAGTGCGGATGAATTTGCTTTTTAAGACTATCCAACTCTTGTTTTATAAGATTTAACTGATTGTTTAAGATTCGATTCTGAAGCTCTTTGTTATGTGAAGTGGTGACTAAATTGTGATTGAGTAGACTGACAGAGCTAACCAACAATACTACGATATACACTAAGATGAGAACAAAAATATAATTTCTACTCATAGGGGGCATCGTCTGAAGTTCTAGATTGGAAAGAAGAATAAAGCTACCAAGTATAGACAATACTATAAAGTATGTAGAGAAGATCAATAGGTAGATGCTGTTAAGCGCAAATGCCCAATACTTGTTTTTCAGTAGATATCGAGGGATCAGATAGAATGTACTGATATATGTGGTAAGGATGGTGATCGGGAGTAGGAGACTTGAGAACCAAATTACATATTCTATATTGTCTGAATTGTAACTAAAAAAATAGATGTAGAAGAACCATACCGCCACCCAAAACAGGACATGAAGGAATATAGACTTGGATGTTTGTAAAGACATTAGATTCATTCGTCCAAATTTCACTATTTTATGGCGATATATTGCTTGTTCTGGGATGGATAACATAAAAGACGGCTGTTTTAGCTTCTTGGGTGTGATATGTTGTGGAGCAGGAACGATACAGGTGATATCCATTGGTTTTTAGGTCGTTGGTCGCATATCTCGTAATGCAAGGCAGTCTTTCCCTACATTGCTTTTATTTAATCTTAAATATTTTGAAGTATGGTAAGTGTATTTATGTCTGGCGGCGCTGAGTTTATGTTTCCGATCCTGTTGATATTTATTCTGATTCTTGTGTTGATCGTTAGAGCGATGACAAATGCAGCGGGTCGAGAAAAGGCGATGTCCTTGATCAGTTCGCTCGGAATGTTTGCCTTAGCTTGGGGCGTGTTGGGGCAGATTATTGGGTTGATTGCAGGATTTGATGCCATTGAAGCAGTGGGGAAGATAAATCCTGCGATGTTGGCAGGTGGCATTAAGATATCATGTATCACGACAGTGTTTGGATTGATCACCTTTCTTGTTGCACGATTGGGTATCATATTATTGACGTGGAAGCAGTGAGATTGTATTCATTGAAGGTTGGGTTTCACCAATGTATGATTTAGGTCTATTTTTTCTATGAGAGAAGTCATTTGTCATCTTGGCTGGCACTTGTTAGTAACTGGATAGGGTTCTTCAAATGTGGATCAATTAAAAGAGGCTCAACTTGCATCAAGTTGAGCCTCTTTATTAAAAGATCTGGGAGGGTTATTCTTTACCTCCATCAAGAAAATCTTGATACTTCTTAAGCTCATCCCATTCGCCTCGGGCAGCCATTCCGGCTTGCTTGGGCCAAGTGCCCGGATCTGAGAGTTTAAAGCGAGCTCCTGCTTCATTCAAGATATCTTGAAGTGTGTTGACTGAAGTTTCGGACAGTGTCTGCCAAGTATGGATACCTTTGGCCTTGAGAAGCTCAGAGGTTTTAGGTCCGATACCTTCGATAGCAGTTAGATCATCAAGCTCCCATTTTTTGATAAGTCCTTTTTTGATCAGGAGTTTTTCAAATTTGGAATCTGTCAATTTATCGGAGTCGTACTTGCCACCATCGAGTCTTTTTTGGAGGTCAATCAATTCATCCCATCTACCTTGGTTGGCGAGACGGCTTTGCTCGGGCCAAGAAGAAGGATCCTTGATTCGAAATTTGGCTCGATCTACTCGATCCAACAAGGCACGCAATGACTCGGGGGTTTCATTGCCCAGAGCTGCCCAGGTCTTGATTCCGTTGTCGCGCAACAGAGCCGACAATTTCGGTCCAATACCTTCTATGATTTGTAGGTTGTCTTGCCCGACAGCTACTATGTAAGGGTGGGGATCATCTCCGGGCGCATCAGGTGTTGCCACAAATCCTAGAGTCTGTTGTTGACCCATCTCTTCCAACTGTCCCTTATAGCGAGCGATATCGCTTCCGAGAGCAGCTCGTGCATCATTGCACTCGTTGAGTTGGGCTTCCAATTCAGCGATGCGTTGGAGATAACCGTCGATATCTCTTTTCAATCCACTGATCTGGGTTTCTAAATCAGCTATCATCTTTTTATATCGTCCCCATAAGAGCCATCCAAGGGCTAGTCCAAGAAGAAAGGGCAATAGCCAATACAGCCACCAAGGGAATGTGCAACAGCAAGCGTTAATATCTAATAAAAGCATTTTTGTTCAATTTAGAAGTTTAAGAAATGATTTCAAGAACGGTACGTCTGTTTTGTGCGCGTCCTTCTTTTGTATTGTTTGATGCAACAGGTTCTGCTTCGCCCTTGGAAGTTACGATGATTTTGCTCTTTGGCACACCCTTGGAGACAAGGTAGTTCCTGATAACAATCGCTCTTCTACGGCCGAGTTCAAGATTGTATTCCGGTCTGCCTTTCGAATCAGTATGACCGGTAAGACGGATGCGCTCACCACTCGTTTTTACCTGCGCCGCAACAGCATCGAGATATTTTTCGATTTCGGCGTCAGCCAGTTTGTCGGTCGAGTTGTACGGGAAGTAAATCAGTGTTTTTCTTTTGACGGATTTTACTTCGTTCTTGTTTATACTGTAAGATACACGTCTGTCCAGAGCCAAGGTTCGACCTACTGTCCGTTGACTGGACAACTCTACTTGTCCATCTTTCAATAGAGCACCAAATCTTTTTCGTATTGCCATCGCTCGGCACATGCCGAGATCTTCTGCACTTCCTGTATAGGACTCTTTAGAAGAAAAGTGCCCGGTGATACGAAGTACTTGACCGGAAGAGATCAAACCTAGAAGGGAGTCTCTCAAGTTGTTAAAATTGTCTCTGAAGATGGGGTCGCAACTGCCATCTGCAAAACAAACATACCCACTTGTACAGCTTGCTTTTGGAGCGATCGGGACTGGTGTCGTTTTTTGGACAACTTTTGTCGTTGCAGCGGGCTCACCACAACATCGTTGTTGATCTTGACACATCCTAAACCCCAAAGCTAACCATAGAAGTATGATAATAATGATTCCAATATTTCTCATTCGTTTAGTTAGTTAAGTAAAAATTCATTTTAAATCTTGGTCGGAAGTTATTAAATCTATCGCTAATACAATAATATTTGTATCACATATCGAAATTTTATTTTTTTTATTTCTTTTTGGCAGCGGTTGAGACTTCCAATACGTACATAAAGTATTTTATAATGTTCAATTTACATCTTGATATATTTGAGTATATGTTTCATGAAAGTCAATTTATTTGTTAAATTCAAATAATTTTGTTTCAAATACTTGGGGTGTTTCCAAAGTACGGTGTATAGGACATTTGTTGGCGATTTGCAATAATCGTTGACGTTGATCCATGGTAAGATTGCCATGCAGCTCTATCACCCGTTCAAAACGATCAATTTTGCTGGTTTTGGGATCGAGTTGTTGAATGTCATCATAGTAGAAGGAGGTTTTGCTATGTGTAAGATGAACGACGACATCCCGAAGATCCCATTTTTTGCGTTTGGCGTACATTTGTAACGTCATTGCGGTGCAAGCTCCCAGAGCGGAATTGAGCAATTCATATGGATCCGGGCCAAAATCATTGCCCCCAAATTCTTCGGGTTCATCGGCAACGATACCATGTCTTCCGGCTTGAATATCGGTGGTATATCCATCTTCTTTGGACAACTTGGCGACTACTTGTTGATCCGTGCGGAGTTTTTCCTTTTCAGGAAATGGTACATATCTCTTAACCCATGAAGATATGACCTGACCGGCATAGAAGGCATCGTTTTTACCGGACAACATGTGATCTGCTCCATCTAGTGTTACAAAACTCTTGGGATGCTTTGCGAGATTGTATATGTGTGCGGCATTGTCTATTTCGACAATCTGATCTTGGGGTGAATGCATCACCAAAAGAGCTTTTTTCAGATGTTTGATGACATCTATGTGATTGTGATTTCTCAAGTCATCCAAAAATTGTTTTTTTATCACAAATTCTCTCCCGTCGATATTGATTTTGGCCGCACCATGTGCCTCAATAGTTTCGATATTTTCGCGAAGCATGTGCGTGACATGTTCGGGATAGGAAGGCGCTCCAATCGTAACAATGGCTTTTATGCTATCTATTTGCGATCCTGCAAACAGGGCAGCGGCACCACCTAGAGAGTGACCGATGATGATAGTAGGAGCTTGGTGATATTGAGCAAGATAATCCGATGCAGCTATGATATCCTCAACATTGCTTGTGAAGTTAGTGTCGGCAAAGTCTCCTTCACTCTCGCCCAATCCAGTAAAGTCAAATCGCAAGACAGCCACACCATTGAGTGTCAAAGCACGACTGATGTGGCGAGCCGACTTAAGATTTTTGTTGCCTGTGAAGACATGCGCAAATATCGCAAAAGGGTAGTCCCCTTTACTGAGCGGGAAGTCTATTTTGGCAGACAATTCATATCCGATTTTATTGTTAAATGTGACTCTCTCTGTAGGCATAACGATTTTGTACTTTACAAGGGATGAATTTTGAAGCCAAAATCTACGAAGAAAAAGAAGATATTTGCAATTATTATTGCTGTACAGCACATTTGACGACAGTCGAGCGTATAAAACTCATGTTAACTTAGGTGCCTAAAGGACTTTATAGATGCTTAATATATGGCGGATCAAAAAAAACAAGTGACCTTAACATGGGAGGGATTTCAATCCTTGGGAAACCCTGATAATGTGCTAGAAGAAAAAATTGAAGAGACCATCGCGGATGACACGAAGCGATATATGTCTAAGATCCGCGTATATATTGAAAAGAAAGGCAGAAAAGGTAAGACCGTAACACTTGTAAAAGGACTCGAGCTGGACAGTGCGCAACTTGGAGATTTATGCAAGAAACTAAAGACGGCGTGTGGTGTCGGTGGTGGCTTAGAGGGTGAGTATATCATGGTTCAAGGAGACCAACGCAAGAAGGTCATCCAATTTTTGTTGAAATGGGGATATCGTGATGTTAAGAATGCCGGTATGTGATATACGGTTATGTGGAGCGTTACAAGAGCTATAATCAATCATTTGTGATCAGAGAGGGATCTTTTTTCTAATATGCCTCCGACCATTTGACCTGCTATAGGATTGTACATGAAGTCCTATTGAGTACGATGATCAATATGATCTCGATTTAATCATTCGAAAGTTTTAGAGGGCATAGGGATATAGCTTGTGGAGATATGTGTAGCGGGAGATGATATCATCTGTAGGTTGAAAGAGAATTGACTAAAAGAAGTGGGCTTTGTATAATTTTAAAATGATAGAAAACGCCGGATGAAGAGGGTTCTAATGAAAGAATCAACTCACTTGCGACAATTTTTTTTTTTAACCTTTTTACCTTACAAATTTTCATTGCTAAAGATTTTCTCTATTATTGGACATGCTTATTGGTGGTTGAACGGAGAAAGCCATAAGAGGAGTGTGATCCTAGTTTGACCTTATTTCGATCATTTGTTATAATAGAGTACCTATGTTAGTTGCCGTAATAGTCACTTTTGTCGTTGGATATATGTTGATTGTTTTTGAGCATCCGCTCAAGCTGGATAAGACTGTTCCGGCCTTAATTATGGGTGCGATGTGTTGGGCATTGTTGTCCATAGGGCATCTGGAATTGTTCGATCACCATGGACATGCAGTTCATGGTGAGGATTATTATGAGGGGTTGACATCCGTCTTAGTACATCACATAGGAAAGATTGCGGAGATTCTCATCTTCCTTATTGGGGCGATGACAATCGTTGAGTTAATAGATCTCCACAAGGGATTTTCGGTTATTACCAATCGAATCAAAACCAATAGTAAAAAGAAGATGCTATGGTTCATCTGTATATTGGCATTTTTTCTTTCTGCAACCTTGGACAATCTGGCCTCAACGATCGTGTTAGTGAGCTTGTTAAGGCGATTGGTGCCGGATAGAGAGGAGCGGCTATGGTTTGTTTCCTTGGCTGTAATTGCGGCAAATGCAGGAGGCGCGTGGTCGCCTATTGGAGATGTGACGACGACGATGTTATGGATCGGTCAGAAAGTA
>JAJRXG010000250.1 GCA_024276375.1 Bacteroidota bacterium | reverse complement strand
TCCATAGAGTTTTAACTGTTGATCTTCTAAAGCTATGGAGTACACTTTTTTTAAATTTGGTACACCTCGAGCTAAGTTTTTATCGATTGTAGCCACGGCTTCTTGGTAGGAAGAAAAGGTATTTAGTTTTTTGGTTTTGTCAAACTTTGGCATGCCAAACATGTACTTATAATTACGCAATTTTTCAATATCATGTCCTTCTTCCGATCCAAATTGTTTGCCTCCTCCCGATCCACATTCCGAGAGAGCTGCACTAATCTTGCCCGCATATGTGTTGTACAATCCTTGAACTTTAGGAAAATCATCTCTGAAATAAGCATTGGCCCAGTATTGAGGTGTTGTATAACTGATTATTTTCTTCCCTCCTTCATCCGTAATCGCCACGCGCCATGCAGATGCCAATCCTGTCAGTCCACCTACTTTTTTGACTGCACTGAGTATATCATCCGATGTATAAACAATCACACGTCGCCCATTGTCCTCCATCGGAGTATAGGAGCCCAACACTTCAAATCCGTGATTTGAGAGCTTGCTTTTGACCATCGCAACGGCTTCATTCATACTTGCGGTGGTAACCGCTCCTATGGTATATGGTTTGAGATTTTGGCTCATCAGTAAAGAAGCAAAACCGATAGAGGCCAAGAGAAATAAATAGAATCTTAGATGTCTCATAATAAAGAAATATAAAAATGAACAAAAGGGTGTATTCTAATTACTTTGAAGCAGTGTTTAATGAACTTTTATTTGCAATATTTTAGTGGCTTCGCTTTGCTTGTTTCTTTGTGCTACTTGGCGTACGAGGCGTATTGTAAGTTCTTCAAAATACGCTGATTCAATACTGTCTTTATCTAGACCTACAGGCTTACCTTTGTCTCCCCCTTCACCGATACTTTGTACCAACGGTATTTGTCCCAGCAATTGGGTCTTATGCAACGTCGCCAACTGTCGGCCTCCACCTTTACCAAATAAATAATACTTCTTGTCGGGATCTTCAAGTGGTGTAAACCATGACATATTTTCAACGATACCCAACAATGGTACATTGATGGGATCCGAAACAAACATATTGGCAGCCTTGATGGCATCAGCCACCGCCAATCTCTGTGGTGTCGTCACAATAATAGCACCGGTCACCGAAACGGTCTGTACCAAACTCAACTGAATGTCTCCGGTGCCCGGGGGCAGATCTACGATGAGATAATCCAACTCCGGCCACAGCACTTGATTAAAAAATTGCTTAATAATCCCTGCCAATCTTGGCCCACGCATGACCATAGCCTTTTGAGCAGGCAACAAAAATCCTATCGACATCAATGATATCCCATGCACCTCTAAGGGAACAATCACATCTCGACCATTAACCTCTCGGATCTCCGGTCTTTTGCCTTGCAAGCCAAACATAATCGGCATTGATGGTCCATAAAGATCTGTATCGACGAGTCCGACTTTAAATCCTTGATCCGCAAGGCTGATCGCCAGATTGGCGGCAATTGTAGATTTGCCTACACCTCCTTTTCCGGAGCCTATGGCGATAATATTCTTTATCCCTTTGGAGAAAGAATCTTGGTCATGGGCTTGTCCATTGGTATGTGCCTTGAAGTGTACATCAACATTGATCTCAGGATATTGCTTTTCAATAGCCGAAACGATTCCGACATGAAGATCGGATTTATATGCATTGTTGCCTTCAGTCATGGTGACGATCACCTGAGCTCTCTTCCAATCTATGACGCACTTTTCGACAAGGTTCATCGAATAGATATCTTTATACGTTCCCGGATAGTTGACTTTTTTTAGAATTTCGATGAGTTGTTCATCTGTCATAAATGGTATTTTAGTGTGTTAAGTCGAAAAGGACGATCCGCAACCGCATGTTGACTTAGCATTGGGATTGTTAAACGAAAAACCTCTATTGCTGAGTCCTTCTTGCCAGTCGATTTCTATTCCAAATAGGTGCAGTGCGTGCGTCTTATGCATCAGAACTTTAATACCTTGAATATCGTAAATAGAATCACCTTCTTGGACTTCATCAAATCCTATTTCGTATGAAAATCCCGAGCAGCCTCCACCTTTTACACCAATCCTAAGATAATAAGCATCAGAGATATCCTGAGAGGCTCGAATGGATTTGATGGCTTCAACAGCTCCCTGTGTCAATGTCACAGGATCCATAGATACTTTTGTGCTAACCTCTGTCATGTGTGGATTTTTTAAAAAAAATGTTTGTTAAAGGGCTTCTTCTATGAGTTCTATAATGTCTTTTACAGCGATGCGTTCTTCATTGCCGGATGTCTTGACGGCATCTGAATACATCGTATAATCCTTGGGGCAAGCCACAATAAACAGATTGACACCCTCTATCTCCAATGCCTCTTCAATACGCATTTCGCTCGGTCGCTTGTCCAACTTAGAATCATCCATCCATATACGGCCACCACCTGCGCCACAACAGAACGAATTCTCCTTGCATCGACGCATCTCAACAAATTGGACACCGAGTTTTTCTAAAAGTTTTCGGGGTGCACTTGTTTCACCGTTATAGCGTCCCAAGTAACATGGATCATGATAAGTCACTTTATAATGACTTAGTTTTTTAGAAAATGTGAGCTTGCCTTGATCGATCAATTGGCATAACAAAGCGGTATAGTGATGGATGGTATAGGTGCTACCAAAATCCGGATACTCGTTTTTTATTGTATTATAAGAATGCGGATCTGTTGTGACAATCTCTTTAAAAGAAGCGTCATCAAAGGTGGCGATATTGTCTTCAACAAGCATTTCAAAAAGTCCCTCTTCACCAATGCGTCTGACATCATTGCCGGAATTTTTTTCACCTTCATACAATATGCCGTAGTCCAATCCAATCATATTAAATATTTCAGCGACTTTAACTGTCATCCGTTGTACACCGGCGTCATATGAGGCAAAATCTCCCACAAACCACAGATATTCAACTTCCTCCTTGCGTGCATCTTTGATTTTAAAATCCAAGCTCTTTGTCCACTTGGCTCGCATGCGTTCTGACTGACCAAACGAATTGCCATAATCTCCCAAATTGGCCAAGGCATCTTGAAGCGAATCTTCCATATCTCCTTCTTCAACCAAGGTGCGTCGCATCTGAATAATACTTGTCAAGTGCTCAATTCCTACGGGACAAGCTTCTACACAAGCCATACAAGTAGTACATGCCCACAATGTTTCAGTTTTGATAACGTCTCCTGCAACGACAACTTTGTCCTTCTTCTTTTTAGATCCATTGGTCAATGATTGACCAAACCATTCTTTCGTCGAAAATTCTTGATTTGAATAGGTTCGGAGGTCTAAAATCAAATCTCGAGGAGACAATGGCGCTCCTGAAGCATTGGCAGGACAAGCGACGTGGCAACGACCACATTTGGTACATGAATCAAAATCCATCAACTCCTTCCAAGTAAAGTCCTCCAACTGGATATAACCCATCCCTTTCTTCATCTTTTCTTCGGTGACGAGAGGGAGACGTTGGACTGCATTGTCCTCCGTAAACATCAGGTTAGTAAAGTCTATCAACATATGCATCGCCTTAGAATAAGGTATATATGCGATAAAAATCAGAACGATGATACCGTGAAACCACCATGTGTACATATGCAAAGTGTTGGTCGGCAATCCATCTACGAGGTGACCGACTATATATCCCACCGGAGACCACACTTCAAATGACGGAAACCCGTCTGCGGCGATCCTCAATCCCTCCAACAAAAATCCAGTAACGGCAATCGTCAAGAGCAACCAAAGAAAAGTCTTATCATCCTTCTTGTATCCCGACCTGTCGTACTCTTCAGGAGTCCTATCCGGACGAGCATAATCCAATTGCTTTGGTTTGCTTGAACGCCTAAACATCATCATCAGCAATCCGATTATAAAAAGAACTCCTGCCACATCCATAAATAATGAAAACCACTTATAGAATGTCCCCTGAAGCAATCGGTAATCAAATACCAACTCAATAAAATCATGATCCACAGCGACTATTACAGTGCCTATAAAAAGCACTATAAATCCCCAAAATATCAACCAATGGGCGGTGCCGGCATAAGTATCTCTTTTATAAATTGTCTTGTTGGAAGCCATGACTCCCAGAGCCTTAAAAAATCTTGCTGAAATATTATTGAAACGTCCAGCCGGGCTGCCCTTGCTATACTTCTTATAACGAAGCCAAAACCCAAATACAAAAAATGCTGAAGTCGTCAGACCTACAACATAAAATGCGATTTGCATCCAAATAGGAAAGTTTCTGAATATTTCTCTAGTTACTTCACTCATAACATTGAATTGTTGATGGTTATAATGTAAGTACTGAAAAAACACATCTCAGTACCCACGATCGGTCTCTCAATAAAAATCTAGGGGCATTTGACGATTTTGAATTTATAACTTGTCGGTCAAAGCAGGAACGACATCAAATAAATCTTCTGTGACACCATAGTGAGCATAGTCAAAGATAGGTGCATTGGGATCCGTATTGATGGCGATGATACACTCGGCATCTTTCATTCCTTCTATATGCTCCGGTGCTCCACTGATACCCACTGCAATGTAAACTTTTGGTTTGACCTTCAACCCCGATTTTCCTACTTGTCGTGTCTTTGGCAGCCACTTGCTGTCCACTATCGGTCTTGACGAAGACAGCGCTCCACCGAGTTTATCGGCCAGCGCCTGAACGATCTCAAGGTTGTCTTCATTCTGAATACCCCTGCCTACACTTACCAATACATCCTGAGTTGTAATATCAACATCGCCACCTTCGGGAGCGACAAGTTGTTTAAACTGTATTTTCAATCCAGTCAAATCGGGAGCATCGGCCGTCTCAATGCTAGCGCCACTTCCTTTTCCGGCTTCGGTATCAAATGCTCCTGCCAGTATAGCGGCTATAAATCTACCATCGGCCACATGTGATGAGACACTCATTTTTCCTCCATACAATTGGCTTGTTATCGTATCAGCGGTGACATCCGAAGCATAGGCTACCAAGGGCATATCACAAGCAACACTGACTCCTGCGGCGATATCCATCCCTTGAGAAGTATTGCCTACGAGGACGATATTGGGCGCATGGGCATGGCACAACTGTACTATTGTTTTGCAATATGCTTCGGGGTTAAAATTGGCCAGTTGGGCATCATCGACATAAAGAACTTTGTCGGATCCAAAATCAGCTGCCAGATTCTGTGCTCCACTACCCAGTAATACTGTGATCACCTCTCCACCTATCTCTTTAGCCTTTCCGATCATTTCGTAAGTGATATCTTCAACTTGACCGTTCAAATGTTCTGCTATAACAAATATTTTATTGCTCATATCTCGTATCTTATATTTTGTAATCTTATATTTTAAAAATTATGCTCAGAGGGCTTATTACATTTTGTTTTTTATAATATCCGCCAATGTGGAGGCGATTTCCTCTGCCGAACCGCTCAGCATTTCAGCGCTTCCGGAGCTTTCGGGTTTGAACATCCGTTGGATCTCAGCACCTGCGCCAACACTTATATCTCCTGCTGTCATTTCCTCCATCTCTGTTGAGCGCATCGCACGGCGGACTTTGGCTACCGGTACATATCTCGGTGTCTCGCGTGCCGCTTGGATCCCCAATACGATGGGTGTTGCTGCTTCAAATTCTGCGATAACACCGCCGCCATATTCCTTCTGCACATTGACTCCGCTGCCCGAAACCGAGACACCCGTCACAACACTGATGTGGGGCAGATTTAAGTAGTGAGCCAACAAAACACCTAATTGTCCATCTCTATCTTCGACAGATTGGACACCTGTAAAAACAAGGTCGTAATCCAGAGAAGACAATGCATTGGCAAATGCCTTGGCAGCTTGATGATTGGTCGGAGCACCATCTACACCGGTGATCTTAACCACTCTGTCGGCTCCCTTGGCTGCAGCGGCAAACAGTGCTTTATCAATATCATCACCATCCAAAGCGATAGCAGTAACCGTGCCTCCGGTATCTTCCTTGAGCAGCAGTGCTTCCTCCAATGCATGGTCATCAAACTCGTTTACTTTGAATTTTAGCCATTCGCGATCTAGAGATTTACCAGAGGAATCCACCTCCAATTCTTCAACCAAATCCGGTACTTGCTTGATCGGTACGATTATATTCATAGTTAATTGCAATTTAATTTTATAATTAAAAGTATTGTATTCTAAATTCCTTTGAGCAGATCTTCGATTTTTATTTCTTGCCTAATGAGCGTCAAGTCATCTGTGGCCGGCAGAAAAGGGAAATCTCTAAATGACTCTGTAGGTCGATAGCTGCCATAAGGCCGTGTGCAACCTACTTCTCCATTTTCACCCGGACAACCATTGGTCATAAAAGGCACACCATTGTCCAATGTGCGGAGGACTTTGTTTACTTTTCCTCCTTGTGATTCCAGTTTTATAATATTTCCTTGGTCATTGAAAGTCAATGCCTTTTTGTCCATATCGTATTCTTCGATGAGGTGCTTGACCAGTTGAATTCTACGCCATCTCTTGATTGTGGATTTTGGAAAATTGCCCATTCGCGAATCCGGTTCAGGATTAAAACAAAACAAGTAAGCAAGAATTTGTCTGGATTTTAAATCATAAAAGAGATCGACGAGGTCTTCATCGGTTTCTCCCAATCCTACTACTGTATGAATATTGACCTTCCACGGGCCATAGATTTCACGAGAATAATTGATAATATCCCAATAATTTTTCCATCTCAGCCCTCCTTGTGGGACATTGGTTCGGGTGTCATAAAACACGGATTCCGAGACGGCATCCAATCCGATCCCGATCATATCTGCACCTAGCTCTTTTAAGTGTACAAGTTTGTTTCTGTTGAGCGTTGGAGGAGCTACGAGCAAGGAAAGTGGAGCTTTGATCTTCTTGCATATCCGCTCTGTGATATCTGCGGTATCGCGATAGGCTGATCCATGTGTCACCATTGAGATACACAAGCGTGTCAATTTGTCTTCATACTGAGCCATGCGATCCACGAGGAGATCTGTCTCATAGAGGGGCCAGTCCACGCGAATAAAGGATTTGTCTTCATAGTCCCCGGGGCGAGTTCTTGCCAATCCACAGTAACCACAATCGGACAGGCACCCATTTTCATAGTTCAGAAGTATATTAATGCCTCCAAATTCAAAATCCCTAGAAAACCTCCCGGATTGCAATCTCAATGCCATTGCACTCGCAGCACTAATGCGTACATAATCAGGGCTAATCATCTTCTCTTCTACGGGTGTCATCGTCGGTAAGGGAAATTCCATTTATTCTTTATTTTAAGATTTCATTGATAATTCTATTTTTCAAATATTGTTTTTGCTCTGCATCAGTCTTGGGATAATAGCAAGAACCCGAGTAGGTGTATTGTACTTCTCTCATGGCGCCCAGAGATGCTCTCCAAATAGAATCAAATACTTCCTTAGGCTGTAGATCTTCAGGAGCACCATACAAGGCAAATGATTCTTCTATAACACCTAGTATTTTCTCCTTGTCAATCGGATGCCATTTAAGCTTGGATTCGATAGCGCTAAAGAGTTTTTCGAGGCCAAAGAAATCTCCAGTTATCAAAACACTTTTAATTGTTTCACCCTTGAGTGCAACGTATGTTCGAAGCAATCCTGCTTTACTTTTTTTCAATCCCATCCCGGTCATATCGGGTTGTGGAGAATTCTGAAATATCCAATCCTCATTATTATATCTGTCGTCAGCCAGCTTATTTATTTTAATGCGTTCTTGAGTTGTAATATGAATAGTGTCATAATTTACATCAAACAACTGGCGGTAGCAATCTTTGATTCTTTTTCTCATTTCATCTATTGAAATGACTCTGTTGAGTTCTCTTGACACTGTGGTAATGCGTTGCTCTACTTTGCGCAGATGTCTTTTGTCGGCGATTTTTTGCAAGGGTATGTTGAGGACGCGCAGCATCTTCTCCACATTGAGATTCACCAACAAGCTTGTATGAAATTGTATAGCTCCTTGATGATTGACATGGATACCGAGTCCGGCGATTTTTTTTCCATCGACAACGAGATCATTCTTGCCTTTTAAATGAGCTTTTATACCGATTTGACTTAAAGCAAGAATAACTGGTTGTGCAAACAGTTGATAGATGGCTTTTGTATTGTCTGCATCAAATGTATGATTTGTCGCAAGACATATACCCAACTGACCATCTCCCATAATGATGGCGCCTCCTCCTGTGAGCCTTCGACTGTATTGTGCATTTTCTGACCGGCATGCTTCAAGGTTCAATTCGGCATGAATGTTTTGAAATCGTCCTACGAGGCAGCAGAATTCGCGATAAGTGTATAATCGCAAAGTGGCTTGTGTGGGCAATACATCCTGTGAATACATATCCATCAAATACTCATCAGTTGCCAGGCCATTATAGGCACTTACTTGATCTTCTTGTATGTATCTCCATGACTTCATGATCATCTATTTAGCATCCACAGGAACATGAATTTTCAAAATACAAAGGCTTCAATCCCATAGATTGAGAATGCTCAATGATACCTTCTGCCGGATATGCGATACCGTTCAATCCTGCATCTACAGCAGCTCGATCTACGACTTTTTTATATTCGCCCATCGGCCGAGCACAACCCAGCATGACATAGGTCTGAGGCAATGCGACTCTAGCCGCTTTGAAAAAAGCAGCGACTTCATCCGTCGGTGGTGGTTCAACTCCAAACATAGCCGTATCATGCATCGGTGTAAGAATGACTATAACCAATGCGTGAATGGGGTATTGAGCAATCATATCCAAGGCATGATACTCTCCCAAAAATTTACCGTAGTGCAATCCCAGAATAATATGGGGGCGCAAACTCAGTTCATATTTTGTCAATAGCGCCAATGACTTGTCAAAGTCTTCTACCGTAGCATCCATGTGATAGACCTGTCGTATTGTTTCATTAGAACCGATAATATCCAGTGCGATGCCATCGACTCCTGATTCCTTTAAGGCGGCGGCCATAGCCTCATCCGTTACCACACCGGTATGCATCATCACGCGCATACCCAGTTCTTCTTTTATACGTTTTACGTCACCGAGATGTTTTGTTAGCGGCACTTCCCCGGTTTTCTTAGATCCTCCACTGATCAATACAGATTCTGTTCCAGAAGCTTTAAGGCGCTGGCACATTTTGAACAGACCCTCTCTATGATCCAAGGGTATCATGGGTTCTAAGATCTTTTTATTGCAATGATCACAATCCAAGGCACAACCTGCTCCTGTCACACTGATGGGAAGAAATGCATTGGGATTTTTTTGTTTAAATCCCGGTATGCTATAACTTTTAAGTCCCGGTGCATAGAAGTTGATCTCGTCCGGAAAATAACGTTGACGTATTTTAAAGGCCTCTTCTACTACTTGACCTGTCTCTACTAAGGTGTTGCTAACCATCCTTTTTCTTCGTATTTAGCTACTTCGGCTTCTAGCCAAGAAGTAATGTTATCCTCTCCCGATAGTAAGGCTGATTGTTCTTCATCAAATCGGGACATTTCTATTTCCAACAACCATCCTTTGCCATATGGATCTGTATTAATGAGGCGTGGATTTTCCAATACTTTTTCATTTACGGTTGAAATAGTGCCGGAAACTGGAGCCTTTAAGTGTCCTACATGTTTTTCGGCTTCAACGCTTCCAATGCTATCACCTTTTTTTACAGCCTCTCCTTTGGGTTGAAGTTTTAAGGAAACAAAGGATCCTGAGGTCTCTTGAAGCAATGGGTTCATTCCTATTCGAGCGATATTATTATGAACATCGATCCAATACCCACTTTCTTGATGGTAAAACAAGTCGGTTCTAAAATTTTGGTTTCCTATTTTTTTCATAATGCCTCTTCGATTAATTCAATAATATCACGGACGATCAATTTTCCTTCATTGCCTGTAGATTTAATTGCATCTTCAAATCTAGAGACTTCATATGGGCAACATACGGCGAGTACATCTGCACCTGTTTCGACAGCTTCGCGGACTCTATTTTCGGAGAGTCTTTCGGTCACATGGTCTGCCATAAATCCATCGAGCCACATTCCACCTCCGCCACCGCCACAGCAATAGCTCTGTTCCCGACATCTACCCATTTCTATAAGTTCTATACCCGGGATGGCGGTCAGACAATTGCGTGGTGCATCAAACTCGCCATTATGTCTTCCGAGATAACATGGGTCATGAAAGGTTACTTTATAGTTGAGTTTTTTTGTGAAATTGAGTTGCTCCATAAGTGGTGCAAGCATTGTTGTATAGTGAATGGTTTCAAATTTGCCTCCCAATTTAGGATACTCTTTTCTAAAAGCATTTAGAGCGTGAGGGTCAGTAACCATTACTTTTTTCACTTTATACTTATTGAACAAGCCTATATTGTGCTCTGCAAATTCTTCAAAAAGACCAGTTTCTCCTGCCAATCTCTGCGAATCACATGAGCATTTTTCCTCTGTGCCCAGTATGCCGTAGTCTAGATTTAACAAGTTCATGACCCTTGCTAAAGCACGACTGGCTTCTTGGCCTCTACCGTGATAAGCCGGATAGCATTCGACAAACCACAGGAAGTCAACCTTGCGCTTTATCTCCTTCATAATCGGGACGTCCACTCCTGCATCTTTGATCCAATCCGCACGTTTGCGTTGAGATTCGCCCATCGGATTTCCATATTCAAAAGTATTTTCAAATACTTCTTGGAGTTCTTGCGGCACATTAGCTTCCAGCACTGCTTCTTCGCGAATAGCAGGCATAATCTTAATCATGTCAACTTCTTTGGGACAGACTCTCAGACAATTCATACAAGTGGTGCATTTCCACAAGTCGTCGTGGTTAAAAAGATCCTGACCTTGTTGTAATTTGCGAAATATCTTCAGGGGTCCGTATTCGCCTACAGCGTCCACAGGACAGACCGGGATGCATTGGCCACATTGATAACACCAACCCATGGACTCTGCATTGGCAAGGTCAGTGACCTTATCCAAAGCATCAGTATCATAGTCAAACACGACTCTTTGTTCAAACATGCGATTCCAATCCGCCGTCAATTCTATTCCCTCTACTGTTACGGATTCTTTTTCTATTATTTGTGACTTATCTACTGGCATAAATATTATTTAATTAGTTGACAATTTGTGCAACTTTGTTTTTTGTAATATTTTGTTCTTGCATTAATTTATACGTACCTAAGATTCTTTTTGCAAACTCTCCAACCCCTGGCATTACCTGATTAAACTCTTGAGTCATCCTCATTCGCAATACTGTGTATGCATAGATGATATAGACACAACTCAGATACACATCCGTGCCAAATAAATTCCTACTGATGGTTTGAAATCCGGCTGCTTCACCCACATTGTGTACAAATGCTACTGCTTTACCAACTTTCATATAGGCTGATCCCAAGTCGGGTGCATCTAAGACATAATCTTCTGTCGTCACCAATGGCAGTGATCCTGTTTTTGTTTTTGGATTCCACATCCAGTTACACCACAACCAATATTTATTAGGAAGTGTATAATGAAGTATCTCTCCGGTCAAATCATAACGAAGGTGTTCATCCAGACAAGTAAGAAGGTTGCAGAATCTTGAAAATCTCTGTTGTATCGGATCATCGCTATAGAGCAATAATTTTATTTCTGATTTTAGAGTTTCAAAACCGATTTCTCTAATAATCTTTCTTGATTTTCTGCGAACGGAAAATATAATACCAAATATTTTGAGCAATTGGCTTTCTGTAAGGTTGTCCAACTTGTTCTCGGCAAATGCCTTCTGAAACAAGTCACTCTTTACAGCCAATCCTTGAGCTACGAGCACGAGACTCTGCTCATCAATCCTCTCAAGCGTTTCTTTCATGAACTCTTGAGCTGTTATCGTATCGACTATTTGGCTCATAAGTTTTTTCTTTTACTTACCTCAAGCATTGCCATTGCGACGAATAGATCCGAGTGCTTTCATTGCTGCCAATCCAGCTGCCGACACTGTGTCTTCAAGATCGGCTGGGCCTGTACAAGCTCCTGCAGCATAGACACCCGGTACAGTAGTAGATACAGTATCTAGTGGGCCACCTATTGTCTCAATAAAATTATATTTATTTTGTTTTAAGCCGAAGTACTCTGCCATCTTTTTAGTCCCTTCACTTGGCTCCATTCCCACTGCGAGTATAACCATATCCATCTCAACTTCCATCGGCCGACGCAAGGTGGTATCTTCGCCTTTGACTAGAAGTCTGTCTCCTTTTTTTACAATCTCTGTGGCAATTCCTTTTATATAATTGACTTTAAATTCTTCTTGAGCAGGCCAGTAAATTTCATTTTCCCAATAGCCATACATTCTCATGTCAATATAGAAAATATAGACTTTGCAGTCAGGCACTTGTTCGCGTACTTCTATAGCCTGTTGAGAAGAAATACCACAGCATACTTTAGAGCAATACTCATTGCCTATCTGACGATCACGAGATCCTACACATTGGATAAAACAAATACGCTTGGGCACTTCTCCGTTAGAAGGTCTTACAAATTTGTGTTCTTTCAATAATTTTTCTGCATCAGTGAGGGTGAGCACATCATCATGCTCATAATATCCATATTTCTGTGTTTCTCTGCCCGGATCAAAATGGCTGAATCCAGTTGCCACTATGACAGCCCCTGCTTCTATCTCGACTTCTTTTCCCATGCTGACAGCTTTGACTTTAAAGTTGCCAACAGACCCTGATGCTCCGGTCACAATTGTATTGTACATGAGATCTACATTCTCATTGTCTAGTATGGGAGCCATCATATCACTAAGTGCTTCAGAAGCATCTCTACGGTCTGGCGTTAGAACAGAATACTGTTGTTCGTCCGGATTGCCGCCAAGACGATCTCTTTTTTCAACGAGTATTGCTTTATAACCAAGGTCAGCAATACCTTTGGCTGCTTCGATGCCAGCAACTCCTCCCCCAATAATTAGAACATTTTGATTTGCCATATTTCGTAATTCTTATTGCTTTTTTTATTATAATTCAAAATTCAATTTCAATTAATTTTCTGCATCTTCCCAAGACATAAACTCTTTTTTTCCGGATTTTAATTGATCACATTCTACTTCAAATTCCGCCCATTTCTTTTTAACATCAATTCCCAATTTTTCCATAAAAGGTTTATTATTGGTATTATGCCAATGCAATTGTAGCACCTTATATGGATGTGCACCCATAGCCAATGCTGCCATTTGCGAGTCCGACATGACTGGGAGTCCTACTTTCTTATTGTGTGCTTGGCCTGCCACTTGACTTTGATCCAATGTTGTCACGCATCCTGTATCATGGGTCACCGTCACATCTGGGTTGGCCTCTTCGATCATAACTTCAATTTTTCTTTGGACTGAAAATGATCGAGAGAAGTCTCGGGACACTAATATGTGTCTGAATCCAAAACCGCAACAATCAAACCAAGTAGAATAATCAGCAACATTGATACCCAATTTTTCTAATACTCCCGTAATGATAGCTGTCCGCTGTGCACCATATATTTCTTCAGAGTATATAGCATCTTCCTCTATCAATTTGTGATAGTGACAAGCGGGGTGAACGGTAGCTGTAATATTGCTCATATCTATCACCTGTCTTTCTGCGATACGATCGCGCATGGCATAGACCCACTCACTGTAGTGCACCACTTCTTCAGGCACTACCAATTTTTTACCTAGGCGCTTCATGATATCTCTTACTTTTCTCCTCAATTCCGGTTGATGCACAAGGGCATGACGTACTTCTTTGTAATGCCCAAAGCTCGTGCCACAATGAATCAAAGGAAAATAACCAACTTCATGTGCAGCAGCAAAATTTCTAATGGCAACTGCGGCTTGTGCTTCTGGATTAGAAGTTGCTGAGGCATAATAATTCCAAGCAGTGCATGAAGTCTGATCTGTCGGATCATAGTAATCCAATCCAAATTGTCTGTTCAACCAAAATATTGATGTCGAGTACCCCGGAATGTGACCGCATTGACCACAACTCTTATGGTGCCATGTTTTTTCTAAAGGTATTTTTTTGATTCGGCCAAATTTTGTCTTGACTTCCATATAGGGCTCCGGCACTCTTATGACTTCCAATTCTCCTTCCTTTTCCAATTGAAAAAGTTCTTCTCGGATATCATGAGTTGGAGCGGTATCAGGATCAATTTTAAAAATCCGTTCGCTTGCTTTAGACACTGGTAAATGGATCATTTTTATATGTTTTTAATGAGCGTTTTTTCTAATGTAACTTACTAAATAAATGTTTCTAATTGTTTGTGATGCAATACTTGCTCTGCTGTAGTTAATGATTAGTTTTTTTTACAATAATATCAAATCAAATAAAACTGATTCAGTCTGATAAAATCAAAAGTTCAATCAAATGTCACATCATATCCTGCCTCCTCAAGTCTTTCTTCCATCACATCTACCAATATCATAAATAGACCTTCATCAATCCCTTCGATAAGATCCATGACACCGGTCATATGCCAGATAAGGTATAATTCAATGATGGTTTTATCATCTACCTTCCAACTTGTCTCAGTAGTGTGGAGGGTTTCCGGAGGCAATGCTCTTCTCCAGATATCCAGATTTTCGGCGATCTCATAGACATGCTTACCCCAATCCGGGAATGCATCAGGCTGCAGCATATCGGGTGACACTTGCGATCCTGTTGACATGATTTTATAAATAATCCGACCATAACCTTCGAGTGCTTGTTTGGCAGTTTGGAGTCCATTTCGGACAGCCACTTCACGCAACACTGTGATGATTTGGCCGGGAGAATTTTGTCTTGGGCAGCGATCACATGAAAAACATTGAGAGCAATCCCAAATACTGTCATTCATCAGGGTATAGACCAAATCGACGTCTTCGCGAGCCACTGCTTGAGCGATAAGTCGAGGACTAAAGTCATAGAAGCGAGCTGAAGGACAGGCGGCTACACAAATGCCGCATTCATAGCAACCGTACAAGATATGCTCCCACCGATCATCTGCTTTGGCCTCTTCAAAAAGGCGTTCTTTTTCTTCGTACGTGACATCAGAATATTTGTTTATTGATAAGTCTAAAACCATGATTAATGATACATTCTATAAGTAAAAGATTATTTATTCATATTCATCCGAACCCTCTATATGCGTACAAGTGACACCATCTTCTTCTATTTTTGCTCGATAGGCATCTACAGCGTCATCGCCCGTTAGCAATTCTGCCATTTCTACTTCCATATCACTGGGTTTCATTTTGACAATCCATCCATCCTGATAAGGACTTCGATTGATGACTTTGACATCTTCAAGTAGGGCTTCATTTACAGCAACTATCTCTCCAGTAATTGGCGACTTTACAGGCCCTACCCACTTTCCGCTTTCGACTGTAGCAATAGGTCTTCCTTTTTTTCTAACCACTCCAATTTTCTTGGATTTGGCATGAAGGATGGGGCCAGCAAGGGATTGAGCTATATCCGTCATACCGATGGTAACGGTTCCATCCTCATTGACTCTCACCCAAGTATTGTCCTTGACAGAGTAGTGTAAGTCCTTAATCACTACACATTTGTTAATAAATTCATGTGCCATAATAATATTTAAAATTAGAAAATATACTTACTACAATTTCTCAAAAATACATGACATGGTCATAGTTTAATGCCAGATCAATGATGCTTGTGGCACCTAGGATGCCCACTCCTTCTATCAAATCATCTTCAGTCATATCCCACAGAGTGAGGCTCTGTTGACAGACTTTGAGTTCTACTTCATTGTCGAGGCACATCTCAAGCATTGTTTTTAGCGTGGTTCCACTTCCCGGCACCAATTCGACTTTTTCTGCTTCTCCTTTTCTCAATTGATTTGTTCCATTCATTGTAAACCACACCATGACTTCCATTTCCATAGCTGCAGCTGCGACGGCATAGTACAGCGGAGAGTAAGTCCGCGTCGGTGTATCCACACCATGCGTCTGAATAACCAAAATTTTTTTTCCTTCGAGCTCGTCTTCCATTTAATTTTAATTTTTTATAATCAATCTATCGGCAATAACACCATCGCTAATCAAATTAAGTGATTCGCATTTTTGAACCAAATGACAAAAAACTACAGCTTGATCGCTCAATGTCAATATTTGCCCCTCTTTGTCATCCAAGGTTGGAAAAAAGTGGCAAATCTTGCCGACCAATGAGTTGTATAAGGTCATTTAGTTTATCTAATTTTTAAATTCTTTTCAATCCAATGTCACAGGTTGAAGGATCTGTAAATACAAATATGTACTTCTTATTCCAATCCCATTCTTCATCCTCCATCAACCACTCATATAAGTTTTCCTTGTCTTTAGAATAATCCAACAATTTAAGAAGCGTAGCTTTTTCATCACGATCTTGTTCTATTATCTCCAGCAGCAACCAATATCCCGGCATATCATGATGCAATTGTATAATCTCATCCGCTGTAAATATCTTTTTCTTCATAAAGGATATTCAACTTAGCCAAACATACAAGCTCACCATACAATTTTTTCAAAATACAGTGATCGCATTTTTCTCTCTGATTCTCATAATCGTTTGCACCCAATCCTCTACTTCAACTCCTTGTGTCTCAATACCATGCAATTGATAAAACACTTCAATCGCTTCTGTCAATGATTGTTTTTCTATCTCAATATTTACAAGATACTTTTCAAAAGCCTCCAATTTGTGTGTTGGATTAAAAAGCACATTTCCAGATATCGAAATATCATTGATCAACTTCCCTTTTGTTCGCATCAGTATCTGAATGATAACACCTGTCTTTGTCACATTGGATGTTTCAAACAACCAAACATTGGCATTGATTTTAACTAGACGGTTTTTCCTATCGGAAGTACTACCATCATAAATCCACTCTTTGTCCAAAAACTTCTTGTCCAAATCCTGAATTGATTTTAGCTCTTCCGCTGTCATCCGGCCTCTAATAATAGGACGATCAAGACAACGTCCACATGCTTCAATGTATATTGACTTTAACCGCTCCATGCTTGGCACTTCATCTACTTCTCGCCGAATAGTTGTCATATAATCTGACAAACTCTCATAGGTCAACTTCCGATAATTATCATCCGGAAGGTTCAATATTTTTGACATGATTGAATAATCAAAATCAAAAAGAAAATTGCCTGTCATTACTTCGGCCATTCCAATTGTCGCAGCTCCGGTTCCCACAATTTTCTTGCCCTTTACATGAACATCATTGGGAGGAAAAGCATAAGCATCTATGTCAAAATATTGATAGGTTGCTATCAGGGGTTTGGTGAACAAAATAAATCTCTGATCATTTCTAAACGGCAAGCTTTCTGCTGCGAATATCCATTGTGAAAATAGTTGATCCTCATCCAGATAAACTGTTCCTCCACCGGTTTCTCTTCTAAGAATAGGAAGTCCTGTTGCATTACAATAAGCAACATCCACTTCTGTATGCAATACTCCATGATATCCGATACAGACATATGGGTCAACAGGTCGATTTAAAACAATCGTATCCGGTGTATCCGGTGTCTTGGCATATGCCAATCCATGGTAAATGGTCTGAGATCTCAAATAAGATACATCTCCTGTGTCTATCAATCTTATGGGCGAAACTTTTCCCGCCTCATTCTTCTCTTTATTTTCCAAAAATATCTACTCGTTCAAATTGTTCTGATATAGAAGTCATTTTAATGCCATAGCTTAAAATGCATCGTCTGTGCTTGCTTTATAAGACGCAATTCTTTTGCAATAGCATAAAAAATAACTACATTATACAAACATGTTTACATCTGCTTCCGCAGCATATGCTAAGAAAGCAGCAGCTCCGGCCACCTCGGCTTCATCTATAAACTCTTCCTTGGTAAAACCAAAGACATCCATTGTCATCTGACATCCAATGAGACGAACATCCATGTCCACACAAGCCTCTCGCAATTCTTCGACAGTAGCCACACCTTTGCTTTTGAACATTTTTTTCATTAGACCCGTGGCCATAGACTCAAATCCCGGCACATTGGACATCAACAAATTGGGCATTGGCCAGTTGATACTCTGAAAACCCTTAGAGCCAAAAGGCATCTTCATCGGCATCGCTGGATTTCCCAATGGTGACACGGATGCTTCAACTTCTTTTTTTAGAAGGGGCAAGCCATAAAAGGTAAAAAATATACCTACTTCCCAATCCATGGCGGCGGCGGCCGAGGCAAGAATAAATGGCGGGTAAGCCCAATCTAGGGTTCCCTTTGTTGCTACTAAGGCAAGTCTTTTTTTGCGATCTTTCCCATTATTTTCTGACATAATACTGGATTTAATGTGTTTTCTTTACTAAGAAAGTATAGGTGTTATCTTCTTCTTTGGCATCTAGCAGTTCATGCCCAGTCTGATTGGCCCATGCTTGCATATCCGGCATTGCTCCCGCATCTGTAGATATCATCTCTAGAACTTCTCCAACTTCCATATCCTTTAAGGCCTTCTTGGTCTTTACTACAGGCATCGGACATAACATACCTGAACAATCTAGTTTCTTATCAATCTTTGTTGCTCCCATGTGAGTCGTTTTTATATTATTTTATCTAAAAATTTACAATTTACAATGTTCCATACAATCAAATATCGTTGTTATCTCTACCAATTTAATAGCATAATATATATTTCTGCCGTCACGCTTGGACATTAAGATTCCCTTGTCCTTCATCTTAGTGAGATGATGGGACAAGACGGATTGCTCCACTTGCAATACCTTCATTATTTCTGCTACCGACAAAGGGCTTTCCACCTCAAGCAAACCTATAATCTCCAATCTCAAGGGATGGGATATGGCCTTTAGAACATTGGCGATCTGTTCAACCTTTTCGGCACTAAAATTTCTTACAATTACTTCCATTACACTTTTTACATTTGATGACTATTATACCTTGATACCAAAGATGGATGGACTTACTTTCTATTGTTTAGAAAGTATATCCAAACTCTATGTCTAACTGATTCATTTTCAATTCAATGGTTTGATTAGGAACAAATACCCCAGATGCGGCCTGAACCGGATCAAAGTCAAACGGGTTAGGGCCACTTATCGTACTGCTCAAAGCATAGTTCAATGATACATCAAACCTCTTTCCATTGGCCAACTTTCTACTCAATCCCAAAGCTATATGATTTCTTATAACTCCTGGCGCTAAAATATTGAACAAGACTTCGCTTGAAGTTATGGGATTGTTGCCCGACGAAAATCCACCTCTAAACATCCAATTTTCACTTGCATCATACTCAAAAGCAATTTTATAACTCGTTACATCTTCCCAGCCAAAACCCGAACCATTTTCGGATCCCAATGGCGTATAATTTGGGTTGGGAGTATAATCCATCGGATTGTTGGGATCGCCTCCCGGATTTAAAAATGCCGGAGGTAAAGCCATGGGATTAATTGGGTTGCCAACTGAGTTTACCTTACTATAAAATATCTGCTTTACGTCAATCATTCCAGTTAACTTATCACTTAATTTATACGCAATACCAGCCGTCCAAGACGCAGGAACATCAAAATCTCCCTGTTCAGCAAACAAACCTGCATACTCTTCAAAAGCTCCCATGTTTACTTTTGATTGATACATTAGTCCAAGTGAGAAGGCATCTGACAACTGACCCATATACCCAAGCTTAAAACCAAATCCAGTAGCAGAACTTACTCCGTTGCCTGACAACTTTGTGGCATCACTCGAAAAAGGAGCGAAAGTGCTTACTCCCTTCATCTCAAATTGCTGAAAAGCTAGAACTGCAGTTACACCAACACTATGATTGTCACTTAACTTCATAGAATAAGTAAGATTGGCAAACAATTGTGCCAAATTTACACCTGTTGAGCTCGATCCCTGATCGTAAAATACTTGTGTAGGATAGTTGGTATTCATTCCTCCATTACCAAAAATTGATACTGAAAAGGCGCTATTGTCACCGATGTGCCAATTGCCCGCTAATCTTGGAATCAAAAACAACTTTGTATCACTAGTAGTTGTTCCCGGAGTCAATCCAAAAGTATTAGGAAGCCCCGAGGGATTGCCTGTCACCGTAAACTCCCTATTGGGATTAAAAAAAGAAAGTCCAACTTCGAATTGCTTTTTCAAATGCACATGTCCTGCGGGATTTCCATTGGCTAAAGAAAAGTGGTACAAACTTATGCCTGCTCCTGCCACTCCCTTATGGCGCGCTCCATAACCAAGTGAAAAGTATCCTTCCGTCGCACACAGATATGACACATTCAATCCGACGAGAAGGGCAATTAAAAAAACATTCGGCCTTAAAATTTTAGATTTCATTGTAGTGAGTTTATTTCCAAATAATAGCGTTTGATCGTATCTGTCGCTGCAAAAAGCCCAATATATGAACATATGTTAAAATGTCAAAAAATATTTCGTATATTATTTCTTCTTTTTATCATATTGCAATCTTTTATTATACCACATTCTCATGAAATGATATTAGATTTGGTTTTAGCATCAATAGAAGTAATATTGTACTCATATATTACGCAAAACATTGGGGTTATTGATTATTATTCTCATTTTGCGTAACTGATTCGTTCCTATTCAGGAGGGTGCTTTTGAGATAAAAAAAGGCAATTTTTTCGTCAGATGACGCTTATTTTTTGAGGCATAGCAGCGCTACGGCGAAAAAAATAGCGGAAATATGGCGGGGAAAGTGTTTTTTTTAGCCAAAATGACGCCTACCTGAATAGTAACACTGATTCAGCATTAACGAATTTTGACGGTAAAAAGACCT
>JAJRXG010000249.1 GCA_024276375.1 Bacteroidota bacterium | reverse complement strand
GATACAATCATGAGCCCACTCCGAAAACTAACAAAACCAAAAATAGTCAGATTCCGGAGTGGACTCAATCATAAATATTAGAATTCTATTTTCCAACTAAGGTTGAGTGTCCGTGGAATCAAATTGGAAGTATTGCCAACAAATGCTCCTCGAGGGGCGGCATGATTATGGCTTGGCAAGGTGAAAGTGTATTGGATATAACTGACATTGTCCCGGTCTAGAAAATTAATCAAAGAAGCATTGAATGAAGATTTTAAACCTCCAATAAGAAAACGATACCCCAAGCCCATATCCAAACGGATATAATTAGGGAGCCTACTCTGACGTTCTTCAGGAGTTAAGTTTACTCTTAACCTGTTGGCTCCTATCTTGTTTAGGTCTGTATAAACGCGACCACTTGCATAAATTATGTTGAAACCAAAATTCCATTTTTTAATTCGCAAATCATTAATCCATTGAACTTGATGTCTGCTGTCCAATGGAGATGGAAAATCCACTCCTCTTGCGATCGACGGATAGCTCACGGTGGACTTGCTCAAGGTATAAGACAACAGGGTGCTCAACTTGCGTCCGGTATATCCTGCAAGGACATCGACACCCAACATATTGCCAGTACCATGATAGAATACATACCCTTCGTTAAGTATGGTAGGCACTCCGGAATCAATGGAGTTGTTTATATCATTGAGCGCCACTTCAGTAATGTTGCTCTCATAGCGCAGATATCCTTCCACATCTAGCAACCATCGATTTTTTTTCCAACTTCCTCCGATCATGAGGTGATCCAATGTACTCACGGGAATCTCAATATCATTGCTCAACACCCATGTCTCAATAGTACGGCGATACAAATTCTCAAATGAGAGATTCTGTGCCAACTGATACTGACGTCCGGCGGAAGCTTTGAGATAGGATGAAGGCGATACCTGCTTGCGGATATCCAATCGTGGTGACCAATATAATTTTTGTGTTGGATCATAATACGTGCTTCTTAACCCAGCGGTTGCGCTCCACCCATCAGACCATTCATACCCTATATTGGAAAACATGTTCATCATGGATGCCTCTTGTCTGAGTTGGAGTTGTTCTTTAGTGATATCATTGCTCAACAAAAAGGTTTTGTATTGACGTAGCTCTATACCCACTTTATAGCTTGCATTTGGCAATAACTGTCCATCGAGAAAGCTACGAAATCCAATCTCTGATATTTCATTGCCTGTCAGTACTCTCTGTCTGAAATTACGGTCTGCATTGACGCGCATCACATGCAATACAATACGATTTTCATCTTGTTGACGATAAGAGGCATAATATATATCGGTATGGATAGCGGACTTAGGAGTCAACTGCCATGTACTTAACATACTTCCACCTCTCGATTCCCAAAATTCTCTTTGGGATAACGTCGAGGCGACTCTAGTACTGCCGGATGCTCTATCAATAGTGCGAGTGACTTCGATACTATTGTTTAAATTGTCACGACTTTTGTACCCATTTATAGCAACTCTGATGTTGGAAGAAGGAGAGAATGTCAGATTTCCATTAATATCATAAAATCTAAAATCAGGAATAGAGCTGATGAGATTATCAGTTTCATTGAGACCGAAATTCTGAACCCTATTTGGCTGTTGTTCATCTTGAAAAAGCGCCAGAAAACCGGTATTAGAAACACTTCGATATGTTGTACGGCCTCCTATCCGAAAAGTCCACATAGAGTCCAATCTTCCTTGAGCCACACCGGTCAATGTCAACAGATTGAGATCTATAGACCCCTGATACCCATCAATCTTTTCGCTTCTCAGTCCCAATATTTCAAGCATACCTCCATTTTTCTCACCATACTCTATAGGGATATTGTTTTTATAAAGTATGGCACGATCTATATATCCACTATTGACAGCACCAAAAATCCCAAAGTAATGACTGGCATTGTATATTGGGATTCCATCAACCATCAATAATGTTTGATCTGTACCACTACCCCTGATACGAATCCCCGAGTCATCATCTTGATGAGCTATCAAGCCCGGCAGCATTTGAATGTCGCGCAATATATCATCCCCAAGTATTTGCGAGGCTTTTGCAATGGTTTTACTGCCAATCTCCATTGCCGTTGCATTTTCAGAATTATTGACAGGATTTTTACGATCTGCGATAGTTACCGGCTCCATTGGTATCGGCAATTCAGACATCAATACTTTGTGTACATCCGACAAATCATGAATGGGCAACCAGAGAGGAGCGAACCCCACCATACTAAAACCCACCTTTCTATGGTTCCATTTTTTAGGGATTCTTAACGCCAGCATTCCGTTGTGATCCGAATATTGACCTATGGAGGTGTTTTCGACAGACGCTGCTACCAACTCAATTGGATCTAGCGTCCGTTGATTCAATACTTGGAAGCGATATAGAGTTGAAGGACTCTCAGCAACTTTTCTTTGACGAATAAAAAGGTGTCCCTCTTCATCAAATCTATATTCAATCGAAGTTAATGAATTGAGACTTTTCCTGATCTTATCAAGATCTACTTGTGTCGTATCAACAGATATGTTGGGGTATAGAGCCAGATCATCGGCATAAGACACCGAAGTCCGATACTTCCTTTCAAACCAATGCACGAAGTCCTGCATCTCAACAGATGCTGTTTTGATCTGTCCTGACATAGAAAGGGTGTATAAAAAGCCAAAACACAGTATGCACCCTATTCTACACATACAGAAGTATTAAATCTATATTAAAACACCGTTACTATTCAGGTAGGCGTCATTTTGGCTAAAAAAAACACTTTTTCCGTCATATTTCCGCTATTTTCCCCCGTAGCGCTGCTATGCCTCAAAAAACAAGCGTCATCTGACGAAAAAACTGCCTATTTTTATCTCAAAAGCACCCTCCTGAATAGTAACAAAACACCCATTGATATCACATTTTTCTTTGAAGTCCTTAAAATACTCGCGTTAAAATGACTTCATTGCTCAGATTTCAAAATCACCTTGTCTCCTGATAACTCATAAGTCCATCCCATAGGCCAGATCACATTTTGCAAAGCTATATTGAGATCATCCGTTTTATAGAACCCTGTAAAGGTGCGATTTTTATTAGGAGTTGCTCCTTCAAACTTGATTCCAAACAAAGATTCCATTCCATCTATCACCGTTCTCAATGGTGCCTGCTCATATCTTACAAAAGTAAACGTTGTTCCACTATAAGACAAGAGATCTTCAGTGCCGGGATTGCGCATATAGGACATACCTTTTGAAAGTTGTTGATTGTCAGTTTGGCTTTGGATTGCAACCAAACCTCGCTTAACGGCCACAATAAAAGATGATCCCCTCTGTATTACATCAAATGCCGTTCCCAACACCTCAACACTTCCGGTATTGGTAAGTACCTTAAAAGCCACGCCTTTACTGACATCAAAAGTAGCTGCCCCAGAGAGGCGAACAATCCGCTTTTCACTCCAACCGGAGGGGTCATATGTCACGACAGCCTCCGGCGAAAGTTCAATTTTAGAATCCGCGGGCAATGTCAATGATAAGCCTTCTGACGATGCAGTGTACTTCAATGGCCTGTTTGACGGAAGTAAGAAAAAAACAAGTATCGCTATAGCCGCAGCAAT
>JAJRXG010000248.1 GCA_024276375.1 Bacteroidota bacterium | reverse complement strand
GGTCTTTAGACTGGGGATAAAAACAGATCCACTGTATTGGCTTTAGCCATTAATATGCATAGACTTGTTAAGGGCTAAAGCCCAATATGAAAAAGGCATGACTCCCCCGGATATAAATATCCGGGCAAAAGTGTGTATCACAAAAGTTGTATAAAACGAGGATGTTGATCCGGTAATCCTCTGTCCTCATATGTTTAAGAACTCCTCATATAGAGTCTCCCTTGATGAGCGAAACAAATCAACACCTCCCCACCACGCATTGCCAGCTGATAAAGTGCAGTATGTTATACACACAACTGATATCATGCTCAAGAAATTTTTCATATTATTGCCATAATTTAAGGAGTGCGCACACTGAATACTTGCCATAATCGAGATATGCTCGCAATAATGGACGGGGATGGCATGTGAGTTTCTTTGAGTTGTGTGGTCATAGAATATAGGCCTTGAGAAGAGTAAAGGACAAAAAGAGCAAGGAATGAGAATAGTACTTTTATTAGTGGTTTTAACCACAATAGTATCATCTAGAACATATAGTCAAACAGCCAAAGACAGCATAGAAAATACTCATTCGCACGAACATAGCAAAAACGAATTGGGTATTTCTATTTCACCTGCCTACTTTGTTAATGAAAAAGTATTTACGTTTGCTATGCATGTTCATTATACACGCCTTATTCCAAAAACAAAATTTGGAATTGGAGCGAGTTTTGAAAGGATAGTGCTAGACCCTAAGCATAGTACCTTTGGACTTGTTATCGCATATTATCCTCTTGAAAAAATAAGTTTCGCTGTATCTCCCGGCTTAACTTTTGAGGATACCAATCGTAGTGCTTTATTCGCATTGCATTTAGAAACAACATACCAATTTGATATTGGTAAGTTTCATATCGGACCTGCTTTTGAATTTGCATATGATCCTAATGACTATCATCTAAGTTTAGGAGTGCATGTGGGCTATGGGTTTTAAATGTTTTGTGTGCAAAAATAGCTATGCACAAATACCAAAGGACATAGGATCAGTCTTCCATACTACAAGTGGGTAGCCTTAGGAGTTGTTTTAAGCCTTGCTAATCGGCCGTAATTATAATGGTTGAGAAGTATTACAAAAAAGCATCAGAGATTTCGTTAGCCGGATTTGACTGTCGGTGACTCTTGTTTGTGCTGTTGAATTGTGGTATTGTCATTCATATTATTTTTAGCTGATTTGTCCTATACTTTTGTTTGATATTTGAATTGTTATATGAGCGCTATAATCGCTTCGTAAGGCACAAGTGTGATCCCAATTTTCGAGATAATTGATATCGTATATAT
This sequence comes from Bacteroidota bacterium, assembly GCA_024276375.1. GTDB lineage: Bacteria > Bacteroidota > Bacteroidia > Chitinophagales > Saprospiraceae > JAJRXG01. The sequence goes on along the minus strand of JAJRXG010000248.1, from coordinate 3,161 downwards.
TGGATTTTAAATCACCATTCTAGTACTATCTTACCAAAGTGTTTGCCGCTTGCTTGATACTCAAATGCTTCTTTGAGGTCTTCAAATCCAAATGACTTGTCGATGATGGGTTTGATTTGATTGATTTCGATGGCTCGAATCATGGACTCTTGCATCACTCTACTTCCGACAGCAATACCTTGCAAATTTATGAACTTAAAAAATAATTTGGGAAAGGTGATTTGTCCTTTTCTTCCGTCACCAAGGATTCCAATTGAGATGATTTTGGCGTTTATTTTGGCGGCTTCTATGGAATGATACATCGTAGAACCACCACCTACATCTAGGACAATGTCAACACCGCCTCCCGATTTTCGATAGATTGTTTTTCCCCATTTAGGATCATCTTTATAATTTACTACCCATTCACAACCCATTTTCATTAACCTTTGAGCTTTCTCGTTATCAGAAGTGGTCGCATAGATTCGAGCACCGGCCATCTTGGCAAATTGTAATCCAAACATTGACATTCCTCCGGTTCCTTCTATTAAAACAGATTGGCCGGGCTTAAGTTGACCGGTATGCATCAGTGCGTTCCAAGCGGTCAGTCCCGCACAGGGCAAGGTGGCTGCTTGAGCATAGCTATATCCATCGGGTATCAACGTCAGACCATATGAGGGCACACAAGACTGCTCGGCCATGTAGCCATCTATAATTTCGCCACTTACGCCCATGATTTTTTTTAATGATGGTAGCCCTTCTGTCCATCCTGGAAAAAACATCGACATGACTCTATCACCTACTTTCCATTCAAGTACATCCTTGCCGATCGCGATAATCTCACCGGCGCCATCTGACATCGGTATTCTTCCGGGAGGAACAAAGATGCCACCCGTAGCTACCAGAAAGTCGTGATAATTAAGAGAGGTTGCGTGCCATCGGACAACTACCTCATTAATGCCGGGAGTAGGGTCAGGACGTTTTTCTATTTGGAGATGGTCTAGTCCACTTTGTTTTCCGATTGTGTAAACTCTCATTTGGTATCATTATTTTTAGGTTTAGCCCCCAATAGGCATTGGGCAGAATGAGCACTTCGGCAAAGGTATGTTTTATCTTATTACAAATATCGGGTAAGATTCACCGGCGAGAAATGTCTCTTTCCCCCTTGGCAATTGAATAAAGGCATCTGCATATAGCAGATTGGCAAGATCTCCGGATCCATGACCCCGTCGCGGTTGCGCCAATGTCGTTCCTTCCTGATTATAACTAAGAGAAACTTCAAGAAAATATGTAAGATCGGGTTTAAAAGAGACATCTTCCGTAAGCCTAGCATAGCGGATAGGACGGTCTGAAAGGCCGAGACAATTGTTGAGCCACTTGTGGAAATATATGGTAAAACACATGAATGATGATATGGGATTGCCGGGAAGGGCAAATATCGTTGCACCTTCTCTGTGTGTACCAAACCAAAATGGTTTGCCCGGACGTTGTGCTACTCGATGAAAGAGCTTTTCGACACCGCATCGCTCCAGTGCATTGGGAAGAAAATCATACTTACCCTTAGAAACGCCACCACTGAGAATAACGGCATCGTATCTATGGATATACTCCGTAAGTGTCCGATATGTTGTGTCAGCATCATCTTGAATGTGCGCAATATCCACTGAGATTCCACTCCCCCGCAGAGCAGCTTCAATGCGATGGACATTGCCTCGGCGGATCTGATGTGCCGCTGGTGTTTGATCTATGTTCACAAGCTCGTTGCCGGTGGACACAACGATAATACTAGGTTGGCGTGCTACTTTGATCATCGTCCGCCCGATGGAAGCTCCAACACCTATCTCACTAGGGGAGAGTAAAGTATGAGAAGGGATGAGCAACTCGCCTTGCTTACGATCTTCTCCTTTCCAGTGAATATTTTGATTCTTTTTATACGCAGCATTGATATGAGCATATCCATCAGCGATGCTTATATCTTCATATCGGATGACCGTATCTGTGTCCAAGGGAAGTACCGCACCCGTCATTATTTCTATACACTGTGCTGTATCTGCCAGTTGTACTTGAGGATCTCCGGCAGCAGCTACTCCTTGTATAAATAAGCTATCCTGATTTATGGCACCATCATAAGATATGGCAATACCGTCCATAGTTACCCTATCGTAAGGTGGCAAATCTCTATCACAATACCAATTCTCTCTTAATACCCGTCCGGCGCCTTCTAGCAATGGAATCTCCTCTATACCAAAGTCTCTGACCGTTGAAAGTACCAGTTCTTGTGCTTTATTGACATCTATCATATTGAGCAAAGATAGTGTTGATATAAGGCTTTAGTCGCAATAAGATAAGAAAACAAGCTAAATTCAGTGTGTTGTCCTGATGATCTCCTTAATTTGGTCTTTGCAATGATAGAAATGAATCCATGAAGGAAATTGAGAAAATTATAAAGGCTTATGAATCCACTGACTGGTCAACTGAAAGAGCAGCACTTGGTACTGTCGTAAGGGTCGAAGCATCATCCTATCGTAGGATTGGAGCGCGGATGTATGTCACAAGTAAAGGGAAGTGGGTTGGAGGTATCAGTGGTGGCTGTTTGGAAGGGGATGCATTGATAAGAGCGCAAATCGCAATACGTAAAAATGAATCATCCATAGTGGTATATGATACCATGGAGGATGACAGTCATCAGATCGGTGTAGGACTCGGTTGCAATGGCAGAATTGAAGTCTTGTTTACACCAATCAACCACAACAATCCCAAGAATCCCATTCGGCTGCTACAGTCCATAACAACCTCAAGAAAAACTCAAATCATATTGCAAGTATTGAGCAAAACGAAGGCGCACCTTGAATTGTTTAGCACATTTTATCCCCTTGATGAGTTGCCACGCCTAGCTTCATTAACTCAAATCCCAACGTCAAAATTGCTCGATGCTATTGAGGTGTCCAAGTACAAGAGAAAATCCAAGGTATTTCAACTTTCCAATGACAAAGGTGCTCAATTTGATATCCTTGTAGAACTACTACATCCCAAGGTGAAGGTGATATGTATCGGAGATAACTATGATATCAGTGCACTTGTAGGTATCGTAGGTGAATTGGGGTGGGAAGTTCATGTCGGCGGTCAAAAGAGAAAAATGGCAAAAGATATTTTTCGCTCGGCACATGCTGTATATTCACTTG
>JAJRXG010000247.1 GCA_024276375.1 Bacteroidota bacterium | reverse complement strand
TTTTTTAAGAGTGCTGCAATATGGAAAACTGGTGTCGATATAATATCTTAACATACTAAATTTATTGTCCAATGGGATGGGGCAAGCTCATATCTACGAAGACGATGCCAACTGGTACATCGGATTATCCTATCTAAAAGAGGGCAAAACAGACGAAGCCCGCAATGTCTTGAACAAAATTTCGAACAAAAGCAATCGATACAAGGATGTTTTAAGTATATTGGAACATCTCTGAACTGCTTTACTATATGACTATAACCACTGCTGATCATTCCTCAATTCTTGATCAGATTCTTGCCTTACAAGCTAAAAATTTGCCCAAGAATATTACGGTTGCCGAAAAGGATAAAGAAGGTTTTGTCTCATGCGAACATGATATAGACCTCCTCACACGTATGAACACGCCCTATCCACATGTGGTGGCCTTGGATGAAGCCCATCTCGCGGGCTATGCGCTGGTGATGCTATCAGAATTTAGAGATGACCTGCCGATTCTGAGACCCATGTTTGAACGTATAGACAAGATCAATTGGAACGGATGCAGGTTGAGCAGCGCTGCTTATTTTGTTATGGGTCAGATCTGTATCGATAAACCCTTTCGAGGACAAGGTCTATTTGAACACATGTATCGGTATTTAAAAAAGTGCATGTCCCCTGACTTCCAATATTGTATCACCGAGATCTCCACTGCCAACAAAAGATCCCTAAGAGCACATGCGAAAATAGGATTTGAGACCATCGAAACATGTTATACACCAGATGGAAATTCTTGGGAAATTGTTCTCTGGGACTGGTTGTGATCTAATAGTTCTATTGTATTTGCCAATAAAACCCGACTAATTCTTGTGGACATGCTGCTAAGACCGTACGTTTGATTCATGTTACACAAAATAATATTCATTAAATCAAAAATTTTCTTTTATGAAAAAACAATTACAAAAGCTTCTTCTGATACCTGCATTGCTCTTGGTGTCCATGAGTGCCTTGCTCGCTCAGTTGACCGTCACAGGAGTCATTAAGGATCAAGGAGGGGAGAGTCTGATCGGAGTTTCTATTTTGTTAAAAGGAACCACTATCGGTACTGTATCTGACTTAGATGGATCATTTAGTTTAGATATTCCTGACAATCAAGGCATTATAGAGTTGTCCTATCTGGGCTACCGAACTGAAACACTTGAGGTAACTCAAGAAAATCATCATTTTGAAATCACCATGCAAGAAGATGTTAATCAACTAGACGAAGTGGTAATAACAGGTTTGGCAACTACAATTAAGCGCTCTAATCTTGCTAATTCGGTAGCGCGAGTTGATGCAGCCATGCTTACCGGTGTTACGCCACAGGCTACCGTTGACGGAGCCCTATACGGCAAATTTAAAGGAGCGGAGATCAGAGCCAGTTCGGGAGCACCGGGTGGAGGTCTTTCATTCAAGTTGAGGGGGACTACATCCATCAGTGGATCTTCACAACCCCTTATTATTTTGGATGGCGTCTATATAGACAACTCCTCCATACCTGCAGGACTCAATATTGTTTCTGCTGCAGCAAGCGGAGGAAGCACATCCAATCAAGATAACCCTTCAAATAGATTGGCTGATCTTGATCCGGGAGATATAGCATCAGTAGAAATTCTCAAAGGAGCATCTGCAGCAGCCATCTATGGTTCCAGAGCTTCCGGAGGTGTTGTTATCATCAATACTAAACGGGGTACAAGTTCCGGCAAGACAGAAATAAAAATCGCTCAATCAGTAGGTCAAGCCTCCATGCTCAACCCATTGGGGGTAAGAGAATGGACGGAAGAACGCGTTCTAAATTCCAATTTTGCCGGGGATATAGACAATTACCGTGCAGCTGTTGCCAATGGAACGCTGTACAATTATGAAAATGAGCTATACGGAAATAAGGGCATGCTATTGAATACCCGTATTAGTGCCATCGGCGGAAATGAGAAGACCAAGTTTTACATCGGTGGGTCATATAAAGATGAAGAAGGCATCGTCTCCAATACGGGATACAATAAAGTTTCTGCCCGAATTAACATCGATCATAAGTTGTCGAAGATATTTGAAGCCCAAGTATCCACCAATTATGTAAATTCCTCTGCCGATCGTGGTTTTTTCAATAACGATAACTCAGGAACTACCATGGGGATTTCATACTTATCTACTCCTTCATGGGCTCAACTTCAACCTGATAGCAAAGGGATTTATCCTTCCAATCCATATGCCCCATCCAATTTTTTAGAGACAGCTGCTTTGATTACCAATAATGAAAGTATCAATAGATTTATAGGTGGAGGTACCTTGACAGCCAAATTAATGACCAAGGATAATGCTACTTTGAAAGCAGTGTTTAGAGGAGGTGTAGATTTTTATAACCTCAATACCACTGCGTTATTCCCCAACACGCTCCAGTTTCAACGTGATGGCGCGGGTCTCAACGGTGTATCAGCACAGGGATTTACTAAAAATCTCAACACCAATTTGGCCTTATTTTTAGTCCACACCTATTATACTGAAAGTGATATGACTTTTAGATCAACTGTCGGTGTTACACAGGAGGATTTTTCAAGAAACTCTATACTGGGAGTGGCCTCTGACATCATTGGAGTTCAAACCAACTTAGATCAAGCTGCTTCACGAAATGTCACACAGAATCGGATCATTCAACAGGATAAGGGGTTTTTTATACAAGAAGAAGTAAACTGGAATGACAAAATTATCGCCACCATCGGTCTTCGAGGGGATAAATCTTCCAATAATGGAGATGTCAATAAACTATATTACTATCCCAAAGCCAATATAGCACTGAACCTCCACAATATGGGGGTCATTGGTGACAACTCACCGATCACTCAACTAAAATTGAGGACTGCATATGGAGAATCCGGAAATTTTGCTCGTTTTGGGGCCAAATCTACGATCCTAGTTTCTTCCATTGTAAATGGAAGAGCAGGTGTAGAAGTACCCGGATTGCTCGGCAATGCTACCGTCGGGCCTGAACGTCAAAAAGAATTTGAGGTGGGATTGGATCTTGGATTTTTGAATCGCTTCAATCTTGATGCAACCTATTATATCAAGCGCGTAAATGACTTGTTGTTGAACGCAGACGTTCCGGCTTCCTCCGGATTTGCGCAACAGGTTACAAATGCCGCCGATATGGAGAATAAAGGAGTCGAGATTGGTCTGAATGCAGAAGTGGTAAGAAATGACAATTTGTTGTGGAATGCACGTATCGGTTTTTGGAAAAACTCGGCCAATGTAACACGTCTGGATGTGCCAGCGTACACAACAGGAGGTTTTGCCGATTTCTTGGGCAACTTTATGGTCAAAGAGGGTTATAGTCCAACGACAATAATCGGAGTGGGTTCCAACCCAACAGTTACATTGAATGGCTCCGGAGACCCTACTTTGCAGGTATATGGAGATGCCGAACCCGACTTTCAACTTTCTTGGAACAATCAGATGGCTTTTGGGGACTTTAACTTTTCGATGCTTTGGCATTGGAAAAAAGGTGGCAGCAATATCAACCTGTCATCGCTTCTATTTGACTTGAACAATACGACCCACGATTTTGACAAGGTAGATCTTGATCCCGAAGGTGTCTTAGGGAATGGAGATTACCGACTGAGTCAGTTGGGTAGTAACACAGAGCCATATATCGAAGATGCAAGTTATCTAAGGCTAAGAGAAATTGGATTGTATTACAACATCCCCAGCGCGGTCACCAATGATGTTTTATCAGTTACGGTTGGTGTTTCGGGCAACAATCTTATTAACATATTTGGATACAACAGTTATGATCCTGAAGTTTCTAATTTTGGAGCAGGAGGATTGTCAACAGGTGTTGAAGTAACACCCTTTCCATCTGCTAAGCGATTTGATTTTCACGTAATTGCTAAGTTTTAAACATAAAAGCTAAAAAAAATACAAAATGAACACACTAAAATATATCATTCTCACACTGGCATTTCTTTCACTTACAGTCAGTTGTGATATCGAAGATCAAGCAAATCCCAACGGATCAAGTATTGAGGGATTTCTTTTGGATGCTTCCAAAAGCGAAATGCAGACCCTCGTTACCGGAATGGAGTCCTTGCTCCGTCAAGAGATTAATTTTTATTATGATGTGACCTCTATCATCGGTAGGGAGTACTATTTCTTTACAGGATCTGATCCACGATATACCGGAGAGGTGTTGGGCAAGGGAGATGCTATGTTAGACAATGCGGGATTTTATGGTACGCGGCCTTATTTTGGTCGGTATAAAACTATAAAAAATGCCAATGTACTCTTAGATGCCATCGCCAATACCACACAACTTACTCCCGCGGAAGCGAGTGGATTAAGAGGATTTGCTAAGACATTTCAAGCTTATGAATTGCATCTCGCATTGATGCTGCAATATCAGAATGGTATCAGAATAGAAGTGGCAGATGTCAATAATCTCGGCCCATTTGTCTCATACGCTGATGCCTTGGCGGCAATTCAAGCGCTCTTGGATGATGGATATAGAGATTTGCAAGCAGCCGGAGATAGTTTTAGTTTTGGATTGTCAGGGGCGATGGATGGGTTTAATTCACCTGCGACGTTTGCCCAATTTAACAGAGCTATAGGGGCAAGAATTGCACTTTATCAAGGCAACATGAGCGATGTCATCACATACTTGTCATCCTCATTTATGGATTTGAACGGAGATTTGGATATCGGGCCGGGAAGATTTTATTCTTCGGCAGGAGGGGATCTCAACAATACCTTGTTTAGAGTTCCGGATCAGGCAGATGCCATCATTGCCCACCCTTCATTTATTGCCGATATGATCCCAGGAGATACCCGATCTAGTAAGGTATTGGAGCGATCAGCTTCATTGTCCTTAGATGGTCTTTCAGGTACACATGATGTGTGGGTCTATAAGTCCCTCAATGATCCAGTGCCTTATATCCGTAATGAAGAATTGGTTCTTATCTATGCCGAGGCAAACGTTAGCACCAATATCACTGAGGCTGTTAATGCGATCAATGTCGTTAGAAATGCCGCTGGAATAGGTGATTATTCAGGTGCAACGGATGCTGCATCAGTTATGAATGAGATATTGTTTGAACGTAGATATTCTCTCTTTGGGGAAGGTCACCGTTGGGTTGATATGCGTAGGCTGAATCGATTAAACGAACTCCCATTGGATCGTGCGGGAGATGATGTCTGGGTCCAAATGCCTGTCCCCGTTTCAGAAATAGGTGGCTAATACTGATGCATAAGCCATACCAATCAAGAGAGGAACCGGGTGTAGCGCACTCGGTTCCTCTTTTTTATCTCGCGTTGATTTCGTCCATTAGTTTTCTCGTCTCCGGCAACGGATCTATGCCATACTCCTCCTCTAAGACCCGCTGACATTGCTGATAGACTTTTATAGCACCTGGTCGATTACCCTTGGCCGCAAAGGCGGACATCTGAATACGATATGCATCTTCCCAAGATGGATCAATTTTTAACGCCAATTGAGATAGTCTGATACTCTCCATAGGATTGACCTCAATCAGTGATTCAGCAAGCATCACATAAGCTCCCAAGGCAAGTACTTGAAGTCGTTCGCGCTCTTCACTTGACCAGTCTTCATACATCCGATTGGGGAGATAAACTCCCTGATGCAAGGAAATGGCATGCCTCAATGCCAATTGTGCCGTAGAGAGATCGGTATGGATAACTTGATTGGCTATAGATACAAAAGACTCAAATGCCTGAGCATCTATCCAAATCTCCTGGAGATTGAGTTGATAAGTGAGACCTTGTCTTAAAATATATCTGGAAGCCGTCCTGCTTGGTCGATTGGGCTCTAATACCTTAATGATGCCGTGTAAGGCAACTTTAAAATCGCGATCTCCTCCTTTTTGATCCGAATCTTCCCAAAGTCGATCTATAATCTGTTCCTTGTGTAAGCTATTGCGATCTCGAGAGGTAATCAAAAATTGAAACAACTGAATGGTTTTGTCCCTTCCCCAGCTTTTGTTATCAACCGATGTTCCTTCACACCATACTTCCCACTTGCCGAGTGTACAAACTCTTAAGGAAGCTTCATCATAGGAATTGAGCAGGTTCTCAATTTGATCGATGGTATTCGTCATACAAATGAAGTCATTTTAAATATTGAATCTCTATCTCCAGAATCATCGGAAGGATCTTCAATGACTCGAATAGTCCTCTTGGGTTTTTCTGCAAGAGAATGTTATACAGACCTTCTATCATCCGTTCAAGCAAATCTCGCTCAGCAATAAGATTTGTGTAAGCATGAATCGAGGAATCATAAATCAGTGCTTGGTATTCGCGTATCAAAATTCTGTTTTACATCACTTCATTTATTGACCTTGTTCGCCAACATATTGACCTTGTCACTCAATTGAGAAAGTTGATCGGTGATTTGGGTCAAAGTTTGGTTGATCACTTTTATGTCTCCTTTGTCTGCACGCCAAGCATCTTCTATTTTACTCCCAATCTCATCTCCGACTTGCGTCAACTGCTCTTGGAGATGAGATACTTGCTTTTTGGGATCTTTAATGGTTTCAAGAACGATCTTAGGAGCTTCGGACGACCATTTTTTCCAAAACTCAAGGCTCTTCAAAAGAATACCATCCTGTTCTTCCGGAGACTTGTCTTCTATAGACTCTTTGGTCAATTGGGATAGCTTGTCTTGAATAAAGACAATCACCTCCTGAAAATCAACAAAACTCTTCTTGTCACCCCCTTGAACATGGGAGATTCTTCCCCTCCATTGAACATTGGACGTGCCCTGATCATCACTATAAATATTCTGTGTAAAGCGAACCATAAAAGAAGCCGTCTGTGGCTTGGATTTTGTCATTTTAATCGTTTTTAAACTGTACAATGAACATCTACATTCATACCTAAACTATCAAACACCTATGGTATCCTCTAGGATTACACCATAGAGCGAACCCCAAATTTACTAGGGTAAACTCTCGATTACTAAAAATAGTCCTTTTTTATGAACTAAAACCAAGCTAAGTACAGTTATACCTCTGAACATAATCCGCTTACCAAATCCCTAGTATCCCAATACTAGCAGATGAGGCGAGCAACATTTTAATTATTGACCCATGAACTTCACCCCCCAAAGGTGTCTGCTGTGTTGTATAACACTCGTATTGCTATGTATAACTTCCATCAATGCAAATGGAATAACAGCAAGGGACACCAATCATCCTGCCAAAGAGCTCATCATCGTTAATTATACTCAATTGGCAACCATGGACATGCAAGGTCTCGTACATTATGTACAACAATTGTACAAACAAATGGATCACGCTGCAATTGTAACAATCAAAAATTATGGATCCTCGGACAACAAAGATGATTTTAATCTGATGATTCACTCTTTGACTGATCAGCTTGAATCAATGGGTATTGCGGAGAAAAACATAAGAGTTCGACAGATGACTGTCACCACAGAAAATCATTATTTTACCATCGGACTAACATCTTCTAAGCAAGTACAGTAGTATGGCATAATAGTTGATCTGAGATAAACCTAACTTAATCTCAGTGTAATTATGACTTTACTCAAAACTCTGTTGCTTTCTGTTCCGTTTTTTGTTTCTGCTGCTTTGGTGAGTGTCACCGGGACAAAGACAACTATCGTTGTCATAGACGGCAGAGCCCTCCTCGTTGATGTTGATGAAACCGGCAAGATCGTCACAACATACATGGAAGTAAAAGATTATTTCGATTCTCCTGATACAGATCACCTCATAAGAGTTGAACAAGCTAAAAATGAATATACTTCCTTGACCTTACGGCAAATGGATCAAATTAGATTTATTGCCCTCTCAGACAATCCCACTGAAATTAGTGATGTCATGGTGTCCAATATCTCCGATCTCTCTATGCATTATCAAGAGACTTATGCCAATGAAATTGTCATAACAGCTGCCAAAAATCATAGAACAGCGCATCTGTTGGAAGCCAACATTTCTAGGATTAAAGCCATGTTTGAACAATATGGTGTCGCCACACAAGACATCAAAGTAGAATACAAGGTAGATATGGGTGATGAACCTACAAGATTCATCAAGGTCGTATCTCACCTTAGAGATTTGCCAGCTCAGTAAAAAAAAGATAGGACTAAATCCCAATAAAACAAGCCTATGTCGATAGTAGCGATACAGGCTTGTTTTTATTGGGGGTTGCAATTAGCGCTAAGAGATATAATCTACCTCAGATGCCCTATAGAGAGTAAAGCATTCAGATCAAAGCTCAACCCGATATGATGAGCACTGCCCTCCAAATGATAGCGGCCATAACCATAGTCAAATTTCATGTTTTTGACATTGAATCCAAAGCCAAAGGAGAATCCACTCAAACTTCGATATCCTGCGACCGCGAGCTCCTTTTTGCGTTGATGACTATAACCCATCCTCAGTCTAAACGCCTCTCTCGGCCCAATCAACAACTCTCCTCCCATCACTATATGTCTGAAAAAATTGTCAATCACTTGTCCCATTCCGCTTTCTTCATCCCTCTGGTTATTGATGATGATGTTGTCTCCATTGACCTCTGATTCATACGTCAATTGCCAGCGCTGGATATTGCGTGCCGTAATAAAATATCTAAAGGGCAAGTGTTCAAGACGCTTAGCATATCCAAGTTGCAAATCAATCGGAAATGTCTCTTTATTGTTTAAATCACCACCGATCTCCCCTCCCATGTTCCGCAATACCAATGACCAATCTGACCGATTGTCCGGATTGCTATAATGAAGTCCAATATCTCCTCCGACACCACTCGACTGATATACATCGTATCGACCAGTTACATATTTTAAGTTGATACCTACTCTCAAACGATCATCCAATTGATGATTGGCACCAACCACAAAAGCAACTTCCTTGGCACCAAAAACCCCATTGCGGTTCCCCAAAAGATCTGCTCTGACAAAATCCCCGTAATTGACATACTGGACTCCGAGCAATATAGTATGAGTCGAGTCCAATGACATTCCATACAAAACCGATCCTTGTGCTATATCTGCAACATAAAATCGATGATTGACAGACAGTTTTCCTTGCATCTTAGCATTCAATAGCGCAGGATTGCCCACTGCCATCACGATATCATCATCACCGACGCTTGGCAGTACACCTCCAAGGGCTGTCAGTCGAGGCGACTGAGATAAATTTAAGAACTGATAAGTTCCAAGGCCTCCTATCTGACCAGACACTTCTTCCTGAAACAACAAGGTCAGGACAGCAAAAACGAGGATTGAATTAATCTTGAGCATGCCTGTTTTGGGATACAATATCGCCTTTTTCAATAGTCCACGTAGTCCTACATATCGACTGGCTGTCACAATACATTTTCTTTATCAAGATACCTCGATCATTGTAATGCAGCAATTCGCCTACTTCATTATCACCATTGATATATTGTCCTTTCCACTTGATCTGTCCGTTTTCATAGTATTCGACAAATAATCCTTGCTCTTCATTATTTTCAAACCAAACCTCCTCCATCACTTGGCCATTAGGATAATATTGGGTGTTGAGACCCGTATGCACACCCATGTCGTAAATTGATGTCATTCTCAACTGTCCATCTTCGTAATAGAGCTTCAGAGTGTCAACCAAAATATCTTGTAAATAGTGCTCGACAATCTCAACTTGACCCGATTCAAAATACAATGTCCGTACACCATGTAGTCTATCGTCCAAGTACTGCGCTCTTTCAAATACACCAACTCCATTGCCAAAAAATGTAATCAGCTCTCCCTGCTTTAAACTGTCTTTGTCGATGAAGTATTTTTTCTCTAAAGTACCGTCCTCCGCAAATATTCGAACCTCTTGTAGTCCATCTCCACATGAACTCACTATCACACACAAGAGGAGCATGATGAATATACTAACAATTGGTTTTCTCGGATAGTCCATAAAACGCAAGTACTTAACTTATGAAAGAATAACTACCGGCTGCTACAAAATATTATTGTCTTACGTGTCATAGTAAAACTCAAAAGGCATCATTCGAAACTAAAATGATGCCTTTTAAGTTTTGAGGATTGTACTACAACTCAATAAAATTTAGATCTATTGTCAACAACTTTGACATTATCTTTTAAGGAGGGCATCAATCCGAATTGACTTGATGATCTCTTACGTAGTGTTACTGTGTTTTTAAGAAACGAAAGCCCCGTTAGTTCTCCTGGTTCATTTTTCGACAATGTCTTAACAAGAAACACCCCACTGTTGCCTAAGATGGGCTTTGAAACACCATTCACTTCATTGGCAAATGCTGCACCGATTACAGCGGGTTCATTGCCTAGCCCGGCTACAAAAGTATTGAGGAGATTGATATTTCTTATTGTATCTACATTGACATTATACTGCTTGGCAATCGCTACAAGATCACTTCCCGACAAACTCTCTATTGCCTTTTTTCCTTTGAGCTCATTCAACACGGTCAATTCTATCTGACTCCGCAATTCCTCGACAGGGGGCATGCCAGGCTTCTTGATTTCGGCCAATCCTGCAATGACATATTTGTTGGTAAAGTATCTAATGGGATCAGTATATTGAAACACATTTGGAGAGACGTCATTGATCTCTGTATTGCCATCAAAGGCAAATTTTACGATTTCACGAGAGGTATTGCCACTACCGAGACCTTCAATCTGATAATCATTGATCGCTAGGTTTTCGCTTCTTTGAAACCTCAACTTTGGATTTGATTGGATGGCTGTTTTTAGCTCGGCAAGATATGGATATTCTCCTATCAGATTTAACATCACATCATATGCCACACTTTCTGTCTCTTTACTAGGTATAATCGGCACATTGATAAAAGCTATCTGGTATTTGGGTTCCCGAGTTTCATATTTAAGGTTCTTGATATATAGCAAGTGAACTCCAAACTGTGTTTGAACTTTATAAATGTTTCCTTTTTTGCCACTATGAAAGGCAACATCATTGAAAGCCTTGACCATTGTACCTTGAGAAAAGTATCCCAAATCTCCATCATCATCTTTGTTGGAAAGATCTTCGCTAAATTCCTTGGCTAAGGCTCCAAATTTGGATTTGTTTCTTGACAGCACCGTATATAGGCTATCTATGATGCGATTAGCGGCTGCCAATTGATCTGCATTGCCGGGAGTAACCCGTCTCAATATATGAGCGGCATGAACAGAATCAGGCAATATTTTTTTGTCTGTTACTTTAATGGCCTGATAGTTTTGCCCTAGCTCATAGGGTCCATATACCTCTCCCACTTTAAAGGAGGCTAATTTATCCATATAGAACTCATCAAATTGTTCTGCTTTGCCATAAAAAGGAGAATAAAAACCATTGTTGGCAACAGCAAAAATAGAATCATTGGTTGTCGTTCTAAAGGTTTCCATACTTCGCTCTAATTCCGCTCTCCATTTGGCACTGTCGGCGGCTGTAGGGACTACATCATAACTGACATAATCTACTACTCTCATTTCTTCTTTGAGTTCATACTCGTCTTTGTGATCCTTGGCATAGGCTTCAATATCGCGATCACTAACTGTGATATCTCCAAGGGGAATATTGTCAAATGGTATCTTCACTACAGCTATATCTACTCGTGTATTCTCCTCTTTAAATGTTGATTCTACCAACCAATTGGGAGTGTATATCGCTTTAGAAACAAGCATGTTGAGCTTGTTCTTCAATTGTTCCGTCTTTATCTGCTTCTCTTGTTCTGCCCAATACTGAGCAAATTGAGGATTGAGGTCTTCTCCACTTTCGAGTTGATTTTTAATCTGTTGTAAGCGAGATACATCCAATTGGCCAGTCTGGGGATTGGAAAAATTCTGCCGGATGATGGGACTGAGACTTGCTCCAAACTGAAGATCCATCAATTCATCATAGCCCACAGACATACCTAACGCTTCCGATTCTTTTTCTGCTATACTCTTCTCGACCAGATAGTTCCATAGGGCTTCACGACCCACATTAGCATCCGGAGCATTGTTGAACAAAACGGAATATGTGCGTTCAAAATCCATTTGTTTGAGCTTCTGTCCATCGACCGTTCCTATCGCTTGGTTGAAGTTTGCTCCTTGTCCATTGCCGGGTCCCATTGAATCCATGAGGATAAATGATGCTAACGCCAGTGCTATAATAATGAACACCAACCACATGTTATTTCTAATCTTTCCTATTAAGGCCATCTTTATATAACTAATTGAACCAAAATCAAATTTTCCAAAGGTGCGCAAAGGTAGCACCTTTAGGACTATTGACCCCGCATTATTTGCCTTGATTGCATCAAAAAACTAAATTTCCTGTTTTTTTTTGGTCTTCAGCCACGACTGAAGCCAATCGAGTTGATTCAAATAACACATATTATGATGGGATCATGCATCATCATGGTGATGAGTGAACAAATTTTTTAGTCCTTCATTGCCTATTGAGTTTTGAGATAATTGATCATCAAACGAGCGACTTCGTCCGGTTGTTCGGAAGTTAAAGCATGTCCGGCATGCTCAACTTCTACATATGTAACTTGAGGGCCCAATGCTTCTGCAAGTGCTTTGCCTGCAAGATCCGGAGGAGCAATCAAGTCTTCGGTTGCTTGTACAAGCAATATTGGTCTTCCTCCGGCTTTTTTGTAGAAATCGGCTTGGGCATTTAGGGCGGCATATATTTGAGCCTGTGCCAACTTAGGATACCATCCATTCAACCATATTCTAGCATCATTTCCTTCGGCAAAAAAGGCGCAATCAATCATTTTTAGTCGCTCCTCATCATCTAAACTCATATCAATAGATCCCCGCAGACACTTTTCTGCTTCTGATGTGATTTTAAAATTTCCTCCTGAAGCCAAAAGAATCACCTTGTCCACATAGTTCGGATACAAACTCGCAAAATTTCTTCCCAATCGATTTCCAAATGCATGCCCGACAATGTGTATCTTATCAATATCCAGTGCATCAAGTACGGTCTTTATGTCCATTGACAATACATCCAATGATATATGTTGCGGAGTGAGATCTCCCGTGCTCTGTCCGATTCCTCGGGGCTGAATCAACACAACGACATATCCTGCCTCTACCAAGCGGGTTGTGATACTACAGTTATACTGTTCGGTATAATCTTCTACCCCTCTACCCAGTGAAGGTAAAATAGTAATATACGTACCTCTATTGTTCCCGCTTTGAAAAATACGGACGTGATGGGCCACTTGGTCATGGCCAATGATCGTATCAATAAACAAGTATTGATCACTATTCGGAGTTTTGGTTTCTGATACCATTGGTACTTCAGATTGCATCGTATGCTGCAAGGAATTATGTGAAGGTGTTGTCTCGGCTTTGCACGAAAACAACACTAACAGGATGCCCATGTACAATAGGTAGTATAGTCGAATCATAGTTTCTGTTCCTTACATACCGATCACAATCGCCACGGTCGTATTGCAAATTATCATTATAAATTTCTTGGCTTGTTCCCTTTCACCATCGTAAGTTATGAAGACTCCCAATCTATCTGTTTTTATCAAAAAACTCCTCGTAAATACCTTCCATCTGATCATAAAAGTCCTCGCCATACGCTCTTACAATCGCTTTTTTGACAAATCGAAAAACCGGCATTTGTAATGTCTCTCCCAAGGTACATGCTGCAGCGCAAATATCCCATGTGTCATAGTTGAGTGCTTCCCATCTGGTCTTTTCGTTCTTACTCATACGTACCGGATACAGATGACAAGAGACAGGCTTAACAAATGTCGATACACCTTGTTCATACAATAACTCCCATGCGCATTGCGCTATTCCATCTCGATCTTTCAGAAGGTAAACACAAGAACCATCTTCACGCAATGGAGTCACCCGTCCATCATACAACAAATCATAAACACTTACTCCTTTTCGATCGACGATATCTTGAGCATTTTTATCCAGCAAGGGTTTAACCAACTTGTAGAACCGGTTCATCTGTTGGATTTCTTCAACCATCACCGGAGCACCAAAATCCCCCTCCCAGCAACAAGCTCCCTTGCAAGCCTCCAGATTACAGACAAAGAAAGTATCAAACAATGCAGCACTAATGATCTTTCCATCAATGATATACATCTTACAATCTTAGTGATAATATTCGAATGGTCAAAAAGGGCTAAAAACAAATAACGAAATATATTGTATAAAAAGTAGTCGTTTTGTCAATTTATATCACTCTGTACTTGTACTTTCGCACTACTTGATTTATACTCTTTGTTTGTGGACATTACGATCAACTAATCCCAAGTAAATATGTTTACATCTCAAAGTGCGAAAGGGTAAAATCAAATAAAGAAAAACAATGGACATATTAAAAGAGAAATTCAAGCTAAAAGCGGCTCAAGTATATAAAGAAACGCGGGCTCTCTTAAAGGAACATGGTGACAAGAAAGCAGATGAAGTAGCACTCAAGCAAGTATTTGGCGGTATGCGGGGTGTAAAAAGCATGATATGGGAAACTTCCAATCTCGATCCTGTAGAAGGAATACGGTTTCGAGGTTATTCGATACCTCAACTCCGTGAATTACTTCCCAGTATGGACGGAGATGATGAACCCATGCCGGAAGGCTTGTTTTGGTTGATGCTCGTAGGTGAAATACCCAGTAAGGAAGAGGTGATGTGGCTAAGTGAGCAGTGGAAACAAAGGGCTCGGATTCCGCAGCACACTTATGACCTGTTGGATGCCCTACCCAATCATATACATCCTATGGCACAGTTTAGCGCTGCGATAGTATCTATGGAATGTGAGAGCGTTTTCTCTTCCCGATATGCCCAAGGGATGAGCAAGTACGACTATTGGGATGCAGCCTATGAAGATGCTATGAACCTCATCGCCAAATTGCCTGGAGTTGCGGCATACATATATCGTAAGCTATATCACAATAATGAGCAGATCGCTCCGGATACTTCCTTAGATTGGTCTGCCAATTATGCACATCAATTGGGTTTTGAAGACGAGCAATTCAGATCGCTGATGCGATTGTATCTAACCATACATGCAGATCACGAAGGAGGCAATGCTTCGGCTCACACTGTGCATTTGATTGGTTCTACCTTGAGTAGTGCATACTTTTCTTTTGCAGGAGGGATGAACTCTTTGGCGGGTCCACTGCATGGATTGGCCAATCAAGAGGTGCTCAAGTTTATACTTGAAATGATAGATGAGTTGGGTACGGACGATCCTTCTAAGGATCAAATAGCAAAATTTGTACAAAAGACTTTGGATGGAGGAAAGGTCATCCCGGGATATGGCCACGCTGTTTTACGACAACCGGATCCCCGATTTACCGCGCAACGCATTTTTGCTGAAAAGCACTTGCAGCACAGCAATATTGTAAAGATTGTTTGGAAATTATTTGAGGTAGTGCCTCCTATTCTCCAAGGTCTAGGCAAAGTTAAAAATCCTTGGCCCAATGTTGATGCGCATAGTGGTGCCATCTTGACCCACTATGGTCTTACTCAGTACACCTATTATACTGTATTATTTGGCGTTTCACGAGCGCTCGGGGTAATGGCCTCTATGTGTTGGTCTCGAGCGCTCGGTATGCCTCTCGAAAGACCTAAATCTGTCACCCTGCAATGGGTCAAAGAATTTATTGAATCGTAAACACTTTTATCCTAATATTATGGCAAGTCCCACACATTTAAAATACACTAAAGAACACGAATGGGTATCAATCGATGGCAACATCGCGACAATTGGAATCACAGATCATGCGCAAAGCGAATTGGGTGAAATCGTATATGTAGAAATTGAAACCCTTGATGAGACGATCGATAGAGATGAAGTCTTCGGGACAATCGAAGCCGTCAAAACAACCTCTAATCTCTTTATGCCCGTAAGTGGAAAAGTCATCCAATTTAATCCAAAATTGGATGAATCTGAAGACGACAACCCTGGATTGATCAATGAAGACTGTTATGGTGAAGGCTGGATCATCAAAGTCGAAATGAGCAATCTAGGTGAAATAGAAGACTTAATGGACGCCGAAGAATATGAATCGCTCATCAACTAATGGTTGATTGTTCTATACCATCCGCCCGGATCTAGTTCCTATCCTCGCAAATAAATCATATGGGCACACAACCCAATCCCCTCATATCACATCTATATAAGTGATGCAATCAAAGCGAAGCATCCTATGGAGTGCAGCGGCGATCATATGGATGATCTGGATTTTGTATGTTCTGCTGATGCCTCTGGATGATATGATTGAAGAAGATATCTCATTTTTTGAAGGGCAAGACAAAGTGATACATGCATTCTTGTTTGGAGTGTGGGCATGGCTGCTGACGATGGCCAATAGGGCTCTGAGTAGCAAAAATCGATACGGTGTGATCGTTGTGATGATTTTCTTTTGGGCTGCTTTTACAGAGATATTACAGCAGTTTTCTACGTATCGAACCTGTGAGGTCGCCGATTTTTTGGCTGATATAGCCGGAGGCTTGCTGGTTTTGGTTGCAATAAATTTTTGGACAAAAAAACACTAAAGTGTTGCCTGTCTCAGGTAGATAGTTGGGTCGTAATACACTGAAGGTTCTTGATGTCCATTGTTTTTATTAACCTTATTAAATCGTATTGCGTTATGCAAATATTACACCAATTTTCGTGGGCAATGCTCATGCTTACATTGCTATCCTTAAGTTGTACATCAGAGAGTATAGATTCCGCTGAAGCAAATGAAACAATTGGAGAACAGCTTACATCGCCTCTATCGGAAAACCTTGCTCAGAAGAATGATCTACCCACCATAGAAGAAGATCCAGTCTATCGTATTGTTGATCATGTGCCTCTCTTTGGCAACTGCGATGATCGCGATTGTTCGGACAAGGAACTCATACATTATCTATACCAAAACCTCAAGTACCCGCCTGAGGCAAGGAAGAACAAAGTAGAAGGAAGGATCTATATAAAGTTTATCGTAGAAAAAGACGGATCCTTCTCCAACGCACGAGTAATTCGTGGTATCGGTGGTGGGTGTGATGCCGCAGCACTAAAGACTCTTAACAATATTGCAAATCTGAAATACGGTTGGAAACCGGGCAAACACAATGGAGAGATCGTAAGAGTAGAAATGGTACTCCCTGTGACATTTAGGGTGGAATCCTGATCAACCGCACCTCAATACGCACCAACAATATAAAAGCTATGGATATTACATTGTCAGGAACGCAAGTGTTGCTTTCGTTTGCAGCAATATCTGTGATCATCATCTGCGTTATTGTTCTTGTCAAGTGGCGATTTTATAAGCAAAGCCTATCGACGAAAGACATCGTTCATCGAGTCTCCCAAAGCTGTGCGGCTCGAGTCAAGTATCCCGAAGTAGATATCTTGAGACACAGTATGAGGATATTTGGATTTAGCTTGGCCGCTTCAATGGCTTTGGTGATTATGGGATTTGCATGGACTAAATATGACAGAGAGATAGACCTCTCCGGATACACATTACTTCTAGACGACATCATTGAAATAGAGCCCCCTAGGACGCCTCCGGAAGAAAAGAAGCTTCCTCCTCCTAAAGAAATTGAAGATATTCCGGAAGAAGATATTCCGGAAGAAGATCAGACGGATTTGGAAGACATGATGATTGATGAGGAAACAGTGTTTGATGAAACACTCATACCTATTGAGAAAGAAGCACTCACAAGACCAATACCTCCGCCACCTCCGCCCATCATTGAAGATGAAGATGAAATCTTTGTAGCAGTAGGTCAGATGCCTCTCTTTGGTGGATGTAAGGATAGAGCTTGCTCTGATGAAAAACTCATAAGATATCTACAAGACAATCTCAAATACCCCACCATAGCAAGGGAAAATGGTATAGAAGGCAGAGTAACGATTCAATTTGTCATAGAAAAAGACGGAAAAGTCAGTGATGTTAGAATTTTACATGATATCGGAGGTGGATGTGGTACGGTTGCTTTAAAGGTGGTTGAAAACATGAATAATTTGGCTATATCCTGGCAGCCAGGGCTACAACGCGGAAAGCCCGTACGGGTGAGATATACATTGCCTGCAACATTTAAACTTGCGAAATAAATATCCAGATCAAATGAATCTAAATCCACAACATAGTGAAATCAATGTACTACATAAGACGAATCCTCCTTAAATATACCGTATTTGTGTAGTAATACACATTAATTATTTATTTATATGGATATTTTAGAGAATCTTATTTGAACGTTTTTATTATTATTACTAATATTATGCTCGCCGAAAGGTGAAGCGTTATTTTTTCATCGAAAACAAACCATAGGTTATGGATATCGAATTATCAGGATCCCAGGTACTTTTAACATATCTGGTTATTGCAATAGCAATTATAGTCTTGATTGTTGTCATGAGAAGAATGTTTGGCAGTAAAGAAAATCTTCGAGAGAAGTATAAGGATAGTGCTGCTGCAAATTTCATGTCAAGAGTCAAGTACCCCGACGTTGATGCCTTCAGACACAGTGGGACTTTTTTTGGACTTGGCCTAGCAACAGCGTTGGCTTTTATAGTAGCAGGATTTGCTTGGACTGATTATGAGAAACAAATAGATGTGTCTCAATATAGTCTCGAAGTGGACGAAGAAATCGAGATCGAACCACCTCGAACTGCTGAACCGCCGCCACCACCACCACCGCCACCGCCACCAGTGATCGAGGAAGTGCCGGAGGAAGAAATCGAAGAAGATGATCAACCCGAGTTTGAAGATCAAACAGTAGAAGAAGAAACAGTATTTGATGAGCCTCCACCACCACCAAAGGAAGAAGCCGCACCACCACCACCACCTCCTCCTCCACCTCCTCCTGCACCGGAGGTTGACGAGATCTTTAAAGTGGTGGAACAGAAACCGCTTTTTGGAGGCTGTACTGATCAAGCTTGTTCGGACAAAAAACTCATTGAATATCTCTATAAAAACCTAAAATATCCAGCTATCGCTCGTGAAAACGGTGTAGAAGGTAGGGTATATATACAGTTTGTCGTTGAGAAAAATGGTAAAATCACTGACGGAAAAATTGTTCGTGATATTGGTGCAGGTTGTGGAGAAGCGGCACTCAAGGTCGTGAATAACATGAACAACTTAGCGCAATCTTGGACACCTGGAAAACAACGAGGAAAAGCCGTAAGGGTATTGTTTACACTTCCCGTCACCTTTAAGTTAGAAAGCTAATTAATCATCTTAAGGTTTAAAATAAAAAAGCTCATTTAGTTTCTAAATGGGCTTTTTTTCTCCCTTTCCATCCACTAATCTAAATATATATATCTTTTGTATATCTCCACTGTTGCTTCACTAAAAATACTTCATATTTGAGTTTATGGGTATCAGCAAATATAGAATCAAAAGTCGATGGTGGCCCGATGGCAAATACTTAATAACAGACGAGCATAATCTACAGGTCTGTGAAGCTATAAGAGCAAGATTTTCCTTTAGTAGTAAAACAACTGTTTATGATAGTATGGGCGAACCCGTTTTTGTTATCAAACGTAAGGTTCTCGCACTCAATAGCATATATACTATTTACAACATAGATGATAGTCCTGTCTATCGAATCTCCAAATCTGCCTTTTCACTTAGGACAAGGCTATATGTCGAGGCGCTCTATAACAGAGATGCCTTCCTTGTCCAAGGGGATCTCTGGGGTATGGAATACGGATTTTATAGGTATAACAAGGCCTTTGCTATGGTATCAAAAAAGATGTGGACTTTTTCGGGGGAGTATGGACTAGCTGTAGATGACAAAGAAGATGAAATCCTTATCATGTCCGTAGTGATTACCATCGACCTCATCAACAGAAGAAAATCAAGTTAGCGATATTCATCCCTTCCAACAACAACAATTTGAACTTAATAGCCCCCCCAACCAAGACTTCTACTTGATCTCTATAGGCTCCATCAGACCCGCTCTGACGAGGAGGGGTTCTATTCTGGGTGCACGACCCCTAAATTGGTGGTATAAAGTCATTGGATCAATAGTACCTCCTGCGGCAAGCAACGTTCTAAATCCCGAGGCCACATTAGAGTCATATAGACCTTCTTGCCGAAACAATTCAAATGCATCTGCATCCAACACTTCTGCCCACTTATAACTGTAGTAAGCGGCAGCATAACCTCCTTGGAAAATATGAGTAAAGGCACAAGACATATTAGTGGCATGATTGTAGGGCAGTAACATTGCATCAGACATCGCCTCCTCTTCAAATTCAGATACATTGGTACACTCATCCACCTCATTCATATGCCAAGATAAATCCAACATCGCTAGACTCACTTGTCTAGTCGTAATCCACCCTTCATGAAAGGTAGCACTCTCTTTAAGTTTCTGAATATATTCTGGGGGAATGCTTTCTCCTGTTTCATAATGTCGAGCAAAGAGGTCCAAACACTCCTTCTCTCTACACCAATTTTCCATGATCTGCGAAGGCAACTCCACAAAATCCCAGTAAACATTTATGCCACTCAAGCTAGCGTAGTGTGTATCAGCAAATATGCCATGCAAAGCGTGACCAAATTCATGAAACAGTGTTGTAACCTCATTGAATGTCAATAAAGAGGGATGCTCAAGAGTCGGTCTTGAAAAATTGCAAACGATCGAAACAATAGGTCTTATATTCTCCCCTTCATGGGTGTATTGATTGCGATACTGCGTCATCCAGGCTCCGTTGCGCTTGCCGGGACGAGGAAAAAAATCTGTATAGAAGACTGCAATCATCTTCTCTTCCTTATCCAACACTTCATAGGCAGTTACTTCAGGATGATAAACCGGAATGTCTTTTCTCTCCTGAAAAGTGATGCCATACAACTTAAAAGCTACATCAAAAACTCCCTGAACAACCTCATTTAATTGGAAATAGGGTTTTAGAACTTCATCATCTATATTGTATTTTTCCTTTTTTAGCTTCTCCGAGTAGTAATAATAATCCCATTGTCTAAGACTTTCTATCCCATCCATATCCCGGGCATACTGTTGAAGTAATGTGATCTCCATCTCGCCTACAGAAAGCGAATATGATAAAATATCGGACAAAAACTCCTTGACTTGTTCAGGCCTTCTTGCCATCCTCTCTTCCAAGACAAAATGAGCATAAGTCGGATAGCCTAGTAGAATGGCTCTACGCCTCCGCAGGGTCACTATGCGCAAGAGGGTCTGTCGATTGTCATTTTTTCCCCCATTAAAACATCGACTTCCATACGCCAAAAACATTTTTTCCCGGAGGGCACGATTGGAAGCATAGGTTACAAATGGAAGATAACTAGGGGCATCCAAGGTAAACACCCACTTGTCCTCCATACTCAATGTTTGAGCCAATGCTCTTGCAGTAGCAATCAGAGATTGTGGAAGACCATGAAGATCTTCTTCCCGATCTATAACAAGTTGAAATTCCTTGGTATCTGCCAGCACATGCTCTCCAAATTGCAAGGACAGCTTCGACAACTCCTGATCAATTCTCCTCAATTCTGCCTTCTGCTCCATATTGAGCAAAGCTCCATTGCGCTTGAAGCTCTTGTAAGTATGCTCCAACAATCTGAAATCTTCACCTGTTAAGCCTATGTCATCCCTACGCTTCCATACAACATCAATACGATTGAACAACGCTTGGTTCAACAGCAAGTCATTGTTGTGATGCGCTAACATGGGAGCAATTTTTTGCGCGATTTTCTGAATATTGCTATTGGTTTTAGCTGAATTGAGATTGAAAAATATAGCACTAATCTGATCCAATAATCTTCCACAATTCTCAAGAGCTTGAATCGTATTTTCAAACGTTGGAGCGTCACGGCATTGAGTGACTGCATCAATCTCTTTTTTTGCTATTCGGATGGCTTCTACAAAACCTTCTTCAAAATGCGTCTCGTCAATGCTATCAAATGGGGGTACACCACAGGGCGTATCAAAAGATAGCAAGAGTGGGTTCATCTTCATCTTAATATTGTCTGTTGCTCATTGATCAAATAAAACTCAAGATGACCACCTAAGTCATCTTGGAGATATAAGATTTGCTCAATAAAGCTGCAAAGTCTTAATAATTCCTTCGAAAAATATGAAAATAAAATTTTTATTTCCGTTTATGGCAAGAATATGACTCAAAAATATTAAAATATATATTCTTTTTACTCAATATTTAGTTTTTCAAGACCCAATCTTGCCTTTTGGTGCAGTGAAGATCGAAACTCATCAGGATGTATATCCAAACATAGTTTATAGAAACTCTTGGATGCTACTAGATCCCCTTTGGATGTCATCAACTCTGCCAGTTGCAATGCCGCATTGCAAGCATAGTAACGAGCATCACCCTGCCCTGATTCTACAACATCAAGATATGCGATCATCGCCTCATCCACCTGCTCCGACTTATGAAGGATCCTTGCTTTTCTATATCGGTATTCCAACAAATCACGCTCATTCAATCCCTCATCATCAATAGACAGGAGTTCTTGCAATGCGAGATCCTGAAGCCCTCCATCACATAACAATCTCGCTCTGAGTAAAGATTGATTGGGTATGACTCGAGACTTTGCCTCATGGAGTGCTTGCTGATCCTCTCCCATCTCTGCATCGCCTTCAGCCATACACCTACGCATCCAATATTGATAACCCATCGTATCATTCTCCAAAACGAGGGCATACCAAGCCAACTTCTGTCTTGCCTCCTTCTGATAATGACTGCCCGGATGGTGATTTACATAGCTCAACAGATACCGATTGGCCTCGGGATTTAACTCATTTAACAGTGCAACACCTTTGAGCAAATCCAAATAATACATCGGCATCTGGTCTAACTCCGGAGACCAAGACCAATGCTCTATAGCTTGACGAGCATCGCCTAGCTCGGCTGATACAGATCCCAACAAAAATCTTACGATTGGGCTTCTCCTATACTTGGGAAGTAGTGAATACAGAACCTCCTGCGCGCCATCAAGATCGTGATTAACATATCTGTACAAGAGTGCTCTAATAATCGTTACCTCTGGATGCCACAGTGTTTTTTTGGAAGCAGACCATGTATATACACGCTCCATCTCTTGATTGCCAAGTTTAACAGAACCATCTAAAGAGGTGAAAATATGAATCAAACTTCTCCTCAATCCCTTGATCGACCCAACCAAAGAATGAATGACCGCAACGCTCTTATCTGCCAACTCAAAATCAGGAAACGCTCTCTTACATTTCATCAACAACTTATATGCCTTGTTGAGATCCCAGGCCGCCCGAAGATACTCCCCATGCTTCGCCCTAGCAAGAGACCATTGTAGATGTATCTCGGCTTGTGCAAAATAGTAATACGGTGCGTGTACAAAATTGTTCCTGATACGAAGAAGCCGCTTGTTCTTGAGGCTTTCAAATTCCTCCAGTGAAGATCTGTCTTCATTGATAAAACTCCTAAGGAAATCAATGTATGAATCCACCGTTTCGACAAGTAAGTTGTTGGGATCCTCTGTGCGATAGTCCGACAACAACCTCCTCGCCGAATCTAATTTTAATAATAAAATGAGCTCATAAGCATCTCGTAGTACAGGAGTCTCTTCATATCGAACCTGAGAGTCGATATGCCCATTGAACAGCAACAAAACAAACCAAAAGTATAGACCACTACATCGAAGCATAGGAGATATTCTCGGATCAAAGTTATATATACCTTAAACAAATCACCCCATCCCCTCCCCTTGTGCTCGCAAATCCTCAATATTGAGCAGCAGTATATTTCAATCCCTAATCCTATAACGAGGTCGATATTTTCGACAAGACTGCCGCTTAAATCAGTGTCCATTGAACCTCGGATATCGCAAGAAGCCTCCTTTTATTGATTTGAAACTTCTGTGACAAGTAATTACTATTTTTTTTAATGCGATAATTTAGAGCACCTTTGCAAATTCATACCTTTAGAAGATGAATCAAGAAGTTGGATATAACTACCTCAATGAACTCAACGAAATACAACGCGATGCTGTTACGACTACTGATGGCCCCGTTGTTGTGATTGCAGGTCCGGGCTCAGGCAAGACGCGTGTACTCACCTACCGCATAGCACATCTGATCAATATTGGAATTCCACCTTGGCAGATATTGTCATTGACATTTACCAATAAGGCGGCACGCGAGATGAAAGAACGCATCCAAACAGTAGTCGGATCAAAGGCACAAAAAGTTTGGGCCGGCACATTTCACTCTCTATTTGCCAGGATATTGAGATATGAAGCCCATCACTTGGGATTTCCCAATGACTTTACAATCTATGATTCGGATGATTCTAAAAGCGTCATCAATGAGATACTAAATCAGATGGGACTGGACAAAAAGACCTATGTCCCCAATATGATTCGCTCACGTATCTCCTCTGCTAAGAGCAATCTCATCACTCCTAAGAATTACGCTGTCAACGATGAACTCATGACTTATGATCGCATGAATCGCATTCCGATGCTACATGCCATCTATGATCGATATGTACGCAAATGTTTGCGATCGGGAGCAATGGACTTTGATGATCTTCTCTTGATGATGTACAAGCTATTGTATCAGAATCAAGATCAAGTCAGAGAAAAATATCAACGACAATTTGAGTATATCCTTGTAGATGAGTTTCAGGACACCAACTATCTGCAATATGAGATACTAAAACTATTGGTCAGACATGACAAAAGCAAGGAAAACATATGTATCGTAGGAGATGATGCCCAGAGCATCTATTCTTTCCGGGGTGCTACTATTGAAAATATACTACAGTTTGACCATGACTTTCCCAATGCACAGACATTCAAGCTGGAACGCAACTATCGATCCACTGAGCATATTGTCGCTGCCGCAAATGGTGTAATCAGTTATAATCAACGACAGATAAAAAAGCAAATTTGGACAGATCGCACGAGTGAGACAAAAATCAAAATCATAAAAACCATTACTGATAACGAAGAGGGCAAACGGGTCGCGGATACCATCATCGAACAAAAAAACCGCTATGGACTTAACAACACGCAAATTGCAATCCTATATCGGACAAACGCTCAGTCGCGGGTATTTGAGGAATATCTGAGAAGATATAACATCGCATATCGCATCTATGGCGGCCTCAGCTTCTATCAGCGAAAAGAAATAAAAGACCTCCTAGCCTATCTCCGTCTGACCGTCAACCCTAAGGACAATGAAGCCTTTAAGCGTGTGATTAATTATCCCAAGAGGGGCTTTGGTAAAACGAGCCTGAACAAACTCATAGATATGGCCGAGGACAACAGCATCAGCATATTTGAATGCATCCCGGTAGCGGACATGAGCGCACGTGCCAAAGCTGTGATCATGGATTTTATGAAACTGATCGCCAATTTTCGAATGAAAGCCCAAAAAGCCAATGCCTATGAAGTCGCAATGTATATTGCCAAAAAGTCAGGTATTATAGATCTGCTCAAAGCAGATACCAGTATAGAAGGATCTTCAAGACTCGAAAACATCAATTCCATGCTCGATGGTATTCAAGAATTTGTGGAAGATGATGTCCTAGATCCGGGAGAGACAGAACTCGATAAATCACTCGCCAAATACCTCCAAAACATTGCCTTGATCACAGATGCAGATGAAGACAAAGACAACAAGGATGTCGTTACGTTAATGAGTGTCCACGCCGCCAAAGGATTGGAATTCAAATCAATCTTTGTAGTCGGTCTTGAAGAAAATCTCTTTCCCTCATATATGTCCCTTGCAGACCCCAATCAGTTGGATGAAGAACGTCGATTGTTCTACGTTGCCATCACCCGGGCTGAAGAATATCTCACCCTGACTTATGCCAATAGCAGATATCAATATGGTCAAGTGCGCTTCAATGATGCCAGTAGATTTCTTGAAGAAATTCCTCCAGAATGTGTTGACGCTATCATTCCTATTCAGCAGAAACCCACATTTGGTGAACCCCGCATTTTGGGCAACTTTAAGTCTATAGCATCCAAGGCAATGCCCAAAGTCAATGTCAGCGACTTTATGCCCAATGATCCCAAAGAGATCAAGGAGGGGATGAAAGTACTGCACCTAAAATTTGGTGAAGGTGTTGTACAATCTATTGATGATAGAAATGTGGCAAGTATCTACTTCGATCAAGTACCGGACAATCCAGACAAGCGTATCATGCTCCAATACGCTAAACTTCAAATATTGGGATGATTCCAATACCGGGCAATCAAATCACAATGGATACCAAGACTCAAATCCGAATATGGGCCAAAGAACTGGGTTTCCAATCTGTGGGTTTTGCCAAAGCCGAATTTATGGAGCCCGAAGCCCGACGTCTGGAATCGTGGCTCAATCAAGGTCATCATGGAACGATGTCATACATGGAACGCCACTTTGACAAACGCGTAGATCCTACCAAATTGGTGCCTGGAGCTCAAACTGTGATGAGCTTATCCTATAACTACTACACCGCCAATCAACCCACAGATCCCGATGCACCAAAAGTATCCACCTACGCATATGGTCAAGATTATCACCAGGTGATAAAGGACAAATTGTTTCTTTTGCTGTACAAAATGAGACAGCATTTGGGAAATATAGAGGGTCGATGCTTTGTGGATTCTGCTCCGGTTCTAGAACGGGATTGGGCGCAGCGCAGTGGACTTGGATGGATCGGCAAGCACACGCTTTTACTTTCCAAAAAAAAAGGTTCCTATTTCTTTTTGGCCGAACTCATCATAGATCTCAAGATAGACCCGGACGCGCCGGTTCAAGATCATTGTGGCCACTGTACGAGGTGTATAGATGCTTGTCCTACTGATGCCATCTCTCCATCCGGATACATCGTCGATGGCAGTAAGTGCATTGCCTATCTAACTATAGAACTTAAAGAAGATATCCCATCCTCATATCGAGGTAAAATGAACAACTGGATCTTCGGTTGTGATATATGTCAAGAAGTCTGCCCTTGGAATCGCTTTGCAACTCCGCACCAAGAACCCGCTTTTGAACCTAAAGATGAACTTCTGGAGAAGTCTCAAAGCGAATGGTTGGATATCACCGAAGATGTCTTTAACCGTCTTTTTGAAAAGTCTGCGGTAAAAAGAACTAAATTTAGTGGTCTGAAACGCAATATTGAATTTGTAAGCAGAAAATAATGGCTGAATAATGCCGGGCTTCTCGTATTTTCAACCCTTAAAGGTCATATGATCCATCTATATCTATTTATCAATTAAATAATCTGCAAGATGCCTTTTAAGAAGTATCAACGTTATGCAGTTGCCATTGTACCTGTCATCTTATTGGGATTCATATTTTTCTATTTTTCAGATATTCTGACCTATATTTTCTTGGCATGGATCATCTCAATGGTAGGTGCTCCAATCAACAATCGCCTCAGAAGCTTGATCGGATCTGTCGGAGCTTCGTTGGTCACTTTGATTACGTTTGCAGTGTTGGGGTTTATCATTCTCTATGCCTTTATTCCACCTATAGTCCAACAGACGCGAAAACTTGCCAATATAGATTATGAAAGAATGATACAGAGTCTGGAGGATCCCATTGATGATTGGAATAAGTGGTTGATCAAAAGAGGAATCCTGCTTGAAGAAACTAGCTCCGATAAAGATACCGTGGCTGAAGATGCTCCATCAATGGAGATCCCATATGTCAAAGTGTTCCAACTGGATTCTATCTTGCGGGATCGAGACTCACTGCATACTTCCATCAACATTGTCGTAAATCTACCATCCAACAACACTCAGAATCCGATTGATCAAAACACCGAATCAATTTCGGGAGGAGATAGCTTTTTCGACCAACTGAGAAACAATCTGATCCACATACTGGATCCCTCCAAGATTTCAATGATTTTTAGTTCCTTGGTGGGTGCATTGGGCAATATCATTATCACTTTTTTCTCCGTATTTTTTATTGCGTTCTTTTTCTTAAAAGAGCAGGGACTCTTTACGCGTATCGTCCAATCGCTCGTTCCAAACAACAATGAAGCGCAGTGGACTCATGCATTAGATGAAAGTGCACATCTGCTGATGCGATATTTTACAGGGGTACTCATCCAAATCACCTTGATCACAATTGGGGTAAGTCTAGCGCTGAAGTTCATGGGTTTTGAAAATGCGCTGTTAATTGGATTTTTTGCAGCATTGATGAATGTGATTCCTTATGTGGGTCCTATTTTGGGAGCTTCATTTGGCATGTTGATTACCTTGTCTTCCAATCTTGATGCTCAGTTTTATTCCGAGTTGCTTCCGATGCTGGGGTGGATAGCCTTAGTATTTGGAATTATGCAGTTGATAGACAACTTTATACTACAACCAAATATTTTTTCCAAGAGTGTGAAAGCACATCCTTTGGAGATATTCATCATTGTACTTGTAGGAGCGAAGATCGGAGGCATCCTTGGAATGGTAGTGGCCATCCCGGTATATACGATCATTCGCGTTCTTGCCAAAGTATTTTTTAGCGAGTTTAAAGTTGTCAAAAAAATAACCAAGAGTCTTTAGTCATTACTATTCAGGTAGGCGTCATTTTGGCTAAAAAGCACCCTCCTGAATAGTAACCTTTAGTCAGATCGAAACTGAATTACTCTTTTTTCTTGAAATCTCCGCGCTTTATCGCGTCGATAAACTTTTTCCATGAAAGGGGATTGAAAATATTCATCGGCCTCGCTTGTCCTGCATAATAATAGGCTTGTTGTGCTTGCTGCAATTCCAATTTGCTAACCTCACCACCATCGGCAGGGAGGATTTGTCGCAATAAGGCGATTTTATCCGGTGCTAGATTCTGCTCTGCCAATTCTTGAAAAGCATTGTCTATCTCCAAAGCCAAAAATTCAATTTTAAAATAATCTCTATCCGGCCAAGGATAAATAAATGCTTCCGGCAAAAAGACCGTATCTTTTTGCATAATAATATCTTTAGAAAACAGATTGCCCTCGATGCCCTCCGGAATGACATACTCCGTTGTGATATAACCAATCCTGCTAAAAAGCATTGTTTCATTTTCGCGAACGGGAATAGAAAAGAACCCATCGATGTCAGAAGTCGTTCCTCTGGAAGTTCCCTTTACAGCAATATTGGTATACATTAAACGATTGATCTTGCCTTTCTCCAAAGAGATCACCCTTCCGGAAAATTGTACTACCTTGAGTTGGTCTTGTGCCATCAGCGCAAGGACAAACCCGAGAACTAAACATATGGTGACAAATGATCTCCTCAT
This sequence comes from Bacteroidota bacterium, assembly GCA_024276375.1. Taxonomy (GTDB): domain Bacteria; phylum Bacteroidota; class Bacteroidia; order Chitinophagales; family Saprospiraceae; genus JAJRXG01. The sequence continues at coordinate 7,838 of JAJRXG010000247.1, read as the reverse complement.
AGGATAACAAAGTTAATAATAAAACGTGGTCAATACTGTCAGAATGCGGGTATAGAGCTATTTAACAAGCTTTTAACCACCATCATAGCCTATCCCAAAGCATGCTTGATCACCTCCTCCATACGATCCACATAAAGAAACTCAATATCCTTGATATAATCTAACGGAATCTGACGGACATTCTTTTCATTTTCAGCACATAAGATGATTTTCTTTATTCCCATCCTTTTAGCGGCAAGAACTTTTTCTTTTATTCCACCTACAGGTAGCACTTGACCTCTCAAGGTAATCTCCCCTGTCATTGCGATGTATGGCTTTAGGGGTAGATTTCTAAAAGCCGATGTTAGTGCTGTCATCATTGTAATTCCCGCACTTGGTCCGTCTTTGGGTATGGCTCCTTCCGGAACATGGATATGAATATCATATTGCTCAAACAAATTCTCATCAATCTTAAAAGTATCTGCATGTGCTCTGATATAACTCAAGGCTGTAGTGGCTGATTCTTTCATTACATCTCCGAGGTTTCCTGTTAAGGTAAGCTTGCCTTTGCCTTTGTGCAGACTTGCCTCAATATACAATACATCTCCGCCTACTTGAGTCCATGCAAGTCCAATAGCTACACCCGGTACTTTTAATTTGTGATACTTATCAAAGGAATATTTGGTAGGGCCTAAGATGTCTTCTATCATATCCGTAGAAATGGTCACCTTGGAGGCTTCGTCCATGGCGATCATTTTGGCTGCGCGTCTCATGACTCCTGCTATCTGTCGGCTCAGTCCACGTACACCTGACTCTCTGGTGTAATCCTGAATTAATCGGATGATTACGCTTTTGGGCAAGGATACCTGATTGGCTTTTAATCCATGTTCTTTGCGTTGTTGTGGGACGAGATGCTTTTGGGCAATACGTACTTTCTCCTCTGTGGAATAACCGCTGATGTGGATGATTTCCATTCGATCCAACAAGGCAGGTTGGATACTGTTCAGACTATTGGCCGTAGCGACAAAGAGGACTTTAGACAGATCATATTCCAATTCGAGGTAATTGTCATAAAAAGTTCCATTCTGTTCGGGATCCAATACTTCCAACAAGGCTGAGGAAGGGTCTCCTCTGAAGTCCTTGCCGATTTTATCTATTTCATCTAGGATAAAGACCGGATTGGAAGATCCGGATTTTTTTAGTGATTTTATGATTCTTCCCGGCATTGCTCCGATATACGTTTTTCGATGACCCCTTATTTCACTTTCATCATGCAGACCACCGAGGGACATTCTGACAAACTTGCGCTTCAATGCCTTGGCGATGGACTTGCCTAGGGAGGTTTTGCCCACTCCCGGAGGGCCGACGAGACAAATAATGGGTGATTTCATGTCTCCTTTGAGTTTCAATACAGCTAGGTGTTCGATGATTCTTTCCTTTACTTTGTCGAGACCATAGTGATCTCTATCCAGCACCTTTCTTGCTCGTTTAAGGTCAAAGTTATCTTTGGTATAAGCATCCCAAGGGAGATCCAACAATACATCGAGGTAATTGAGCGTAACGGAGTATTCTGCTACTTGAGGGTTAATCCGTTTGATTTTATTGAGTTCTTTTACAAAGTGTTCATAGGCATAAGTCGGCCATTTTTTCTTCTTACCGCGCAATGCCAATTCGTTGATTTCTGCTTGCTGTGGATTCTGACCCAACTCTTCTTGAATTGTTTTGAGTTGTTGGTTGAGAAAGTAATCGCGCTGTTGTTTTTCAATATCTACTCTAGCTTTATTCTCGATTTTGGATCGCAATTCTACCAATTGCAGTTGAGCCCCGAGGTGCTTAAGCACTAACTTGCCTTTATCTCTCAAAGGTGTCATTTCTAGGATCTCTTGTTTCTGAGTGATGCTCAGATTCAGGTTGGAGGCGATAAAATTGATTAAATAAGATATGTTTGTCATATTCTCCAACATAGCAGATGCCTCCGAAGGGATCTGTGGAGATAATTCAATAATTCGCCTCGACTGATCTTTGATCGAAGACATGATGGCATCTAGCTCCATATCACTCTCGACTTCTTCCTCAGCAACGACATCAAAAATTCCCTTTAGAAAAGGAGTTTCTTTGGTGAGCTTTCTTAGGTTACAACGGGCACGACCTTGCAAGATGGCTGTTGTACTCCCATCAGGCATTCTTAATAGCTTAATAATACGAGCGATTGATCCCAGATGGTAGAGATCATCTGCCAAAGGATCTTCGTTTTTTAAATCTTTTTGTGATAGAACAGCTATAAATTTAGAACTATCATATGCTGCTTTGACCGCCTCGATGGATTTGTCCCTACCGATAGTAATAGGCAACACTACACCAGGATACAAAACGGTATTTTTAAGAGCAAGAATGGGCAACTCCTCTGGATAGACATCATCCTTGTCCGTCAGTTCATCATCATTCAATGAAATGATCGGGGGGAATTCTCCTTCGTCCGATAAATGGTCTAAAAAAAACAAATCTGTAAACATATATCCAAGTTAGTCGGAAGATACAACCGTCAATTACCATTCCATACACGAATCAGGAAAAATTGCTGCATCTATGTCACGAAATATCCGTAAATCTAGATAAAAGGCAGCCATAATGGCAGTCTAAATCTCACGTCCTATGTGGGGGCATTGGGATTCAGGCACCTCTTCATATTGAAACTATACGACGTAATTGCCCAATTGAATAATCTCAGCAAATACACCTGCGGCTGTCACATGAGCTCCTGCACCCGGACCCTGCACCACCAAGGGTCTCTCCTTATAGCGCTCGGTATAAAATACCACCATATTGTCCGTACTATCCAGATGATAGAAAGGACTGTCTGAAGTAACCATTTCGAGTGATATAGTCGCTTTGCCATCTACCAATGATGCGACATATCTCAATTTGGCATTTTGGGTATGAGCGGTATCAATCAATGATTTGAAGTAATCGTCGTGGTGATCCAATTCTTCTAAGAAGTCATCGATTGACTCTGCTTCCATACAAGATTGGGGCAGCAAAGCTTCTATAGTAACCTCTTCCGGTTCGATCGGATAGCCAGCGACTCGACTGAGGATGATGATTTTTCTTTTGATATCCTGTCCCGATAGATCATCACGCGGATCGGGTTCTGTATAACCTTTTTCACGAGCGGCAAGAATCAACTCTTTGAAGCTCTTTTCGGGGCTATAATTATTAAATATAAAAGAGAGCGATCCGGAGATGACCGCATCAATTCTCTCTACCCTATCACCACTTCGCACTAAACCATCCAAGGTCGAAAGTACCGGGAGCCCTGCTCCCACATTGGTTTCGTACAGAAATTGCACGTTGTGATGCAAGGCCAGATTATGAAGTGATTTATACTCTTGGTAGGGTGCTGATGCTGCCACTTTGTTGGCGGTGGCAATGGAGATATTGTTCTCAAGTATGCGTGGATAGAAATCGGTGATATGATGATTGGCGGTACAATCAATAAAAATCGAATTGGCAAGATTGTAATCCACCATTCGATCGACAAAATTTGTAAAATCCATATTGTCTCCATGATCGAACAAATGAGACTTCCATCCAGTGAGATCAACACCTTCTTCTTCAAAAAACATCTTAGTGGAATTGGCCAAAGCGATCACTCTGATATCAATGTGTTTTTCATTTATAAGTCGTTCTTTTTGTTCGGCGATTTGATTCAAGAGAGTTCCCCCGATAAGCCCCACGCCGACAAGAAATACATTCAACTTCTTATTGTCCGATAAGAAGAAGGCATCGTGAATTAAGTTTAATGCCTTGTGTTCATCTTTTCTTTTTATGGCAATAGAGATGTTTAATTCCGATGAACCTTGAGCGATGGCCACTACATTGATACCATTATTGCCCAGTGCTTTAAAAAGGCTTCCGGATACTCCGGGTACGCTTTTCATTTTTTCACCTACCACTGCGACGAGGGAGAGATCGTCTTCGCACTTTATAGGTTTTATCAATTGACCTTCAATTTCCTTTACAAAAGCTTCATTAAGGGCTTTAATAGCCTTTTTGCTGTGGTGTCCATCTACGGCAATACATATGGAGTGTTCTGAAGATGCTTGAGTAATCATCACAATATTGATCTTGTGATTGGCCAATGTAGAAAACATACGAGCGGCAAATCCCGGACTTCCCATCATTCCGGAGCCTTCAAGGGTAAGCAATACGATATTGGATACAGCAGTAACTCCGGTGATTTTGCGTTTGCCTTCGGTGGGCGCTTTATTGCTAATCAAGGTGCCGACAAAGTCAGGGTTGAAGGTGTTCTTGATATAAATGGGAATGGACTTGTTGAGCGCCGGTTGAATCGTCGGCGGATAGATAACTTTAGCACCAAAATGCGAAAGCTCCATCGCTTCATCATAGCTCAATGCCTCAATGGTATAGGCATTTTTGACGATTCGTGGATTGGAGGTGAGCACACCATCTACGTCGGTCCATATTTCCAACACTTCTGCATCCAGAATATTTGCGATTATGGCAGCCGTATAATCCGATCCGCCTCTTCCGAGGGTGGTTGTCAGCCCTCCTACATCAGCCGCGATAAACCCTGTAACGATCTGCAAGGTATCGGCATGCTCTTGATAATGTGACCGGATGAGCTTCTCTGTTTTGGCAAAATTGACCTTAGCTTTACCAAATTCCTTATTGGTTTTGACAATATTGCGTGCATCGAGATACTGCGCAGGAAGATCTAAGGATTGCAAGTAAGCCGCGATAATAGGAGCCGAGTTACGCTCTCCAAAACTCAAGATATAATCCATCGTCCTCACCGAGGCCTCGCGTACGAGATACACTCCCTTTAGCAGATTGCTCAGGACATTGAAATTCTCCAATACTTCATCACGTACGGCATTCTGACTTAAATCGAGCTCTTGTATGGTTTCCAAATGCCGTTGCTCAAGGGTATCGATGGTTGTTTCGTATTGGATGTCGGCCGATGCTGCCTCATTGGCTGATTGGATGAGCGCATCGGTTACTCCCTGAAAAGCCGAAAACACCACGGTCATTTGTTGTCCTGATTTATATCGCTCTGCGATTAATCTACTCAATGCGGCAATCCGTTTTGGTGTGCCTACGGAACTCCCTCCAAATTTCAATACCTTCATCTTGATGCTATATCTCTAAAAATTATTGCGAATGTAAGAGGACTTCCTCAAAGTCACCATGCTATAATAGTGTAATCTCTTTATAATCATAGTGATCAGGGTAATCTGTATTGAAATGCAAACCTCTGCTCTCCCTTCTCATGGTGGCTCCCTTGGTCACGAGATAAGCAATCGTAATCAAGTTTCTCAATTCGCATAGCTGAGGAGATATCTTGGTAGTACCATAGAGTCGCTCTGTCTCTTCATAGAGTAAATAGAGTCTGTCTGAAGCTCTTTTGAGTCGGATATTGGTTCTAACAATGCCTACATAGTAACTCATCAGATCCTTAAGTTCTTTCAAGCTCTGCGTAATTAAAACCATCTCTTTGGGGTCAGTTGTTCCTTCTGCGTCCCAGTCCGGAATATGGTCTATGATGACAAGATCGTCAATATATGCTGCTATAGACAAGGCTACACGATGACCAAATACAAGGCCTTCAAGTAGTGAATTGGAAGCAAGGCGATTGGCACCATGCAATCCGGAACAAGTGCACTCGCCTGCGGCCATTAAGTTGTGGATAGCACTCCGTCCTATTTTGTCAACCAGAATGCCACCGCAAGCATAGTGACAAGCCGGAACCACCGGAATCATGTCCATAAATGGATCAATACCAATACTTTTGCACTTGCGATAAATGTTGGGAAAGTGTTCTAAAAATCCTTCTTGGTCCAAATGCCTGCAATCCAAGGACATGTGATCCACACCCAGCACTTTCATCTCATTGTCAATGGCTCGAGCGACAATATCTCTTGGAGCCAACGACAGCCGATCATCATACTTGTACATGAACTTCTCTCCATGTGGTGTTTTGAGTATCGCTCCAAATCCCCGTACTGCCTCGGAGATTAAAAAGTCGGGCTTCTCTCCATTGGTCTGGTAAAGAGCGGTAGGGTGAAACTGTACAAACTCCATATTGGCGATTCGACCTTTGGCTCGATATACCATGGCGATTCCATCACCGGTGGCAATCACCGGATTGGTTGTAGTCTTATAGATTTGGCCTGTACCTCCTGTACACATGACAGTGATCTTGGCTAAAATGGTGTCTATCTCCTGTGTTTCTTTGTTGAGTACATATGTGCCATAGCATTGGATATTTGGCGTAAGCCGAGTCACATTGTGCCCGAGATGATGCTGTGAAATAATATCCAAGGCAAAGTAATGCTCCAGTATCCTGACATTGGGATATTGTTTTACCTTTTCATTGAGGGTGCGCTGAATCTCCCAACCCGTAATATCCTTGTAGTGCAAAATGCGATTTTGGCTATGACCACCTTCCTTGCCCAAGTTGTATGCTCCATCCTCTTCCTTGTCAAATCGAGCACCCCATTGTATCAATTCTTCTACGCGTTCATGACCTTCTTTAACCACAATCTCCACGACTTCGGGGTCACACAGACCATCACCTGCATCTATCGTATCGGCGATATGTTGGGCATATCCGTCCACACTAAAATCCCATACCGATGCGATACCTCCTTGAGCCCATGAAGTATTGGTTTCAGAAGTATTGGTTTTAGTCAGTACGGTGATCGTTATATCCGATCGCAACATGGCCAACTTAATAGCCGCTGATAATCCTGCTACACCGGCACCAATAATCAGTACATCGGTAAGTATATTGTTCTTATTGCCAGTATCACTCATAGATCAAAAATACAATCTCCTGTCATAGGTTTATATAACATCGAGCGTGAAACATTATTCTTATTAACTTGGAGCACTATATGCGCATTGCACTTTTTGATACCTTTGATGATACAAGTCATCGAGTATGGGCAGAAGGCTTGCAACAACATTCGAGACATGAGATCGACATATACAGTAGTGCGGCACATGCATGGAAGTGGAAAATGGCCGGAGGAGTATATGATATTATCGCTCCCCTCAATGATTCTAATCTCGATTATGACTTGTTTGTCGTCACGGATATGATCCACCTTCCGCTATTTAAATCCTCCATAATACCTCGATATCAGCGTGTTCCTATCATCCTCTATTTTCATGAGAATCAGATTACTTATCCTTGGTCAAAAGACGATCCAGACAAAGTTCTAAAGAGGGATCATCACTATGGTTGGATCAATTATATCTCTGCAGTAGTTGCAGATCATATACTTTATAATTCTCAGTATCATTACAATTCTTTTTATGCGGCCTTGCCGGGTTTCTTAAATATGTTTCCTCGCTTTAAAACCCCCATGACAATTGATGGGCTCAAAGCGAAGAGTGGTGTACTACCTATCGGTATCAATGGGGTCAGTGAGCCTCAAAGACGAGCTACGGAGACACCTGTATTTCTGTGGAATCATCGATGGGAATATGATAAAAACCCTGAGGATTTCTTTCAGGCATTGTTGAGTTTATCAGAAGATGGTTACAAATTTGGTCTCAATGTAGTTGGAAGATCGTATAAGCAAAAGCCACAAGTATTTGATTTGTACAGGGAACGACTAGTCAGACATATTCATCATTGGGGATGGGTAGAGAACCGCAAAACTTATCAATCCATACTCCAGTCATCAAATATACTGCTGGTCACTAGCCACCAAGATTTCTTCGGTATCAGTATAGTTGAAGCGATTAACCACGGATGCTATCCTATACTCCCTGATCGACTTGCGTATCCCGAGCATGTACCTATTCCACATATAGAGGGCAACCTTTAC
>JAJRXG010000021.1 GCA_024276375.1 Bacteroidota bacterium | reverse complement strand
TTCCATTCATTTACATTGATTGACCATGGATTCTGTCCTATGAAGTCTGTTTTCATTACGATACTGTCTTACTGATATGTGATTGGAGAAATCCGAGGGTGATGTGTTCTAGAGATGGTAGAACGATATCAGCATGTGATAAATGGTCTTCCGACCCCAATCCCACTGTTAAAAATCCACCGGAGATTGCAGCATCAATACCTTTGGCGCTATCTTCTACGACGATGATATGTTGCGGAGCGATGCCCAATGCTTGTGCCCCTTTCAGAAACACTTCTGGGTCTGGCTTACTTTTGCTGACATCGTTGCCATCCACGATGACATCAAATCGATGGGTAAGTTTGACGGCATCCAATATTTTTCTGGCGTTTTTGCTTGCAGATCCCAACGCCAATTTTATGCCTTCGGACTCCAAGTGATCCAAAAATGCAACAATACCGGGGAGTATCCCACTGGGATTTATATTTTGGGTCAATTCGAGATACCAAGTGTTCTTAATCAAGCAAAATTTTTGTTTATCTCGCTCAGAATATGATTTGCCACCGAGCGCCAATAGTTTATCAAGGGAGTCGGATCTGCTGATACCTTTCATCCGTTCGTTGTCCTCTGGAGTAAAGTGTATGTCTAGGTGTGCAGCGAGTCGTTGCCAGGCACGAAAGTGGTATTTAGCTGTATCAACGATGACGCCATCGAGATCAAATATTATCGCATCTATCATAAGATCTTGTAGTCTTGCGCCAATAGGCGTAAAGTGGACGGAATTGAGTTATTTTTAAAAAGATTGTTTGGAAATAGTCCGTTTGATGACTCAAAATAAAGCATAAATTTGGTTAGGTAGTAGAAAACTTGATAGCTGAATGCTCCACATGTAGATTGTGTATCAGGATAAGCGCTGTGAGAGCTCGGGATTACGGTAGTGACCCAGTGCGATCGGGAAAAGCTTTTTTGATTTGTTCTGAGAGTTGTAAGCTCCATTGAGGACCGGCGATGGCAGTGACTCTTGCGAGGATGGAATGCATAAAATCGACAGCTTTATGGCCAAAGTGATCGGAGAGATATCTGAGGATCATGTTTTCATAGAGTTGATAGCAGATGGGCGGGTTTAATTTCAACAATGCAGCATCATACTTCATCAGGAGGTCAAAAGAAGCGGTTTGTTCAATGACCTGAGCCGCTTGTTGTGGTTTTGAGGAGTAGATAAAAAATTCAATCATGAGGGATACATCGGTCGTATGTTCTATTTTTTTCTTCAATCGACTGCGGAGTTGATCCCACTGATCCGTATGGTTTTCAAGCCAATGAAGATACCAGATATCTCTCAATCTGATGTAATATTCAATCAATCGAATCCCAAGAGTTGCATCAATGGGTTTGGCGATACATGACAAGAGCATTTTGGCAATGGTATGATTGAGATCTCTATTCAGTAGAAGAGTTCGGATGATATTTTGGGCAAGTTGTAAATCCTTGTATTGAGAAAGTACTTGGCTCAATCGAAAAACAGAGTGATTGTCTAGTTGATCTATGTTGCTCGGCCATAGAGAGGCACTGTCAAGCATCCAAGAGAGCATGAGGACAAAGTAATGCGCGGTTGATGTTGTATTGTTTCGTTGTAAGAATGTGGCAGCGGCCTCTCTCAAAGAGTTTTTGATTTCTACATCTTGCAATGCTACAATCCAGAGGGATTGCTCCAGAGGATGTGATGCATCGACAAAGGAAGATTTTAGGAGCGATAGCAGCTCTTTCTTCATGTAGATTTTGTATTCGGGGGCTTCTACCAGATTAAGGCATTCTATATAGGTCTTTAAAAACCATTGATGAGATTCCTCAAAGCCCTTGTGGGTATTGGTCAGATGATGTTTGACGTAAAAAAATTTATTCAGGGACTTGTTGAGCAGGTTGTAGGCTCGGATATAGTCACCATGGTTGAGGTGTACCTTGATGTGTACTTGGAGTTCTCGTGTTATGGCTACAAAGAGGGATAGGTTGCTTGCACTTACATTTTGATTGGGTTTGGTATGAATGGGGTAGGTGGCATCAAAAAAAAGTTGAGTTTGGTCTTCATCCAATTGATCGACAAATTGAGCTTGCATCATCAGGCGGAATCCCCGGTGTTTTCTACCATAAGACAATGCGAAACTCTGCAGATCTTTAGGGTCAAGAGCATTGACGAAGGATTTTAAATCCATTCGACTTTTTCGAATTTTTTTTATTTGGGGTTTTGGGTGGTTGATATGTTTTCGGATACTCAGCAATGCCACGAGGATATGAGGACATTGCAAACCGCGTCGACCGTTGACACAATCGCAATCGGTGGAGACTATTTTTTCGTTTTTAATCTGAATGTATATAGAATAATGAATATTTTTGTCTGTGACGGTGCATTCCCAAGTTGTAGGATTTATGTTATTACTTTTGAGTAGGGCACTTTGATCCAAGAGTTCTTCTGTGGCGAGGATGAGTTCTTCTGAGATCTGCCTTTCTATAAAACCAATATCTTTGGTGATGAGCTTGTCAGTGGGATCATGCATGAGAATAAATAGCCTTAGAAGTGTATTTTTGAGCAATCCAATGTTGTGGCAATCTGTTCATATGGTCTCAATAGTATGCGTTAAGTGATATATTGTGTAAATATTCATTGGTGTTTAAAATCAACTTTCTAAGGTACAAATATTTTTTTTAGTGAAGGAGGTTTATCTCGTAAGACATGCAAAATCCAGTTGGGACAATCCACGCCTATCTGACCTTCAGCGCCCATTGAATCAGCGGGGATACAAGGATGCAGCGATAATGGCGGGCGTACTTAGAGATCGTGTGTCGAGGATAGATAAAGTACTATTGAGCCCTTCCAAAAGGACGGTGGAAACGGCTGAATATTTTATGCAGTTGATTGAATGCGCCCAAAAGGAGATACAGGATTATTTGTATCATGCATCGGAGCACCAATTGATAGAGACGCTCAGTACGCTTGAGGATACTGTCAATCGGGTTTTGTTGATCGCCCACAATCCCGGCCTCACTTATCTTCACAATTATTTTTGTGTCAAGACGATTTCCAATCTTCCTACTTGTGGTATTTTTAGATTGAGGATTGATGTGGACAATTGGGCGGATCTCGATCAGACCAACACAGTGATAGATCTTTTGATTAGCCCCAAAATGTATAAATAAATGTTACGCGCGATTTTGTCAGCTGTACTTTTCACTTGCTCTATCGCCTTCTTTTCTTGTAAGAAGGAAGTACCATATACGATACCAGAAGATAAGATGGTTCGGATTTTTGCAGATCTCACTTTGGCCGATGACATCGTGAGAGAATATACAGTAGATGAGCGCGATAGCTTGAGCAAAGTATTGCTTGAAAGCATATTGAAAATCCATAAGATCAGCCAGAGCCAGTTGGACAGCAATCTCTATCTCTATCAAACCAATTTTGAGAAGTATGAAAAAGTACTTGAGGAATTGGGGAGTATTTATAAATCGAAGTATGAGAATGGTCAATCAAAATAGTAACATGTAGATGAATGAAGACAGCCAAGTATTGAGGGTTTTGATTATTGACGACGAAGAGGACATATTGGAGTTTCTAAGTTATAATCTCAGAAATGATGGTCACGAGGTAAGAACAGCACACAGTGCTCAGAAGGGATTGAAGACGGCGCGAAAATTTGTGCCCCATATTGTGATATTGGATATTATGATGACGGATATGAATGGGATAGAGGTATGTAGGGTGTTTAGAAAAGACCCCATATTAAAAGATGTTTTGATAGCATTCTTAACCGCCAGAAATGATGCACAGATACATGTGGAGGCCTTGGAATCGGGCGGTGATGATTTTATAACGAAACCGATACAGCCCAATGTATTGAGGAGTAAAATTAGGGCTTTGGCTAGGAGGAGTGTTGATCTTGCCCGTCGGGGTCATGAGACACTGACCTTGTGCTACGGTGCGTTGCAAATAGACGGAGCGGATTTTAAAGTTAGCAAAAAAGGCCAAGAGGTGAATCTTGCCAAAAAGGAATTTAAATTGTTGTATCTATTGGCCTCCGACCCTGGCAAGGTATTTAAACGTGCGGAAATTCTCAAGAAGGTATGGGGAGATAATGTCATCGTGGGAGATCGCACTATAGATGTCCACATCCGCAAATTGAGAAAAAAATAGGAAAGGAGTATATTAAAACGATGAAAGGCGTAGGATATAAATTCAAATTTTAAATACATAAAGCATCATTTGATGTTTAAGAACATCTCCATACAGCAAGTTATTCTGTTGTTAACCGCTTCTCTTACAGGAGTCATTGTATTGATACTGTTGGTTTTTATGACCTTGGGGTATTTGTTTGTTTCTTCGGGACTTGTCTGGTTGATATTTATAACTTGTTTGCTGCTGGTCAATTATATAATCTCAAAAATCATAATTGAAAATTTCGTTTTTAGAAGAATCATTCTCATTTATAAAATGATACACACATCTCAGCGGACTGTACGTGAGATGAAAGAGGATAAGTTGATTCATAAAAGCATCTTGAGCGTAAAGAACGATGTTGTAAAATGGGTTGAAGAGAAGCAGTTGCAAATCGATCAACTAACTGAGAATGAGGTATATCGTAGAAGTCTGCTTGGTGATATTTCGCATGAGTTGAAGACACCTATATTCTCCATTCAAGGTTATCTATTTACATTGTTAGATGGGGGAATAAATGATGAATCTATCAATATGAAATATCTTAGAAGGGCTACAGCCAATCTCAATCGGCTAGAAAAGATCGTTCGTAATCTTGAGACGGTTCACGATTTTGAGATGCATAAAATTGAGCTGCGTAAGACTCCATTTGATTTAAAAGAGCTGATTGATGAGGTGATTGAGGATCACATGATAATGTCCGACAAACACAATGTAAAACTCGCTTTAAAGGTAGGAGCCAGCAAATCTTATACGGTACTTGCCGATAAGGAGCGCATACGCCAGGTGTTGAACAACCTTATTGCTAACGCTATAAAATATGGTATCAAGGATGGTCTCACAACTATCGGCAGTTACGATATGGCTGAATATGTACTTGTAGAAGTTAGTGATGATGGTATCGGTATAGAGGAGGAGCATTTGAAATATTTGTTTGATCAGTTCTATCGCGTTGATAAAAGTCGAGATAGAGAAAGTGGAGGATCAGGTCTTGGGTTGGCTATCGTCAAGCAGATACTAGATGCACACGATGAGACGATCAGTGTACGAAGTACAGTAGGAGAGGGATCTACTTTTGCTTTTACATTAAAAAAAAGATAGTTACAGAGGTGAATATAACGTGTAATGCGTCCATAAGGGATTTTTTTTTAGTAACCACTTAGGGCACAAAGAGACTCATAGGAGGCGTCTTGTTAATCATCACTTAGGGTAGAAATGGGCACTTCTTGCGTGAAGTGTTTCTATGTCTTTCATGGTTTATAGGTTGCGTAAGCTTCGTGTAGTTCAGTGATCTGAGTGATAAAATGGAAGGAGGGAAACAAGATCGAAAATATCTTGAATTTATATCTCCGGTTGTTCTCTGAGACAATATTGCATGATCTGAATAAGGTCAAAATATTGGGAGCCATCGACGGTAAAATATTGTTCCAAGTCAGATGGGATGCCGTATCGTTGGTGTCTATTCCAGATATGTTCCATATACCAATCAGGATCAGGTGTACTGCCCCATCTCAGATCTTCTTTCTTTCTATGTAAAAATATATCCTTGGAGATATGGATATAAATTTTTCGTGACATTTGATCTACCAATAAAGGATCGTAAAAGCAAAACAATCCTTCTGCAATGATCAAGTTATGGTGTTTACGAGCTTCTAATATATCCTTGCTAAAATCACTGATGCGTATGGATTCGGGTACTTCCCAGTCCACTCGATCACGAATAATCGGAATCCGTTCTTCCGGTTGTATGTAGTCATCTTGACTAAAAATCAATACCTTGTTGCCCCGTGCTATAAATAGCTTGGTGAGGAGATTGGCCAATGTACTCTTGCCTGCTCTGCTGACACCTCCGATTCCTATAATCATAATGTTCTGTTGGCAGAGAAGTGATTTAATAGCAAAATCGAGATTCTCTTAGACATGGTAATAGCGAAGAAAATAATTTAACAATATGTTTTTAATTGGCAACTATTCAGCACCACCGTTTTTAGACAGTAAATAGGCATTTTTGTTCCTATCAAAGCCATATTTTTTGCAGCGTAGCATCATTACGTAAGAAAAATCTGGCAAAGACAGGGGCAAAAAGGGCATTTTCTGGCAAAAACTTGTGGTTGCTGAATAGTTACTTTAATTGACTTCAGATCAAAAGATCGTATTGGATCGATTTATTTGTGTCAATCTAAAATGCATCCATAAAGAACGCAAAAGTAGGATATTATGGACATAGGATCTATTCAGAGGCATAGTAGCGAGCCATTCCTTTATAATTGACGCTATAAGCACTACCTTTGGAGGATGACTATTAGTATAAGAAGTATGAACCCGAAATCCATAAATATGGCGTCAGCGTTGGTGTTGATATTATATTTCTTTTTGGCAGGATATACGGCCAATGGTCAAGTTCTGACAACAGCAGAAGTACACCGCATTGGAAGTACGATTGATTCGACATTATATAACGGTGATCCCGGATACCTGTCTAACTTGTTCAATGATTCGATGTTTTATAATGATGTCGTTATTGATACGGATGGCAATGAACGATTGCGGGTATTCAACAAGGAGTTTGTATCTCAAGATATAGGTTGGATTTTAGGTAAGCGCATTATTCAGATGATTAAGGCAGGAGCATCATATGATTATCTTGACTATTGGCAAGATGATGAAGACAATTTTTATCTATTGTTTAGATTATTCGATGATGGAAGTTTAAACTATCACCAATACTTTCTTACACAGGATATAGACGGACAATATGTAATACAGGATTTGTTTATTTATATTGCAGGACAGTATTTTTCTGATGTGATGCGCAATATTTATTTGCCGATGAGCGCTGCATTGATCGATAGTGGAGGACAAGAGTCGTATCAATCACAGGCGGCGGCGATATTAAAACTCGCCGATATTTCAAAATTGATTGCACAAGATAAGAAGCGAGAAGCGCGAGCCATATTTGACAATGAGTTGACCGATGAGGCAAAGAATAGTTCGTTGGGAAGATTGTATTTTTTGCAATTGATTGATATCGATAAAGAACCGGAAGCATATGCCAAACTTTTAGAGGACATGACGGAGAGCGAGGATAAAAATATAGCCTTTTATCTGATTGGGATTGACAAATTTTATCTTGCCGGCAAGTACCGTGAGGCGCTTAGTTGCATCGATACTGTTTATGCTTACACTCAGGATGATTTTTTAAATCTGTATCGAGGCAACCTATATTTAGAGATTGACTCGCTGGAGTTAGCAGAAGCGTCCTATCTGAATATGATCTATAATTTTCCACAATATGTAAGCTCTTATGATGCCTTATTATATTGTCAACTAAAGCGCAATGCCCCTGAACGTGCTATAGCAACTATTGAGCATCTATTCAACACCAACGATATGAATCTAAGCATATATGATTCGGTACTTACCACCCAATATCCAGAATTTACGAACTCTCATATATATGCAGATTGGTTGTCAAGAGAAACTTCCAAAGTTAAAACAGAGGAGATCACTCATAGTGCGCCCATAAAAGCATATCCGATATTTACAACTTGGCAAGAAGAACAAAATGAAAAGTTTCGAGATCCTGCCAAGACACCGCTATCACCTGCACAGATGACAGAGTTTGAATATTTAGAATTCTTTCCTTATGATTCTACTTTCCAGATTGAAGCGACATTTGAGCTATTGAAAGATGGGCGCATATTTGAGATGCCGACTACAACAGATCGGAGACCATTGTATAAAGAATATGGTATGGCTTATTTTAATATCAATGGCATTGATGCACAACTGAAGATATATCGAGGTGTAGAAGATGAAGCGACTCAACAATTCAGTGATCATCTTTTTCTCCCATATTATGATGCTACGAGTGGAACTTCTACTTATGGAGGAGGTCGATATATCATCCTAGATATTCCTCAAGGAGATACAATTGTCATTGACTTCAATGAGTCGTTCAATCCATATTGCGCTTATAGCAAATCGTGGTCATGTCCCATCACGCCGTATGAAAACAACTTACAGAATATTGCTATTAAGGCAGGAACGAAAGCATTTGATAAAGATGGACATTGAAAAGAAATGCTCTATGCGCGTGTCCGTGTTTTCATCAGTGAATGCATAGAAAGACCCTTCAATACCATGCACAATTTGTGATACATCAATGTCGGGCGGATAAGCATGGATGAATCTACTTCATCATCAAATATTAAGACTGCATTAAAGACGTCTTATTTAATCTTTTTGACCTCAATCCAAAAAGGGAATATTCTTTTGTTATCAACCAAGTAAAATGGAATCAGGTCACATTTCATTTCAGGTAGATGTATATTGTTCATCTCAATAATATCAGTTCTTATATTGTTTCTCATTTGGTTGACAAATGTATTTGTCTCCAGAAACATTCTTCCGGCCGCATCGATCGGTTTGATAAACTTGAATTTAAAGTCGTAGTAACCTTCGGCGATTTCCACTCGCCATTTTCCAAATACCTCTTCTTGATCCCAAATGCCACGTTGGCCATCTGCGTCATTTCTGTTGAGTAAAACTGGATTTTCAAAATCACTTCCAAGCTTGATACGGGGTGGATTCAAAATATTTTCAGAGGATATTAGTTCTTGATAAATTTTGTCTAGATCATTTTTGAGGTCTTTGGCTATATTGATATTTTCTACAACAATGTTCCTTTGTTCCTGTGGATCCGTTTTTATATTAAATAATTGAAATTCTTCTATTTTAGCATTATAATCCGTATGTCCGACTAATTTATAATTTGCTTTTTGAAGTGCTATATTATTATATAGTTCAGGATATCGTCTTGACCAATAGAAGAACAATGGCCTATCAGCCCAGCCAACCTTCTGGTCATTCATGAGTGGCAAGAGGTTCCTGCCATCTATCTTCGTTGTTTTCGGGATATCTACATTGCAAATTTTGGCGATTGTGGGTAGTATATCAATATGGGCGGCAGTGGTTTCAATATCTTTGTTTCCAGCATATAGAGCAGGATATCGCAAGAAAAATGGAACTCTGGTTCCACCCCTATACACACTGCCTTTTTTCCCTCTCATACCTCCTACATATCTCAATTGCTCCGGACCATTATCTGTCATAAATATTACCACAGTATTTTTAGCAATACCAAGTTCATCTAAGACGTCTAGTACTTTACCGATATTGTCATCAATATTTGTGACCATTGCATAAACCTTTCTGGCATCTTCCTTGTCTTTCTCCGTCATTTGCCAGCCTGAAGAATTGTTTTTATCAAAGACCAAAGATGGGTCAACATCTGCATATAATTGATAGTAGTCATCAGGCACTTGAAGTGGGGTATGTGGAGCATTAAAGGAGAGATAGCAAAAGAATGGTGTATCCTGATTGTTTTCTATAAATTTAATTGCATTATCCGTGAAGATATCGGAGCAATACCCTGGGTAATTCCTCTTGTGACCATTGTGCCAAAGAACAGGATCAAAATAGCTGCTATCTCCTCTGAAGTAGGTTGTTATATCTCCCACTTGTCCCATTCCACCAGATAGATGTACAAGTGATTCATCAAAGCCCTGATCAATAGGTCGGCCGGGATAATTATCTCCCAAATGCCACTTTCCAAATACACCGGTCTTATAATCAACTTGTTTTAGCATTTCTGCAATGGTCTTTTCACTTGATGCCATAATTGCTCCCCCATTATAAGTATCTCTTATTCCGGTTCGCAAAGAATATCGTCCTGTCAGTAAGCTTGATCTCGTTGGTGCACATACAGGGGAGACATAAAAGTTGTTGAACCTTATACTGCTTTGAGCCAATTGATCAATAACCGGTGTTTTTATCTGTTCATTGCCGGTGATGGCCAAGTCACCATAACCTTGATCATCAGTGATTATAATTATGACATTTGGGTGTGGATTTTCTTGATCAAGACATCCATTTGTGACACAGAGTATAAAATAGACAATTAGAAATATACATAATTTAAAATACATTAGCTTGTGTTTTAGAGTTGTATTTAAAGGAACTCATATGAGGTCTCCAATCATTGTTGCAGTTCAAATCACATTGATATTTACTGTATTTGCGCTTTGGTGGGCACTGGGCATTTTATGCAATGCATTCAATGCCTCATTTTATCATAGCAAATTATGAAAAATGCGACGAAAATCACCATTATGCTCACTAAATACCGGACTCTACACTTCTTTACGTCATTAATTAGAGAGAATGGCTTTGCATTGCTTCTGATGGTTTTACAACTTCGCAATTCCAACTATCTACGTTGAGATACGATTAAGTGGTTAAAGCTTGAGGGCAATACGCTGAGATACAACTCTGCTGGTTGGCAATTGTTTTGTCTGAATTTTGATCACTAGAGGAACCAATGTTCTATCTACCCATGCGTAATGAGTGCCTATCCCCTGTTTCAATCTCGAAGTCTTGCCACTTATTCGATTGTGCTACGGTGCTTCCAGACAGGGCTGTAAGGTCTCTGTAGTGTTATAGAATTGATGGCTTAGATTACCATTCCATAGAGATATAGTAAGAATTGATCGCATAGCACCTAGGGTTGGCAGAATAAAGCTATTGGATAAATGACATTGTCATATTATTGCAGTACACTGTCAGTCGATTACCTTCTATGAAGAAAAATTTTATTTTCTTTATCATGTATTCCGGCGCCTTGGCTCTGGCCGTGATGATGCATGCTCAACCATACGGCATCGCGACAATATATTGACATACGCCAAACCGCCCGGTAATCTCCCCACCATCGAACCTGCCAATGCAATCAGCCGATTGGCAATTCCGCCTTGCTTCATCAACTCTCCCGCCAATATGAAAAATATGGAATCGCCAACAAGGAGAAACTATCAATCCCCGTAGTCATCCGTTGGCAGATCGTTGTTAATGCCGGCAATGTATCAATACTCAGCAAGGGTCGTAATGCCTTTTTTTCTATTTCCGTTTTCCAACTGTATCGAT
Organism: Bacteroidota bacterium; assembly: GCA_024276375.1. Lineage (GTDB taxonomy): Bacteria > Bacteroidota > Bacteroidia > Chitinophagales > Saprospiraceae > JAJRXG01. The sequence goes on along the minus strand of JAJRXG010000021.1, from coordinate 2,074 downwards.
CCATATATCAATTGAGCTTGAGCAATCAAGTTGGGGGCTTCCAACTCCTTCGCCAAAGTCAGTGCCCTTTGGGCATATGGTAGAGCTTTTTGGCACTTCTCTTTTTTATAAAGGATTCTTGCCATTTGGGTGTTGTTGAATACAAGCCCCCACTTGTCGTTGTGGAGGGAGTCTATAGCATATCCTTTTTTAAAATTAACAGAAGCCGAGTCGTACTTTATCATTTTTTCGTAAGTGTGTCCAAGATTAGAATACGCTATTGATTGCTCTTTGACGTTAGACAATATGCTGGACAACTCCAATGATCTTCGATGATAGCCTATAGCATCATCATGTCAACCCAAACGATTGAGTAAGTAGCCCAATTTAGAAGAAGCTCTAACGATTCCGAGTGTGTCATTCAATGCTTCATACAACTTTAATGCGGCGGTCACGGAGGACATGCTTTTGACCCATAGAGACTGGTCAGATTACATGTTGGCTTTGGCCAAGTTTACAGCTGCCAAATGTGGTTGATTTCCTCGTGACTCATGGTATTGATAGTACTTATCAAAATATGATTCACTCTTTTTATATTGACTTATATTTTTATATAAGACTCCATAGTAATAGTACAATACATCCTTTCTATAATTGGTATTGTTGGAAGTGTATCCAATAATTGAAGACTGAAGTAGGGCTTGACTCTGACGTTATTCCATGATTGTTTAATCAGATAATCTATCCTCATGGTATCATTCTCCAAGCTTTTATATCTGATCCAGATACTGTCTTCTATGACTTCTTGTGCCCCTGATGTACATGGTGACAGAGGCCGTATGAATAGAGATAGAATGAGCGCTTTAAGGTTCATTGCGAGCAAAAGATACATCTTTTATATGGGTAAATTATGAAAATTGTTTTATCGATCGTCATAGTAATACTATTGAGCCCACTCCGGAAACTCACAAAACCAAAAAAGTCATATGGGGCAACTACTTCGGATGATTAAAGAGCAAGGTATAGAACAAAACACAATCGTTATATTTACCTCCGACAATGGTGCTTCTCCGATATAGATCACCTCGCCAAACCCAATATCAAAAAACCAATCACTACATCTACTTGGAGTTACGATCTTAAAGGATTCTCTAACTATAAGCATGTGCATTGCAAGCTTTCAGGGATGATCACCGAAGCAGATTGGCAAGATTGGACTTATGAGGAGATTGTACCATTCATGGATACTGTCATCGATGTCTTTGGAGTGGAGCGAGTGATGTTTGGATCAGACTGGCCCGTCTGCCTTCTCGCAGGAACTTACAGTGATGTCCATGACATCATCGCCAGATACATCGACCAGTTCTCAGTTGATGAAAAAAGCGCAATCATGGGAAGAAATGCAGTCCACTTCTACAATATCAGTTAACGATATTGAGCGCTCTGATCAGTACATTAATCAAATGTTCTTGCCATCACACATTAAGATAGGTTCAGGTATGTTCCAGATAAAACTATCAACTGTTATCACTGCCGCTATACATGACCAAAGAAATAGGGCGACTCAGTTTGAACAATAAAATGTAAGAGACTTTATGATTTTTCGAGTTTTACATACGAGCTCACCCGTTAACAGTATCTTTGTAAGCATTGACGCCTTCTTGTGGAGCTTCGTAAGGTGAGTGTGTTGCAAAAGAAGCGAAATAAAGAAACTATGGATGATTTAAATATCACTTCTGGCATAATATTAACCAACGGTATAATCTAAAGAGTAATCACTATCGAGTAGATTGAGAGCCTAATATAATAACACACTCGACTTAACCCATTGCCATTAACCTACCAGACAGGCAGCTATGACTATCTATGAAAACTTTGCCATTTTCAAGAAAAACTAAACCTGCCTGCTGATCCGTTTGTCAATACCGTCAACTTATTAACTCCTAATTTATTTTTGAGCCCACTCCGGAATCTGACGATTTCCACAAAAAGGGATATTTTGGATGATATTTTTGGTTTTTGAGATTCAGTGATGCCTGAGTATCAGTTAATTGAAAAAATTAGAAAGATCGCCAAAAGAGACTTTTTTGGTTTT
>JAJRXG010000246.1 GCA_024276375.1 Bacteroidota bacterium | reverse complement strand
CCAAAATTCTGGTCTCTAAAGGCATCTCACCCAAACGACTCTATTTTAAAGGATATGGCAAGCGCAAACCCATCATCGTCAATGACAGACATGACTTTAAAGCACGCCAAAAAAACCAAAGAGTTGAGATTAAAATACTGCAGACTGACTTTAAGTCATCTTGATGTGCAAGTGGCCTGAGAGGGATGCTCGTTTTTTTTTGGCTCGCATCAAAACAACATACACCCCTTCTATCAGACACATGATCAACTCTACATAAAATGCGTAATTTGGACGTACAAAAATAGTCAAACATGAACCTTCACAATCAGAAAGATCCGACTCCCCAACAATTCAAAATGTTGCTGAAAACATTTCCCGAAAATACGCCGATCTCAATGCTCAATATCATAAAATATAAAGGAGATCTTCCTCAAGAGGATCTCACAGGTGAAGATCTATACAACCGTTATATGGCTCAGGTTATGCCTTTTTTGAAAAGGGCAGAAGGCAAACTCATCTGGAAAGGCCGGGTCGTCCATACCCTGATCGGAGATTCGGAAGATCAACCACATATGATGATGGTGATATCGTATCCAAGTGTGATGCATTTTATCAATATGATTACAACTCCGGAGTATGAAGCTGTTGCCAAGGATCGAACTATGGCCTTAGAATATGGAGGATTGATTGCAACGCAACAAATATTCCCATAGAAGACCATCAATCGTTTAATATTTTTTCCGCTTCTTTATGACCCAGTCGGAGTGCTTCTTTAAGATCGTTTTTGGCATCTCTTTTTCTAAGAGCCTTTTTAGCCATTCCTCGATATAGGTAGGTTTGCCCAAGATCAAAATGCTTGCTTTTTTCACTATGTGTATCAATTGCTTCCGTCAACAATGCGATCGCTTCGACATATGCTTGTTGTTCATAATGGGCCATTCCATAAAGCGTTAAAGCACGAGGCCTGCGGTGTATATTAGAGTCACCGGATCTAAATTTTCTCTTTGTAAAAAATTTAAGTTCAAAGGCAGCTTTGTCCCATTCCTCCAGTTCCAACAAGCATTCGGCCTTTCTAAGCCGAGCCCTCCAGTGCAAGGATTCCAGCGCTACAGACCGCTTGATGGTATTTTGAAAATCCTCGATAGCTGTTGTAGTATTTCCCTCATTCATAGCTATAATCCCTCGACCGTAATAAGCATATGCTATCGTATCATCTAAGGCGATGGCCTTATTAAAATCATATAAAGCATCACTGATATTCTTCAGTCTCAGATTTACCCAACCGCGTCGCTCATAGGCTTGGGCGTGTTTGTGGTATGATTCTATGGTTTTGCTAAATGCATCATGTGCTTCTGTATTCTTATCACGCTGACGAAAAAGTGCTTCCCCCTTGATAAATTGCTGCACTACCGTCCGGTCACTGTCGGGCTGAATACTGGCATGGTTCTTTATCTTCCCTTCATCTATCATCCATGCTTGTATCGACCCCGCTACGGCAAATTGCGCACAGTATTCAAGAAGATTTATAGTGTTTTTAAAGTTCTTATCAGATGCATTGCCGACATATCGTGGAATCACTAAGGTCAAATCATCAGGATTGAAGATATCTTCCTTTTGTAGGAGAATGTCCGATTTGTAGTAGGTCTCAGAACGATACTCATACATCTTAATGACCTTGTCATAACTTTTCTCCGCACCAAATGATAGCCTTCCTTGTATTATGGTTTTATAAAACATGCAGTTCTGAATTCATCTGATTTTATACCTTCATTTTTTCCAAAAACATTAAAGCAACTGCTCCATGTCTTGTCCCCTTATCAACAATGAGTCTGACCCGGACAAACAAAGGTAATCGAACTGAGATTCAAATCATAGTTGTAGGTGGAGTAGATTCAATAGTGAATTACACATGCTCTATGAAGATCATGTGTTTATTGCCTAGGACTAAGGCCACCAAATACCTCCAATCTCTCCACTATTGTTGACCTTCTATGTCTTCCAACTCATCAACAAACTCATCAGAAAGAGCCTCTTCTTTAGGATATAAAGATTCATACGAAGAGCAATCAACGATAATCTGTGATCCGATAGGTCGTCTAAAGAGAGCTTTAGTATCAAAAGCGATCTTGGGATCGTGCTCTAAACGCTGCATAAAATCAATAAAATACGGGCGCGCCATTTGTGCTCCCTGGCCTTGATTTAATGATAAAAACCGTATCCAGTATTGATCGCCGCCTACCCAAGTTCCAGTAACCAAGTTAGGGGTTATACCCATAAACCATCCGTCCACATGGTCGTTTGTCGTACCGGTCTTGCCGCCAAATTCAGTGTTCAATGCATAGCTTCGATTGCTGGTGGCGTATTTGAGCATTTCAACCATGGCATAATTCACACTTTCCTTTATGGCTCGAGATTGCTCGATAGAACTTTCGTATATCACAACACCTTCATGGACGATCTTTTTGATTACAATGGGTTTAGAACTCATGCCATTGTTGGCAAATGTTGAGTATGCCGCCGTCATTTCGAGAACTGACAATTGTGGTGCACCAAGTACAATGGCCGGATAGGCAGGTATCTTGCCCTTGGTTATACCCATGGCTTCTGCAATGTCTATAACGGGTTGAACGGATTCGAGTTGTTTTATCAACCACACTGAAACGGAGTTGAGAGACTTCTTGAGTGCCTCAATTAAAGTGATCTCTTCGTCCGAAAATGTATCATGGCTATTGCTTGGCATCCACAAATCTTTCAATTTGAAGTGTGGATCTCCCGCAGGAATAATGTATTGCATGTCCCGGACTTTCTGACATGGGAGTATCCCATAGTTCAATGCCGCCGTGTACAGAAAGGGCTTGAAGGTAGATCCTACTTGTCTGTTGGATGTCACGTGATCATATTTCCAAATATTGAAGTCTGTACCGCCAACCCATGCCCGAACATAACCCGTCTGGGGTTCTATGCTGACAGAACCAAACTGAAGAAACATATTCATATACTTGATAGAATCAATCGTGCTCAGCGTCTTCTCTATCTCCCCATCGTAACTGTACAACTTCATCCTATGAGGACGACGGGCTTCTTTTTGCAAGTCTTTGTTTACTTGGTCATATTGTTGGATCAATGCATTGTACTGTGGCAGTTTGAGTATTTTATGATAGGTCTCTTTTTGTTTTTTAGAGATGTACGCCTTATCGACGAGATTGGATAGATAGTTGGGGTCCTTTTGAGCTTTTATCAACCGTTGGATATCTCCTTCCCACAATCTTGCCTCCGGGACAAGAGAAGTAATCTCCACAATGATTGCATTGAGATACTTAAATCGAAGTTTTCTGTACAGTGGTGTTTTTAGCAGTTCTCTATGGAGATGAGCGCTTCTGCTTTTGAGTTTTTTTTCCTTCTCTTGCTCAGACCATTCTTTTTGTTCTTTTGGACTGATGTATGTCCACGGATCCTTGCCCTGCCATACACGATTGAAGGTTTTTTGCTGTGCTTTCATGTGTTTTATCATGGCTGCTTCAGCGTGTTGCTGGTATCTGGAATCAATCGTAGTATAAATCTCGAGTCCATCGGTATCCAGATTGAATGGGATATCCCCGGGTTTTACCAACCCTTCTTTAACGATGAGGTTTTTGATGTGCTTCTTGAGTTCGGCCATGAAGTATGGAGCGATACCGTTAAAGGTGCTTCCCTGATGAAATGCCGACATATCTATGTCCTCCTGTCGATAAGATGCATACATTTCTTCATCAATGTATCCATTGCGATACATCTGAGCCAAGACAGTGTTCCTCCTTCTCAAGGAAGCTTCCGGACGCGATGCAGGGTTATAAATAATAGGATTTTTAAGCATACCTACTAACACCGCTGCCTCCTGAATAGTCAATTCTTTTTGATCCTTGCCAAAGTATATTTTTGCTGCACTTCCTACCCCATAAGCTTGGTTGACAAACTCAAATTTGTTCAGAAACATTGCGATTATCTCCTCCTTTGTATAGCGTCGCTCAAACTCTATGGCGATCACCCATTCCTTCATTTTTTGCCAGATCCTTTTGATCGTACTGTTGGAGGGACGATCCGTAAAAAATTGCTTTGCAAGTTGTTGGGTGATGGTACTTGCTCCTCCTCGGCTCCCCAAAAAGGCCATAGCACGGAGCAATCCTCTCGCATCTATACCACTATGCCTGTGATACCGGTGATCTTCTGTTGCGATAAGCGCATTGACCAAATTTGGAGAGAGGTCTTCGTATCGTACCCATTGTCTATTCTTCCTAAAATACCTGTCTATCTCCACCAAATCATCGGCATACACGATGCTGGATTCCTCAAATTCGGGATTCTCCAGAGCCTCGGTATCTGGCATTTTAGTATCGGCCACATATTTAAAAAGACCCCCGGCAATCAGCAAGCCCACAATGAGGCAAGCCCACAAAAATATCAATATCCATCGATAGGGAATCTTGTCAAAAAGCTTCTTCTCCATGCCTTTTAGTAACCTTCATATTGATATCGATAGTATATCTCCTCGTGTTTTTTGCCCTTTCTTACCATGTTTTAACTATGGAAGGATTTGTGACCCACTGGCTCCAATTGCGATTGTAGGTATGCAGTTTTTGTGTGCTTTCTCCATTGTTGTCCTCTAATGGCAAGTCGCAATTGGCCCACTCAAATATGCTTCCAAATAAATTGTAAACATTGTGATACCCCTGCGCCATAATGCGTTTTGTGATTTCATCACTCCGATATCCGATACTACAATAAACGATAATCTGTGCATTATGGTCTAACCTGTTCAAAACCGCATTGTCAAAATACTTGTAGCCGACGTGAATGGCTCCGGGTATGTGACTCACTTGATACTCTTCTTCTTCTCGAGCGTCCAGATAGATATACGACTGCCATTCATCACCGATCTCATGGACTGTACGTACAGGCGTGTTTTTATCTAATAGGTTGTCAATCTTTTTTTCAAATGCCGGATTCTGAACGCGTTGAGCACTCAGTTGGAGGCTTAGGACAAGCGTCAGTATGATCAATCCAAGAACTTTAAACTTCATATTTGATTCTTTTGGGGCCGACTCCGATATGATCTTTTATTATATAACAATTGTCGGGAAGCACTTTTAAGATCTCTGCCGACCAATCACTTATTTCTTTTTTTACATGGTCAGGATATAAGATATGAATATTGGGCCCGGCATCTAGAGTAAAGTATATCGGTAACCCGGTTCTATCTCTCAATGCTCTAATGGCT
>JAJRXG010000245.1 GCA_024276375.1 Bacteroidota bacterium | reverse complement strand
ATGCTGGAGATGAAAATCAATGACCTCGAAAAGGGTATTGCTAATGCACAAATATTGGATGTCTCTCAGATCGATACATCTCGAGTCAATATACTGTGTAAGGTGAAAATCAAAAACCTTAAGATGAATCGCGTGATGGAATATCAAATAGTTTCAGAATCCGAGGCGGATCTCAAAGAGAAAAAAATGTCCGTGGATTCTCCTATCGGCAAAGGGCTGATCGGTAAGAAAGTCGGCGAAACAGTGGGTATTAAAACACCGGGGGGATTGATGGATTTTGAGATATTGGACATATCAATATAACCACTGTGGCCAGTATATTTAGTCGCATCGTTGCCGGAGAAATACCGTGTTATAAAGTAGCAGAAACAGACCAATTTCTAGCATTTTTAGATATCAATCCATTAGTTTTGGGACACACCCTAGTGATCCCCAAAAAAGAAACGGATAAACTCTTTGATTTGGAGGAAACAGAGTACTTGGGCTTGTTTACGTTTGCTCGACAAGTCGCACGTGCCATTGAGAAAGCTTTCCCTTGCAACCGTGTAGGAATGGCTGTGATAGGGCTCGAAGTACCACATGCACATATCCACCTTATACCCATCAATCGAATGGCGGATATGGACTTCCATAGACCTAAACTCAAGCTTTCACAGCAAGAGTTGACCGCCAGTGCTCAGCAAATCGTTCAATATTTCTGATCAGTGAGGATTTTGGGTTTCCATTCATTTCAAAAATAGTAAAAAAGAACCCACTCCGGAATCTGATGATTTACACGTGTGTATAACATATTTCACTTTATCAGCTGGTAATGCGTGGTGGGTAGGGTTGATTCGTTTCGCTCATCAAGGGAGACTCTATATGAGGAGTTCTTAAACATATGAGGACAGAGGCATACTGGGGCAATACCTATATAATGCAATTTGTTATACACACTTTTGCCCGGATATTTATATCTGGGGAGTCATGCCTTTTTCATCTTGGGCTTTAGCCCTTAACAAGTATGCTCATAATTTATGGCTTAAGCCAATACATTTCACTCCTCTTTATCCCAGTCTAAAGACTGGGGCAATATGATTTATATAGTACTAGTACTAAATCCTTTTATAGGTTTCCCATTGTTGTGATTTCCGCGGCCTTGCCTCCCGAGGGCTGAAAACCGTACTGCTAGACAACTAAAATTTTCGATGATAGCTTGAATCAATTTTGTCCGTGTGCATAACATATAACACTTTATTAGCTGGCACACAAAGTGCAAAGGTCGCCTGTCTGCCGAAGAACAGGTAGACCAAAAGAAACACTTTTGGTTTTCTAAGTTTTCGGAGTGGGTACAAAAAAAGCCCCAAAAGAAAGATATTTTCGGGGCTTGGACTTATGTTTGCTTATCTCAGAGAGCTAATCTGTGGCAACGAGTTTCTTTTCTTCTTCATAGTTGCCTTCGATAAATTTTTTGCCGTCCCATTTGCCTAACCATTCGCAGGCCTCATTATAGGTTTTAAGGTAAGAGGCATAAGAAAGCAAAGCCTTCTCTTTATCCATTCTTTTGATGGTAATCTCATTGTTATATCCCTTCTTAATGTTGAAGTAATACACACCTTTGCCAAATTCAAATTTCTTTTTACTTCGTCTTGACATATACTGCTGTTTTTAATTTTTTGTCGCGTTTTCAAGCATTTCGCGATTCTTTAATGAGATTTTCCATAAAACATATTCAATCCTTCCATTCAATACTGTATTGATAGATCATGGATCAATTGACAACTAGGAAAATTCATGATATGAGCTGTGAAAACGTAAATTCGCGCATTGGCGAACAAAGGTAGTATTTTTTTGTGTAAACTCCTAATTATCAATATACTAAGCTACATAAAACTTAAGGATAAAAGCTTCAAATGCTACTTAATAACACGGGTACTACTCAATAACACGGGGTAGTACCTAATTTTATGATATACAATCACAAAAGTGAGGTTTGTTAGATCCCATAAAAGGTATCACCTTGAGACGCCGATGGAAAGAAACGAAATATATGTTGACCGCAATCTCTGGGATCTTCAAAAAGGAGAAGAATCCACCGTTAAAAATTTTAATGATTCTGCCTTGGCTTGCAAATTGCTGACCATCGGTATAGTTCCTAAAGCAAGAATTGCAATGATTCGAAAATCACCGTTTGGAGGTGCTGTTTGTATTCGTCTCGGAGGTACTTACATTGCCATTAGAAAATCAGAAGCACTTTGTATCTTAGTTGATTGATATGGGCAGAAAAATCCAAAAAATTGCCCTTATTGGCAATCCCAATAGTGGTAAATCATCACTCTTCAATGTACTTACAGGGCTGTCTCAAAAAATCAGTAACTACCCCGGTGTAACCGTTGATAAGAAATCCGGCAAACTAAAGCTCTCATCCGGAGACCACGTTGAAATCATTGATTTTCCGGGTATTTACTCTTTGTACCCCAATAGCTCTGATGAAAAAATTGTTGTAGAAACATTGACAGATCCCGACAATGAAAACTATCCGGATGCCATCCTTTATGTGGCGGGAGCACTTGAGCTCGAAAAACACTTCCTCCTTGCCACTCAACTCAAGGAACTTCAAATCCCCATGCTTTTTTGTATAACTATGTCGGATATAGGTGATCGCAAAGGAGTAAAGTACAATACAGATCTGCTCTCTCAATACCTCGACCTACCTGTTATCGAGATTAGTGCGATGGAGAAAACCAATATCGATGCGCTAAAGTATCGGCTTATAGAGTTGATTCATTCATCTGGTGTAAAAAAGTGGCAAGGCAGCCAAATCTTGACTTCAACAGAACAGCAATTGGTGGATACAGTCAATGCTGTTATGCCACAATCAAATGATTTTCGTAGCTTACTCATAGCGCACCATCATCAATGGCTGAACCATTTGAGCTCGGATCAGCGATCAAAAATATCTGATTCCCTTGACTCAATACCCTATAGCAGTACGAGATTGCAGATAGAAGAAACCTTGTTGCGGTACAATCATTTTGATCCACTCATTCGCAAATCCATCATCAAGAGCAATAGTGATAAGACATCATGGTCTGCACGGATAGACAGCCTGATAACTCATCGGATTGGAGGACCATTGATTTTTTTCTTGATTATGTTCTTTGTTTTTCAAGCCATTTATGCTTGGGCAGAGACTCCTATGACTTGGATTGAAGAGATCTTTTCCTTTCTAAGCACTTCTGCTAGATCGAGTCTTCCGGAGAGTTGGTTCACAAATCTTATCGTGGATGGTGTAGTCCCCGGTCTGGGTGGAGTGCTCATATTTATTCCACAGATCACCATTCTTTTTTTACTGCTTTCGATATTGGAAGAAGCAGGATATATGTCGAGAGCAGTATTTATGTTTGACGGAATGATGCAGCGAGTAGGGCTCAATGGACGTAGTATCGTCGCCCTCATCTCAAGTGGTGCTTGTGCCATACCTGCTATCATGTCCACGCGTACTATCTCCAATTGGAAGGAGCGCTTGATCACTATACTTGTAGCTCCGTTGATTAGTTGTTCTGCGCGATTGCCGGTGTATGCGGTTTTGATTGGTTTTGTTGTGCCTTCTAAAACGGTGTGGGGCATTTTCAATTCCCAAGGACTGGCATTCATGGGTATATATCTATTGGGGATCGCCGCAGCACTGATCTCGGCTTGGGTTTTTAAATATATTATTAAGTCCGATGAACGATCATTTCTTATGATCGAATTACCACAGTACAAACGACCTCTTCTGAGCAATGTTTTGCTTACAGTCAAGGAAAAAGTGACCTCCTTTATCTATGGAGCGGGCAAGATCATCTTGTTGATTTCTATTATCTTATGGTTTCTTGCTAGTTACGGACCTCCACAAGCCATACAAGAAGCCAAAAATGAGGCGATGTCCATTGCAGATCAACAAGGTATAGAAGGTGATGAACGCGAAGACCTTCTCGCAGCATATCACCTTGAAGCTTCTTATGCTGGACACCTTGGCAAATTTATTGAACCGGTCATCAGACCCTTGGGATATGACTGGAAAATCGGAATCGCCCTCATTACTTCTTTTGCTGCCAGAGAGGTATTTGTTGGTACTATGGCAACGATTTATAGTGTCGGCAGTACGGATGATGAGTTGACAATAAGGCAGAAAATGGCTGCTGAAATCAATCCCCTTACTGGAAAACCACGATACGACATGGCCACCTCTCTAAGCCTTTTACTCTTTTATGTCTTTGCCATGCAGTGTATGAGTACATTGGCAGTCACTAAACGAGAAACCAAATCTTGGAAATGGCCTTTTGTCCAATTTAGCTTTATGAGTGTTTTGGCATATCTTTCAAGTCTCTTGGCTTATCAACTCCTATCATAGATGACTCTTTATGAGGAGTTATGAGGACAGAGGCGTAGCGGAGCAATATCCTATTTTATGCTATTTGTTATATACACTTTTGCCGTTACTATTCAGGAGGGTGCTTTTGAGATAAAAAAAGGCAATTTTTTCGTCAGATGACGCTTATTTTTTGAGGCATAGCAGCGCTACGGCGAAAAAAATAGCGGAAATATGACGGGGAAAGTGCTTTTTTAGCCAAAATGACGCCTATCTGAATAGTAACCTTTTGCCCGGATATTTATATCTGGGAGCTCATGCCTTTTCCATCTTGGGCTTTAGCCCAAGTCTATGCATATTAACGGCTAAAGCCAATACAGTGGATTTATTTTTATCCCCAGTCTAAAGACCGGGGCAATATGTTCATGTAGTTCTAATACCAAATTAAAGTCTCTTAGTTGATATTCCTCAGTTGTGTTATCATGTTTCCCTTTCCATCCCCTGTCTGAAGACTTGGTACTATCATCATGCTCGACTATATTTTAACTTTCGATGAAGATTAAAAAGCATTTTTGCCCGGATATTTATATCCGGGTGTTGCATGTATTCCTAAATTGGGCTTTAGCCCTTAAAATCCTACCTGCTTATCCCCAGTCTAAAGATTGGGGCAATATGCTTTTTCTAGCCCTATTACTATATCCTTTTAAGCTTTCCCATGGTTGTGTTATCATGATCCCTTGCCTCCCGAGGCCTGAAAACCGTACTCTAGACAAGTAAAATTTTTGATGATAGCTTGAATCAATTTTGCCCGTGTGTATAACATATTGCACTTTTTATAGCTGGTATATGCGTGGTGGGGAGAGTTGATTCGTTTTGCTCATCAAGGGAGACTCTTTATGAGGAGTTTTTAAACTTATGAGGACAGAGGTGTACTGCAGCAATATCCTATTTTATGCAATTTGTTATACACACCCCGAAGACAGCACGAATAACATATTACAAATAATCGTTATATTTGTATTGCTATTCTATTTCAGTACGACTACATGCTTCAAAAATATGCTTCGATTATTGTCTTTCCTCTTCGTTTTTTCTTCGATCTTGAACAACCCGTTGCTGCTTGCACAGCATGTTGGTTTATCATTGCAATCTGTAGCGGCAGAACAAGGGTATTGCTATCATATTGTCCTTCATTCTGACATGGATCAATCGTCATTTTTATCTTCTCAGAACTATAGACTGTACTATGATGCTTCGGTACTGCAATTTGATCGTAAGCGTGCCAAATCCCTGCTCATCCATCCGGGATATAGCCAACTGAAAGTGTTACAGGCGGTTCACAATTCCAATGCTATGGGATTTGGAGGATTGGAATTTGGATCTACGCTTGGATACATCAATATTGCGATCAACGATAATATGGAGGAAGGAGAGTTGGCATCTCTTGCGTCCATTCCTGTTTTGAACGTTGCGGAACTATGTTTTGATGTGATGAATAAGGATCGTGAACCATCTATTATATGGGCTCGAGATCCGCTCACATCGGGCTATTCTTCTGCTTATACCGAGGTTGCCATCAGTCGGCACGGCAAGACTATACTATTGAATCATATTTTATTTCATGATTTAGACGCAAGTTGGCCAACGGATATGGACAAAATGGCTCAAACAAAAGTACCTACTAGCAATCACTAAGTCAAATACTGATGATGAATTGCCCAATAACAAAAATCATGACATCAGACAAATTATGGTGTACTGGTTATGAAATGTTCCCTTTTGGAGCTTTAAGAATTAAATGTTAGAAGAAAATGAAGTATGTTTTGTTGATCACCTGCTGTGGAATCTTGTCTGTGGGTTTATTGGCTCAAGTCAATGCAGATATTCACCTAGTGCCAATAGAAGGACAAGGGGAGCTAGACTGCTATGCTGTTGAAATACGGCAAAAAGAAGATCCGGGAGTGATGTTGGCAGGGCAGAACTATCGTTTTTTTTATAGCTCAGCCACTCTGTCGTTTGATGAGGAATCCTTGAAGCTCAATTTGCCCGAAGATCAATACTATCTGAATCTCGTTCAGCACAAGTCCAATGTTGATGGGTCGCATATAGGGGTATTGCCCTTTGATCATGATTTGGGATTTGTCAATATTTCTGTTGTTCTCAATGGTACTAATACTAGAGGTATCAGATTGAATAAGGAACAATGGACATCCATAGCCCAAATGTGTTTTCAGAAACTAGGTCAAGAAGGAGCGCAGGATATCGTGATAGCCCGACCCGAATTGACCAAATCCTATGGTCGAGCTTATGTCGAGGTTACATATGTTAATGAAGAGGGTAGTGTTTCATCAATGTCCTTACGAGAGAAAATAGATATTCATAAGCTGCACTAATATTCGTTGGAGTGTTTTCTTAAACGAATATAAACTAGCCACACATCCATCTGGCACAATTGTTGTCATATATGGTTTGATTTTAATATGTAATAAGAATCAAATCAGCCTTATGAAGAAGATTGTGGTATATACCTTCTGTATGATGTATGGATTGGGATTGATGTCTCAAAATGAGATAGATCTCAAAATATCGCCGCAAGAGGCGAAGAATGACATGTCTTGCTATGATGTCTCCGTACGGACGGCACAGAAAAATCCCATACTGTTGGCAGGACAGAACTATCGATTGTTCTACGATGCAGAGAAACTGGATTTTGTCAAGGGGTCTTCCGGATCCATCCTTGACCCTAGGTCATACGGCAAGATGGATATGGTCAATACTGAAACGCGGGGTATTGGATTTCTCTCTCTCTCAATGGGTGCTCGCAAACTTACAGACAAAACAATCCGCTTAAACAGTCCCTCCGAATGGACAAAAACAGCGTATATCTGTTTTACTAGACAAACTATCACTGACTTTGATCTTACTTGGGCGCACAACAGACGCACAGAAGCCTATGCCACTGCTGAAGTCGCAATGTCCGAATGGTTGGATAAGGATCATCATCAAGTATTGAATGTCAACTTATTGGAGGATTTTAGCAGTGTCGAGGACGTGAAAGCCACAGATCAATCTATATCAGTTCAGGTATTTCCTAATCCAATGTTGGACTATGTCAATATTGAGTTGGATCATACAGGTCGAGAAGGTGAATTGCTGATCATAAAAGATGTCATCGGGCGTGAAGTTGTCTATGACAATATTCTGGGCAAGCAAAATCTAAGTTATGATCTCGTTAACTGGCCTGACGGAACATACACTGTTGATATCCTAAACAGCGAAGCCCAACGCATATATTCGCAGAAAGTCATAAAAGTCAGCCGATAGGACTGTCATCTATCTAGCATAAGAGCAATTGTTTGATGTTTTTTTTGGGGATATAGAATTACAAGTGTATCTTGTACAATATTCCTTAACCCCGAATATACCCAATTTGAAAACTTTGAAAAGCATTCTTTATTGAGTGTGTTTTTTTAAAGTATCCTTTTTCTTGTTCAATCCCAACAAGAGAGGATGAAGAGTTGGTAAGATGAAAAATATCCGTTTGTTCGCTACACTGATCTTTGGTGTAGTGATTAGTATTGCAATGCAATCTAGAGCCTCCGTGGAGATCAGACTCTCCCATAATACTATTGATCCGGAGGAAAAATCAGTGTATGTAGATATAGAGGTTCGCGCCGTTGACCAATTTGTTCTGGCAGGCCAGAACTTTAGAGTTTACTATCCATCAGATTTGATGTAGATTAACCCCAAGGGATCGGCTTCAAGGTTGACCTCTAAGCAATATACACCCTTAAAGTTTATCAATGTAGTCGAACATGTAATCAGTAATGAATCAGGACAACTTACATTTGATCAGGATATGGGCTTTGCTAATTTTTATGTCGAATTGCTTGATGTTAAAAAAGGTGGAATGACTCTTGGCAAAAACGATGGTTGGGTCAAATTGGCAACCCTTAAGTTTGATCTGATACAAGGGGTACAACCACTGCAAATCGTCTGGGGTCGTGAAAATAAAAGTGCCGAATACGCTACTGCTTTTGTCGAAATAGCCGAATGGCAACAAAACCAAAGAACAAGAGCTGTAGAAATCACATCTTATATAGATTATGATTTTGCGCCGGAATCCGGATCCCTTGACGAGGGTGTACTTGTCAAGATCGGCCCCAACCCCTCGACTGACTTAGTGCATATTTCTTTTGACAAGTCTATTGCATCCAATGTTGAGGTCAATATCCAAACAATATCAGGACAAAGGATTAAATCCTTCATTTTGCCTTCGGGAATACAAAATCATAATGTGGATGTTTCAGAATTGAGATCAGCCTCATATCTGATGATGTTGCTCAATTCAGATACCAAGGAAATCATTTATTCAGGTCAATTGGTTGTGACCCAATAAAAAGACTAAGATATTTTTTCCCCCGAATTGTTATGGCATCTTGGATTCGTTCAAGATGCCATTTTATTCTTCTAGTATATGCTTCTTCATTGATGTAGATCATGGCTTTATCCAGGCATTGTAGAACAAGGTAGGCAGACTCTGTCAGAAGGCATTGTTGATCCGGGGAGATCGAAGATTCATCCTAAGATACTATTGCTGTGGCTGTTGATGGAGACTGATTTTGGCACATAATTATTGCATTATTAAAAAATCTTATGTGTAAACTGTTAAAATTTAGCTGTTAAAGTATAATGAATAAAAATAATATGTTATTTTAGCCCCCCAAAGGGATAGTGGTTGGATCGCTATCTTCTTAATGCATAAAGATGAAAACGAATAAAACACTAATTGTGCTAGCACTTTGGCTAGCTACTCAGATTGCGATAGGTCAACGTACTTACGATATTCGATTTGTACTGGATGACCTAGATTGTACTGCCAACACCGTATGCTATATGACGCAGCTCAGATCTGCTGATGGCATAGGTTGGCATCTCGCGGGACAGAATTATAGAATCTTTTATGATGGCTCAATGGCTGAGTATATTGATGAATCTGCGGAGAGTTTGTTACCGGACAGTCAATATTTTCTCGATAGATCCAATCTGCAGGATGTGCAACACGTAGATGCCTCGAGTTTTGGTTTCTCATTGCCATTTGCAGATGATTTGAGTTTTCTAAATTATTCCATTGATTTGATGAGTTTGTCAACCGGAGGAGTCAACTTGCCGGGTAGCGGTGAGTGGGTTTCGACTTCTAGACTTTGCTTTAATGTGGCAGAAGCTGCTACCACAGACCCAAATCAATGCCTAGAGTTAGTGTGGGCACGTATGGGAAAGACGGATGATTATGCTACGGCTTTCGTTGAAGTATCTCAGTGGGTGCAATCCAATTCTACAACAGATGCACTGACCAATATCTATGATGATCTTGATAGTGAAGATAGTCAAGATGCTTGCCTCGCGGCCATTTGTGATCCACAAGTGATGCTGGAAGTTACCGAGGAGGCATGTACAGACGGTATAGACAATGACAATGATGGTTTGATAGACTGTCAAGACGATCAATGTGCACCATTCTGCGTGAGTACGGCAACACAGTATGATATAACGTTGGATTTAGCGACAATCGATTGTGTAAGTGGGATCACTTGTTATGATGTAAAATTAAAATCAGCAGCTGCAGATGCATTTATCTTGGGTAGTCAAGAGTATCGTTTATACTATAACAGTGAGATGGCCACCTATCTATTGTCTCAGAGCCAACTCAGCAATGCGTATCAACCGCTGGCACTTCAAGATGGCACACCAATAGAAAATCGCAATGCAACAGGAGTTGGAAACCTTCCTTATGAGGGAGATTTGGGATATCTGAGTTTTAGCATACAATTGGCTGATAACGCTGTAGGTGGCGACCAGATTATTAATTCCAATGCCTTTACGACTGTGGCACAAGTATGTTTCACTATGACGGCCAATGTGATTAATGATGGAGCTATCTGTTTTGAAGCAGATTGGGCTCGGGTCGGAGCAACGGACAACTATGGTGCAGAGGTTGTAATGATTGAAGAGTGGACAGCAGCCAATGAAGTCAATGAAGCAAGTGCCGCTTCCTATAACAATCTAGATGCCACAAGAGGCAATGATGCATGTTTCAATCTTACTTGTGATCAAAACAATGATGACGAAAAAGGAGATATCCTTTGTTCGGATGGTGTAGATAATGACGATGATGGTTTGGTAGATTGTGCTGATCCTGGGTGTAGCACGTCAATAGTCTGTGACTCTTGCAATGCTCAAGCACCATCATTAAGCGGTAATTAAGAATAAGGTCATTGAATAAATAGAGCTATAGCTAAGAAAATTACAGATTATGAAGCAAGAAGCCATGTTCACTTACATACATTCTCTCATCGTTTTATTGGGAATGTTGCTATTAAGTGTGGGCTATACATCAGCTCAGCAATGTGACTACGTTACAGGGCCGATCTCGATCATAACTATGGGAGGAAATAATACAGCAGGTTATACCACCAATTATGTCTTGACAGATGTCGAAGGAAAAATACTCGCAATCAATGATACACCTGATTTTAATGTAAGTGTCGAGGGTTTTTATGTTGTCTATGCCATCAACAATAAAAATGAGTCTGTCCTTAGCGGACTCGAATTGGGAGGCAATGTGAACAATGTCACCTCGGGTTGTATGGATATAAGTGAGCCCTATTCGTTTACCGTATGTCGCGATCTGGAACAATGCAATCGTTGTCTTGGTGAAACGATTATCCTGCAAGTTCAAGGGGACAACAATCTGCCGGATTTTACGACCAAGTATGTATTGACCAATACCTCTGGAGTGATCATATCTATTGTGGATGAGCCTGTGTTTGAAGGTCTTGAGGTTGGTGTATATCTCGTGTTTGCAATCAACTATGAAACGGCAGCTGGGATCGAAGGACTGGAGATAGGTCAGAATGTAACAGATATAATGAGCACGTGCAAAGATATCGGTGCACCCTATATCATAGGTGTCTGTGATCAATTGGTCCCTACGATATACTTTGATCTTCAAGGTTGTGATATAACGAGCAATGCGGTGTTGGTTGTCGGAGAACTGTATGACTCTTACCAATGGAGTACGGGCAGCACCAATGATTTTATCGCAGTATCAGCTACCGAGCCCGCTGTTTATACTGTGACTGTCACACTGAGCAGTGGTTGTATCGGTATCGGCAGACAAGAAATCACAGGCAATGAAATCAGTCGAATCGGAGACTTTGTATGGAATGATATTGTTCCTGATGGCCGCCAAGGATCAAGCGAACCCGGATTAAACGGAGTAGAAGTACGCTTATATGCCGATTTTGATCGCAATGGGGTTCCCGATATTCCCGATTTTCCGTCATGTGTAACTACGACTGCCGATCACCCTCAGACAGGAGCTCCTGGGTATTATCAGTTTACTGTATATCAATCCAACTATGTTATAGAGTTTGTGTCTCCAGGTGGGTTTGTACCCACGGATAGCAACGTAGGAGACGACGCTGGCGATAGTGATATGGATTTGGCATCTGGTTTAACCGAGACTATCGCCATTGGAATGAATGAAACTATTGATCATATAGATGCTGGTTTTCGTACTTCCGCTGCGATATGTGGACTGGTATGGCATGATATTGATGCTGATGGAAGAAGGGAATCGGGAGAGACCGGGACAGATGATATAACTGTCAATCTTTATACAATGGAAGGTCTCTTGGTAAGAACGACTACTACCACTACAGATAGTTTAGGAAATCCCGGAAGATATTGCTTTGACGACATTCCTGTGATTTCTTATTATGTCGAAGTAGTGCTCCCCGACAGTACAGTTCTTTCTCCGCCCAATGTAGGTACTAATGATGGATTTGATAGTGAGGGAACTGAAGCCAATGGACGCAATACTACAGATATTATCAATACGACTTCGGGAATGACTGCTGAGGGTATTGACTTTGGATATTATAGAGGAGGAAGTATCTGTGGATTGGTATTTCAGGAACAAGTCCCGGGGGGAACGGTCGGTGTTTATGATGCCGGGATAGATTCTTTGATCCAAGGGTCACAAGTATTTTTAAGAGACGTAAGTACAGGAGATACGATACGAATTGCCGTCACAAGTTCTGATGGAAGTTATTGTATAGAAGACATACCTGTAGGATCATACCAAGTTGCATTTGGCGTAAGCCGTGATATGAATTCATATGTTCAGCAGAATGAAGGTGACAACCCATTGATAGACAGTGATGTCAACACAACAACCTTGAGTACGGATGTGATATTTGTCGGTAGTGGAGATGTGATACAAGGGATCAATGCAGGTATTAGGATGGATGCTTTACCTATCGAGTTTTTATACTTCACAGGGTATTGGGATGCTGCACGTGAAGTAGCGGTTTTGGATTGGGCTACAGCTGTAGAAATCAATAATGATCGCTTTGAAATAGAGAGGATCATAAATCTGGATGGAGCGTTTGAACGTATTGGAGTAGTGCCCGGAGCCGGGACAACCAATGAAGTACAGATATACCAGTTTATAGATAAGGATACAGAACAAAGCGGAAATTACTATTATAGGCTGAAGCAGATCGACTACGATGGTGGGTACGACTATAGCAAGATTATTGCGATCAAAGTAGGACGGGAGAAATCATTGGAAGGCGAGAAGAAGATGGTGGTTTTTCCCAATCCGGTGAGAAATCAAGTCAATATTTTTATGTATTCTGCCAATGAAACAAGAGCCGATATAACAATTATAGATATTACAGGCAAGGTATTGTATCAATGGGATCCACAGATCCTGTCGGCGGGAGACAATGTCATAACACTTAAACTCCAAGATATTCATACAGGTTCATACCTAGTCAAGGTGTCCACCTCGGATCAACAGATGATCGACCTCATTCAAGTAGCCAAGTAAAGGGTCAAATGCCTACAACTATAGTATATAAGTGGCAACATACTCGTTGTAAGTAGATATTGCATGGAGCAAATCAGGTGTATCGTTAAAAAAATACGCCTGATTTGCATTTTAGAATGAATTTAAACAGGATGCGTTAACAGTACGTATTAAATGCTTCTTTGAGGTTGTTGGCGATCATGTCAGCAGATCTTCCTTCGATGTGTCTTCGCTCCAGCATATGGACTAATTTGCCATCTTTGAACAATGCGATTGCGGGAGAAGAAGGCGGGTAAGGAAGCAGAAATTGTCTGGCTTGCTCAGTGGCTTCACGATCAACACCTGCAAATACAGTAACGCAGTGGTCCGGACGCTTGTCATTTTGGATCGCCATCTTGGCACCTGGCCGAGCGTTGGCGGCAGCACAACCACAGACTGAGTTGATGACTAATAAGGTAGTACCTGTGTTTTTTTCGAGTGATTGGGTTACACTGTCAGCATCGTTGAGTGTCTCAAAGCCAAAGTCCGTCAATTCTTTAGCCATAGGAATCGTCAATTCTATCGGATACATAGTTTGTTTGTCTTAATTATATGAATTATTCTTGCTTGTCGTTAAAGGACAAAACTGTTAGAACTACAAAATTATACGGCAAAGAGTTTTTAAAAACACTATTTTTTCATGAAAGAATTCATTTTTAGCTTTATTTTTCTACTGTCGATGGGATATCTATCTGCTCAGGATGGAACAGAAGAAACCATTATTGAGACTTTTCGGCATACACGGCTAATCAACAGTCATTCGATAGAGACACTTCGCGCACATAAATTGGACTTTAGGGTAGTTCATCGTTTTGGTGACATCGGAGGTGCCAATGGAGGATGGCCGACATTTTATGGATTGGAGAATGCCGCTGATGTATCCATTGGATTGGAGTATGGAATCAATGACAATATTATGATTGGCATCGATCGTACAAAGGGCTCCGGTCCTCTTCGGCAGAATATCAACTCATTGTTGAAAATCCGCATTATGAGTCAAGAGCGCAATGGCAATCTTCCATTTAGTCTGACGGTGGTCGGAATAAGCTCGATCAGTACCATGCAAAAGAGTAGTAATCCAAGTCAGATTAATTTTTTTGCTAAAGCATCGCACCGTATGACTTCTCATCTTGGAGTCCACATGGCGAGAAAGTTTTCAGACCGATTTTCTGCTCAATTTAATGCGCAATGGACTTATCGCAATGTCGTACTTGATGGGGACGAGAATGATTTGGTGAGTCTCGGGGGAGGATTGCGATGGCAGGCTACCAAAGGCATGGGTATATTGATCGATACGACATTTCCATTGTTGTCGGATCTACGTACCTCGGCCAATGGGTATTATCCGATATTGGGTATAGGTTTTGAGTTTGATACAGGAGGAGGACATGTATTTCAAGTGAATCTCACCAATGCCAGAGGAATTTCAGCGACAGACTATATACCTTATTCGAGAAGCAATTGGACGGATGGTGGCTTTAGGCTAGGATTTACAATTTCCAGACTTTTTAATATATAAGGTATGATCAGGTATGTTGTCTTATTGATACTGGTTGTTGCTCTTTATGCTTTTGTGCCTCGACAATCTAAGGATTTGTTGGGAGAGGATACCGGAGTGGCACTTCTCTTAAAAGCGCTGGGGACAAAGTATGATACACGTGCACCTGATATGAACATCAAGGGGGTGAGTGCTCGAGTAGGTGAGGATATTGTAAAAAATGGTTTTTCAAAAGGAAAAGAAACTAGGAAGTCCCGAAGACAAAGCAAACACTTTGTATGTACTTCTTGTCACAACACCCAACGAGAAGATCCCGATATTGCTGTTCTGGATCCTCAGGCACGTCTAGAATATGTCACTCTAAAAGGGTTGCCTTTTCTACAAGCGACTACGCTGTGGGGAGCGATCAATAGAGAGACTTTTTACAATGATGATTACGTCTTGAAGTATGGTGCGTTGGTAGAACCTGCACGCAATGATATTCGCCAAGCGATACAACTCTGTGCCATCGAATGTGCCCAAGGACGCAAACTAAAGGATTGGGAGCTCGAATCTATTCTTGCCTATCTATGGAAAATAGAAGTTAAAGTCGGAGATTTGGGCTTGACCAATAGCGAAAAGGCTCAAATTCAAATGGCGCTCGATGGAGATGGTCACAAGGAGGAAGCCATTGACCTGATTCAATCCAAATATACAAGGTACTCTCCGGCTACTTTTGTTTATCCACCTGAGGATAGAGCTAAGGGTACAGGCCTGACCGGCAATCCCGACAACGGCAAATTGATTTATGAGAATAGTTGCCTCCATTGTCATTACAAGAAGAAATACTCATTTATGAATCTGGACAAGAACAAAATGAGTTTCACTCACCTCAAAGCCAAGATGTCAACCTATCACCCCCACTCGATATATCAAGTGATACGATGGGGTACCTACTCCAAACACGGCAAGAAATCCTATATGCCACGCTATACTAAGGAGCGTATGAGTAACCAACAACTGGCAGATCTACGGGCATATATCGTCCGGCAAGCAGAGGTGTTGTAGAAAGAAGGACTTTCTCTTCTGTCAAGAGGGTCGATATATGCTTTGATTCTTGTGGATCCGGATGGATGTAACAAGATCTCTCCGTTATTGTCAAATGATGCTTAAAGAAATATTGAGATCTAATGTTTCCCTTTATGGGAGCGAGACTTACTTGCTATCACTTTCAAGATATTCTCGCTCAAAGTATGCTCTATAGTCTCTCACAGATTTATCTTTCATCACTTGACGATAGTTTTTCTGATTGATGGAGAATGTATCATAGCTGTACACCTTGTTGTCTAGGAAGTCT
>JAJRXG010000244.1 GCA_024276375.1 Bacteroidota bacterium | reverse complement strand
CATTGTGATCATCGCTACTGCTTGAGTCATTGTGATCATCGCTGCTGCTTGAGTCATTGTGATCATCGCTGCTGCTTGAATCATTGTGATCATCGCTACTGCTTGAATCATTGTGATCATCGCTACTGCTTGAGTCATTGTGATCATCGCTGCTGCTTGAGTCATTGTGATCATCGCTACTGCTTGAATCATTGTGATCATCGCTACTGCTTGAGTCATTGTGATCATCACTACTACTTGATCCACTACTATCTCTTTCACCATTGCTTGAGTCATGGCTATCTCCGGAGACTTCAACGAGATTTCCGGCAGCGTCAAATTCGAGTTCAACATTGTTACTTAACTTAACTTCATAACCCGAATCATCTCTTTCGGCAGAAGTAATCGTTGCACCGGGATAATTGTTTGCAACATAGTCGAGGATGGTTTGTGGTAATGTTGCAGGATCTATATCGTCACCAACTTCACCTTCATCATCTCCATTGTCATCATTGTCTCCATGACTATCGTCTCTGTCATCATTGTGACTGTCGTCGTTATCCGTAGAAGTTTCCACAATATTTCCGTCTTGGTCGAACTTTAATTTAACACCGTTGCTTAACTTAACTTCATAATTTGATACATACTGTTCAGCAGAGGTGATTGTTACACCGGGAAAATTGGTTGAGACATAGTCAAGGATCGATTGTGGCAATGTTGTGGGATCTATATCATCACCGTTTTCGCCATCGTCGTCTGCATTGTTATGATCGGCATCATCATCGCCATTGTGGTCTTCTCCCCCAGAGATATCGGTGACATTGCCCTGTGTGTCGAACTCTACTTTGACACCGGTATTAAGATAGACTTCATAACCCTGTGAATCTGATTCTGCTTTTAGAATGGTAGCATCGGGATAAGTATTGGCGATGTAGTCCAAGATAATTTGCGGCAGGCTGGCTGGATCAATTTCGGCCTTTCCGCTATTGTCATCGTTCTCTTCATCGTCGTCAGTGTGTCCGGCCACTTTCACAAAAGTGCCATCTGCGTCAAACTCCAGCTTTAATCCATTGCTAATCGTCACTTCATAACCGGTATCACTAAATTCTGCACTGGTGACAGTACTATTTGGGAAATTGGCCTCTATATAGTCCATCACTGCTTGAGGCAGATTGGCAGGATCAATGTCATCGCCGGACTCTCCATCGTCATCACCATCATCATCTCTGGAGGTACTTGTTTGTCTTCCGGAGGCGGCCACTGTTATTCGTGTTCCACTTTTAAAGTCGATTTCATAATCCGACTCGCTTGTTTTTGTCACTTCTTCAACAGTTTCTTCTTGGTGAGAGATATATAATCTGACGAGTGGGCTAAAAGGCAATTCACCGGCAATGATTTCATTGCTACTCATACGCTTTTCTTCTGTTGCCTTGGTCAGGAGCTGTCCTTGTTGAAATATAACCCCTTCAAGACCATTGGTCATAAAGATGGAGTAATGCTTGAATGATCTTCCCGGCAGTGTCGTGTGTTCGATAACACGCGTTATTTTCTCTCCGGGAAATCGATCCTCAACGGCTGCCAGAACCTTATGTGGAACTGACTCAATATTTTCTACAGTTCCACTTACTAAAGAATTGTAATCAGATTTTTGATCACCTTTGTTGTACAGACTTTCGTCATTTAGAATTTGCTCTTCCTCAAGTGAGAGGACTGATTCTTCCTGAAGAGGCAATCGATACGTGTCCTCCATATCGGTTTCGTCGGAGCAACTTATTGCCAAAAGGATACCTAACAATAATAACAATAATACATTTTTCATAAAGATTCTTTTTTTAATATTGACTGAATAAAATGTTTATATATAAATTCAGTAGTGAGTTCTTATTACTTTATTTTAGTTTGATGCTATTTTTTGCTTTAATTCGTCAATCGTACTTTGCAAGTTTTCTATCTGCACTTGTTGCTCTTGCAGGGCACTAATCAGCAAAGGAATGAAGGCATCATAATTTATAGCATCTCTTGTTTTATGTCTTACTAGTTTGTCTTGGTGCTGATCGTAATCCCAGTCTTCATTTACGACTACTTCGGGTACTGCACGTTTCAGCTCCTTCATGGAAAAGGTAATATGCTCTTTTCCGGAGATGGACTTATATCGTATGGGATGAAGAGAAAGCAAACTTTTCAGTGAACTATCAATTCGCTTGACACGT
Organism: Bacteroidota bacterium; assembly: GCA_024276375.1. Classification (GTDB taxonomy): domain Bacteria; phylum Bacteroidota; class Bacteroidia; order Chitinophagales; family Saprospiraceae; genus JAJRXG01. The sequence continues at coordinate 4,054 of JAJRXG010000244.1, read as the reverse complement.
GTTGTCGGAGCAGGGGGCGGTGGTACGTAAGTGATAAATTGGAGGGCGACGACATCGTCCCAATGTTCTGTAGAAAGATTATTGCCAAGATCGTAGGTTACACTTGAAAACGGAATAATGTCTCCATCTATTCCCATTTTAGCACTTCCTTTATTTTCTATTTGTAGAGTGTTTAATGAGATTCTCGGTCTAGTACCACTTAAGGTAATCTCACCCCTTCCTATTGCGGGGTTGGCGCCAATATTGGCCAGAATAGACGATACGCCAGTAAGTGGATCCTCTTCAATCACGACAATACTGGTATCACTCAATTCTGTAGAATATACAAACTGTCCATGAACTTCCAGAACGGAAAGCAACTGACATACCGCGATAAGAAAAATCGTACTCAATACAGATGCTCTCCTGAGATATGATGCCTTTAAATACATTCCTTCAGTTGGTTTCATGGTGTGTGTTATTTTCATTGATAAAAGGAGAGCATGACAAAAACGTGACATACTGATGTCTAAATTTCTTAATTAAATTGTCTCAATCGATTTTCTCGAGTACAATGCTTCCCGCTATGGGGCTCTAAAGGAGCGGAATCCCGGGGCGTCAGCAGACCTAGCCGCTGAGCCATGGCACCGAGTTGAACACCCGTTTTTACGCATAATTTCTCATTGGCATTTTTGCGATGAGAGAGAACGGTGTGTAAAGAGAGATGCAATAGAGCAGCTACTTCCTTGGAAGTCAGTCCCTCAGCAAGATATGTTACGATCTGTTTTTCGCGGATCGTCAATCGTTCTATAACACTGTTTTTGCCACTAATCTGGTAAATCATAATTTCTCAATAATTTTTTCTAGCATAAAATCGATAGGTATAAAGCTATAAGAAGGTATAAGTCTAAGCGTGACGTAAAATGTTACATTTTTTTTCTCCTTGAATAGCGCCAAAACATCAGTGTAGCGATTGCCAATAGAATGGCTCCAAGAAAGGGTATAATCGACATTTCGGATGAAGCGTTTTGATCTATAGATCCAATGAGGATGTAATTAGCCCAGTAGAAAGGATGCGATAGACTGGGTGTAGCTTGGTTGAGGTATTGATATTTGGCCTCTTGTAGAGCTCGGGTGGGAGATTGCCCTTTCTTCATTTGAGTAAAAAGAGTAGATAAAATCTGTGCAGAGCCACGTTCTGATGCACTCCAAAGGCTCGAAACAACATTGGATGCTCCGGCTTGCAAAAATGCTCTGCTCAGTCCATTGACTCCTTCTCCTTGGTATATTTGTCCACTCGCCGAGTGGCAAGAACTCAGCACAACTAAATCGGCTTGTACACTAACCGTATCCAAATCCAATGCCGTAAGAACGAACTCGCGATTGCGGTCATCAAAAATGAGGCTGGAACTAAATCCATCATCATAATTTACCAAGCCATGTAGTGATAGATGTAGGATATTGGCGCGAACTACATAACGAAGAAAATTTTCAACCGATGCATCTCGAGCAGTGAAAGATACTCCTCCCCATAGCTTGGCGGCATTCTGAATCTCTTCTTCGGCGATATTGAACAAAGGTAAATTCTGTCCCGGAGGAAGTATTGCTTCTTCCTGAAGTTTTTCATTAAGCCCGGAAGAGTAGTATGTTCCAAATCCTATATATTCTATGGATCGATTTTGGTTTCTTGGCTTAAACAATATCTGAGTAGAGTATGAGACCGATAAAACGTAATCCTCAACAAGGTAGCGATGTGAATCTCCCGAGGATGACACCATGGCATCAAAAGGAATACTATGTATCATTCCATCCGGAATGACACATATGTCTGTAACTGATTTGTCCAAACGTTTCAATCCACTGGAAAGCAGAGCGACGTATGCCCGCCTGCCTGTATTCGGCTCGTATATCTGCAGCGGATCTCTGCACTGGACATTGAATTTGTCCAGATTCTGCCGAAGCCAATCATCATTGGCAACTGAGGAGCAAAAAAATGAATCCCGTGTAATCCAAAAACTATACAAGGAGTCCGATGTATAACAATACTCCACAATAAGCTGTTCTTCCGGCAATCGATCTTGTATGTCCTTAATGCCAAGCGGACGTATAAGCGCGTATTTGCTTTTGTAATATTCGGGATAGTCCGTTTCAAGCTTTTCTACAAACACTTCGAGATCCAGTTGTGCACGTACGTAATTGCGTAGCAAAGAATCAGGAACATCTTGATGCATCATCAATTTCTCACGAAGGGAGTTCAAAATGTCCAATAATCTTTTCTCTTCCAAGATCAGATCCTTTGAGATATAGGCTTCTCGTACACGGGTACTCCTGATCTTACTACTTAGTATTAACGCCTTTGACTTAGAGGAAAAATAATATGCTTCTTTCAAAATAGAGATATCCCCTGTAGCACGATACAAGCGAATGGCATCCCGAACCGCATCACTATAGTATTTCACAATAACTTCGTATAGTGAAAGTTTGGACATATCAAAACGTGAAGCAATGACACTGCGATTTACGATGGTATCAATTTTATGGTATAAAAGGAGGACATCATTCAGGAGATCTTCATTGTTCTCCTTATTGTATAGACCCATCACTATTTTAGACTTGATCGAAAGCAGGCGGATCACATCTAGATCCAATGGCAGAAAAGAAATACTGGTTGAGGGGTTATGCACACTGTCCATAGTAGTACTGATATTAATAGCCATTAGAGCTCGGTCGATATAATCCATTGCTTCAATATACTCCTCTTGTTCATAGTATATTTCACTTATATTTTCAAGTGCATTGGCTCGCGATTGAGCACTGTACATATCGTTTCGATTGTTTTCTCTTAGTACCAATGCTTGGTGGTAATATAGAAGAGCATCAGAAAATTGTCCTGATTTTTTCTCTATCATCCCGAGGAGTTCGAGACCATTAGAATAATAACCTGGCTGATTGGTTTTGTTGAGCAAACCCAATGCCCTAAATCCGGCTTCTTTAGCTGCTGCATTTTTTCCTAGTTCGAGTAAGACATTGGCACCATTGAGATAAAGTAACGCTTGATCAACGGGTTCTATGTTTTTCTCTGACGATTGCAAGGCATCGAGAACCATGAGATAATAGCTATAGGCTTCTTCATAGCGTTTTAGATCTAGATTGAGGATTATGAGACGATTTAGAATATCGAGTCGTTCTAGTTTTGACTCCGGGATTGCCGCATACATTTGTAGAGCGCTCTGGTAGTATGATTCGGCTCGAACAATCTCATGCATATCTGCAAAATAATTGCCGGCACCCTGATATTTTAGCACAAGGTCTTCTGCTGTATAAGATGTATCCTTTTCAAAAATCAACAAGGCCTTGTCAATGTATGCTTTGCCACGGAGCGGTTCATCTGTATATTGGTAAGATATACCGATATTGTAAATCGTATTGGCCTTCTCGGACAGGGGCACCTCACAGTTCTCCCATGTCCACAGAACACTATCACGAAATATCTCGATGGCCTCTTCTTCTCTGTCCAGCAGATAAAGACTTACTCCCAATTGATGATATACTCTTCCTCGATATAGACAAGACAAAGATTGTAACACTCCATTGCCATTTAGACTATCGAGCAAGGCAATATTTCGCTGCAGGAAGTTATTATTGATGTTCAACCGCATCTCATCTATAATATCCTGTGAAGAAGTCATCCCATGGCTCCAGACTGTCAAAACCATTAAACAAATAAAGCAAATCGTAAGTCGAAACATAGGGTTTGATATCCTCTGTAGGCGAAAATATGCTATTGCAGAATAATACTGCGTTATATCGCTTTGTTTTACGCAAATAAGCTTGCGCCATACAGTGTTGTATAGCTTTCAGAAGGGCTCTTACTCCTTGCATCCCGAAGTACCGATTTGAAAATGGGTATTTGACTGAACTTCAAATCCCGGTGTTAAAAGTGTACCGGAAGCTGCATCGTAAGTCACTTGATGGCCACTCAGAATGATTTGGGAGGACTCGATATTGAGATCTGTCTCTCGCATTATACTTGTGTCTTGGATTCCTGCCAAACCCATGACTCCGGTCAAGTCAT
>JAJRXG010000243.1 GCA_024276375.1 Bacteroidota bacterium | reverse complement strand
GGAGCCATACAGGTCAAATCCTACAGGTTATGAAGATAGATACGATTCTTTATTTATTCACCTTGGTCATCTTCACGAGTTGTACCACCTACAAGCAGGTCGAGCTAGTACCCAATGGTACGGAAGCTGCTTACGATGCTCGTCAGGCTCCTTTTTATCATGGCGTAGCTTCCGGAGATCCCCAGACCGATCGTGTTATTATATGGACGCGCATTACACCCAAAAGGCAAAAAAATGTTGCTGTAACATGGGAGATGAGTACAGATCAGGGATTTGACGCGATTGTCGCATCGGGTGAGACCATGACCGGGTCATCGAGAGATTATACAGTCAAGATTGACGTCACGGGTCTTAAACCGGCCACACATTACTACTATCGCTTCAAGGCACTCGGCAAAATCTCGATGACAGGTCGAACTAAAACCGTACCTCAAGGCCACAATAATGAAGTGGTATTGGGTATTGTAAGTTGTAGCAATTACGAATTTGGATATTTTAATGCTTACGAAGGACTTGCCGATGCGGACTTAGATGCCATATTACACCTCGGTGACTATATCTATGAATACGGCCCCAACAAATATGGCGACAAGGACTTCTCGCGCAAACACTTACCCGCCAAAGAACTTATAGACTTGGAGGATTACAGAATACGATATGCCCAATATCGACTTGATAAAGGCTTGCAAAGAGCACATCAAAACCATCCATTTGTCTTGATTTGGGATGACCATGAATTTGCCAATAACATATACAAGACAGGTGCACAAAACCATCAAGAGGATGAAGGAGATTGGGAAAGGCGTAAAGCTGTCGCCAAACAAGCCTATTTTGAATGGCAGCCGATAAGAGAGACAGCACATGAGACGATCTACAGATCCTATCACTACGGCAACCTCGTGGATATCATCATGCTCGATGAGCGCTATATCGGTAGAGCAACGCCGGCTTCACAGCAAGAACAAGCACATGACCAGCGAACCATGCTGGGCATTGACCAATTGCAATGGTTGGAACATCAATTGACTTCTTCCAATGCCACTTGGCGCATCATCGGTAACCAAGTGATCTTCTCTCCCTTGGATCTGACCCTCATCCGACCCAAAGCACCTTTAAATCTGGATGCTTGGGATGGTTATAGCTATGAACGAGATCACATCATTGATTTTTTGGCTCATCAGGGTATCGCTAATACTATATTTGTCACCGGGGATACCCATGCATCATGGGCCTTTGAAGTGCCTCGTAATGTATCGACCTACAAAGATACAGGAGCAAGTGTTGCTATCGAGATAGGTACACCAAGTATCACTTCGGCCAATTGGGATGAAAGAAAAGGAAGCTCTAAGGAAAATGTCACAAAAGCGGAAAAAGCATTGTTGTCCTCCAATGCACACTTGAAATATGTCAATGGAAGCCAACATGGATACACCTTGCTGAAATTAGAAAAAAATCACGCCACAGCTCAATGGTACTACTCCCAAAACATAAAGTTAGAAAAAGCTACCATCTTCATGGGCAATTCCATTGTTATAGATAAAAATAATAAAATACAAGGAGCAGAATAGATACCATTTTTCTATATATACATTGACAATAAATAATATATCATCGTCGAGCCAATGAAAAGAATACTCATCCCCCTTCCAGACAAGGATTTTGATTTAACCGAAGTAGCTGTCCCATGGAAACGCTTAAAAGAGAAGGGTTATATAGTTGAGTTTGCCACCGAAAATGGTGCCCTAGCTCAAACAGACCCATTGCTCATTTCAGGTGTTATATTTGGTCAATTGGGCGCTAAGAAGGAAGCCATTCAGTGGTATCGGCTTTTAGAAAAATCACCTGAATTCTTACATCCTATAAAATTTAAAAATATAGATGTTGAGGCGTATGATCTCTTGCATCTGCCAGGCGGTCATGCTCAAGGTATGAAGCAGTATTTAGAGAACAAAGTCCTCCAAGATAAAGTAGTAGCCTTCTTCAGACAAGATAAAATCATCGGTGCTATATGTCATGGAGGTGTAGTTCTCGCCAGGAGCATAGATCCGGCTACCAACAAAAGTGTTATACATACCCGGACTCTAACAGCGTTAACTAAGATATTAGAAAGAACAGCTTATTGGCTAACAGCTTGGAAACTGGGCAAATACTACCGCACCTACCCCGCTTACGTTCAAGACGAAATTGTTGAGACCCTGGCCAAGAAAGAACAATTTATCACCGGCAATCCTTTTAAACCATTGGTGATAGAAGATGGCAACTTGATTACCGCACGATATCCGGATGATGCCTATCAATATGCCCAAAAACTGATCGACAAACTGGAGTCCAAACATTAATAAATATTTCGAACATATCCAATAGGTCAGCAGATACGATAATTCATCATTTTCGCCGCACTTCAAGGGCTCTACAATCAAAAACAAACCGGAATGATATGATATACATAGATCAGACCATTCTTCTATGAGTATTACTTATGGGAAGAAGATCCATATACTGCATGTTTGGCTCTATAATATAGAAGTCTATATAATCACTCTTCTGGCTCAAATGCCAAAGTGATAATGGATTATGAAGATGAAATGATCAAATTCCAATCAGTACAAGAGTTGTCAGTCGGTACCGACAATACAGATCGATTATACGGGCGGAAGGAAGCATCTTACGGATCTTTGGTTTTAATGTTTGGATCACATGGTCGCGAGTAGTTGCGATAGAGCTATATTTGTCGCGACTTACGATCTACTATGATTTGGTTATTTCTTTGTATTACATTCAACATATTACTGGCCATAATATTTAAGACATTTCAGAGATACAATGTCGATAATCACAATGCCATTGTCATCAATTACTTTGTATGTGTGATTGTGGCCTCGATTGTCTTGGGAGAATTTGCATTTCCGATGAATTTATGGGAAAAGCCCTGGGCTATTTGGGCAGTCCTGCTAGGGCTCCTATTTATCTCAGGCTTCAATGTCATGGCCTTATCTTTTCAAAAGAGTGGAGTCGCCATCACTGCCATCGTACAGAAGATGTCTCTTATTGTACCTTCTTCATTTGCCATAGCTTTTTACAGTGAACCGCTACCGTGGATGAAAGGTCTCGGAATTGGTATAGCGCTGGCGGCGATCTTTTTTGTCAATCATCCCAATGATGAGACAAGTAAAAGAAGGTTTTCTCTTTGGGATCCGATTTTGATATTGCCACTGCTGACTTTGGTCATGAGCGGTATCATAGAGATCTTGCTCTTTTATGTTGAAGTAGAAGGGCTCGTGGTTGACGAAGGGATTTTATTTACATCTACATGTTTTGGATTAGCAGGTATTTTTGGAGCTATATATAGCTTGTATCGAGTTTTCGCTCAAGGAATCTATCCGAGGATGAAAGAACTAAAGGCCGGTATCACCTTGGGTGTCCCCAATTTTCTCACGATATATCTCCTAGTGTTTTTACTATCCAAAGGTTGGCAGGCGTCTGTACTTTTTCCGATCAATAGTGTAGGCATACTCATTGGAACTTCCATTGTAGGTTTTCTGCTGTACAAAGAACATGGAGATAGGTATAAGATAATCGGTATTGGACTTGGAGTCCTGGCAATCCTATTGATATCTTCGAGCTGAAGGTGAACAAGTACGAGACGTTCCTAAATTGTCACTTTTCATGTTTTGCTCAAAAAAAGAAAATGAAGGACAAAAGTATATGGGGGCGGATACAACAGTGCTTGTCCCGTAGTGGCAATATGCAACATTGCCCAAATACAACTCGCTGATTATCAGATTGTAATGAATATTAAGTGTCAAAGTCAGGAAATAACCCAATGCTTGAATTTGTACTCCATAATCATGGTGAGTATATCCGGGCATCACGATTCATGCTGACTCCTTGATATGTGCTACATACCGAGACAATACATATTGGAAAGCCCCCGAAAGCTTCCTCTCAAGACCACATCGATGCAATGCCATGATCTGATTATAAACCCGGGTGCGCTCTAAGGACTTTATGATCCTTTTATCAACTCTTAGCAGAATATCTCCGTAATAATCCAAGACTCCGCTATCATCCAATCCCCTAAAAACCTCAGACATCAAAGCATCAAAAATCTGAGAGATGCGGCCATAATAAAAATGAGTCCTAACTTCATATAAAGTCAAATACGGAAATGAATCAATCCTGTCGCTCGCTTCCATAAAAGTCGCATGCACATCCAAAAATTGAGACTCAGGATTCAATATGCCACCCAACTGAAAGTCCTCAGGGCTATACACTCTAGTCTTATGCTTCTCCTTGGCCTCTTCAAAATACCGGCGATATACATGCAAAAATCGCATGTCCCGCGTGTTCAAAGATTCAAATCCCTTGGCTACCAATAGCGCGGGATGTAGAATAAGTGATTCTACCATCGGTTCTATCTACATATTAAAAATTATGCTAATATATAAACAATTGATTAATAAACCAAAATTCGTAATATTAGTTTATTATGTCTATGGATAATAGAATCGGTCAATGATACCTTAAGCGGCTTCAATCCGGTCTGTCACAGACTCCTCTCCTATCTTGTCAATAGATTGGTGGCGCAATATCCATTGTCTTTTCATCATATTGATGACTACCTCCTTGTGTTGTTGCTTATTCCTTGTTTTTACAACACAACACAGATCAATTCCCAGTTCTTTGGCTATATGAAGATATACATCGCTTAGGCAAACAAAAGAAAAAATCCATCCTTGGCCCTTGAGCATTCGAATCAAGGATCGCAGAGACGCAACTCCATACTTCTTAGAACCACAAGCCTTGCTATTGGTAAATATGGTAACTTGATTTCGCATGCACGCATCACTTCTGTTTTCCGCAACTCGCAAGGTGGCGATACCGACGCCCAATGCATCATATATATTGCAATATCCGGTCGGTACGTAATGCTCAAGGTGGAGCAATGGTGAGACCAATGCCGCAGCATTGGAATAAATACATCTGATGGCTACACTACTGGTCACAATCAATGTGATCTTATGTTCCTGATGCTCATTGCGGATAGCCTCGGTACGTATCGCGTGAATCGCCTGGTTGACTTGATAGATGACCTCTCGAGCGATTAGGCGCATGGCTCCGCTTTCATCTATGACCAATAAGTGATGTACAATGCTTTGGTTCTTTATCATTGGGATGAGTTTTGGTGGTAAATAAAACAATAACGCTAAGATACATGTTAGAATGCAATTAATTTGCATACAAATAAAATAACATGTTTAAATCCTTAAATATCAATTATATATAGGTTAATTAAAAAATTAAAGTAAGTCTTATAGTGCGCCATTTTATGCCCAAAACAACGATTTGGATAGATTGCTTGACGCTTACAGACCTTGATCGGCGTGAACAAGACTATTCAAAAGTCATTATGAATCACGGACTTGTCCCATCAATAGTGATTGAGTTGCTTCACAAGCTCTTCTCGAATCTGTGAGACCAACAGATCCGGACTGATAACCCGTACGGAGGCGCCATATGAAAGGAGTTCTCTGATTAATTCAATGTTGATACGAACACGAATTTCAAAAATAGTGCTATTGTCTTTTCGTTCTATAATCCGCTGACTCGCATGCAACGGCTGCGTTAAGAAGTAGTCCACCTGACGACCAAATACTTGGATATGAATCTTGACAACTTCTTTGTCTCTCAATAGAGAGACCCCGACGATATCCCGAAAATAATCCTCAACATGAAATTCATCATCAAGATGATACTGATCCAGACTTGGCGACAAATCCTCAATCCGATCCAAGGCATAAACCCTGATGGCCTTTTTCAGATGATCAAAAGAGATCAGGTACCATCGGCGCTTGTATTCTTTGAGAAGATAAGGACTGACGCGTCTTGTGGATCGGGATTTCCCAAACGGGTGATAGACAATATTGACACATTGTTTTTGCAAGATCGCCTGATACAGTCCATACAACCACCTTTGATCTTTGGACTCCAGAGGGTGATCAAATTGAATAAATTTTGTGTTTTCCGAGTCATAGCGATCGATACTATTATGCAATTTGGTAAGGATCGTTTGCAAGCCCATAAGATGAGACTGCCCGATAAATTGTTGCAGTAATTGCAACGCACTATTAAGGTCGCGTTTATCCTTTTTAGTGATAGGAGTCTCTGTTAGACTATATTTGAGGTCAGAGTAATAATAGGTCTTTTCCTTTCGATCATAGCGAATAGGGGCATAATATCCCAGTATATCATTTGACCTCATGGCGGCGATATCATACTTCAGAGTACGCTCCGAAATCACTGCATGTCTTCCAGTCGTTTCCTCAATAGCCGCTTCACAAGCATCGCGGAGATCCTGCCAAGTCCATGATCGATCTCGATCTTTCAAGCACCTATCTATTGTCCGGTATCTGACAATTGCATGTTTGTTGGTCGCCATAGAATATGTCCACTAAATTCAAATTTACACATTCTATGTTCTAGTTGCATATTTCAATATTGATTTCAAGCACACTAGTTGCGGGAATAGTAAAGTCACGAATCACCTCGAAATCACTTTCTACGTTCAATTGGATTGCACCTTCTGTCCCTGTGACGACATTGTTGTCGATCGAGATTATACTATTGACATAGACCACTGTATTGCCACTTATAGTCGAATTCTGATAGGTAAGAGACTCATGTGTACAGTCCGGATATCCATTCTTAAGACATGTGGCATTGACATAATTGTTATAAACAAGTGCTCCGGGTTCCACTCCAAACCCCTTTGTAAATTCTACGGTAGAACAATAGCTCATAATGGTATTATCCTCGGCATTGCTGGACAAAGAACAATTGTTGCCGCCACAATAATCTATGGCTTGATCGTGATTGGGTCCCCATACACAATCATGCGTATGTTCAGACCCAAAGTTGTGTCCCAATTCATGCGCAAGAATACTTACATCTACTGAGTATTGCGGGTAAGGATTGATAGAAGAATTGCCAACGTTGTATAGAAATGAATAAGGACCAAAATTGTAGGTCGGGTTATAAGTATCACATAAGACATCTATCCAAGCAATGCCTCCGATATTACCTCCATTGAGCTGTCGTCCACTCAGCAATGAGGCCAAACGTCCCGGATAATTATCCTTCACCGTACGACCAAACAAATCCAACATTCCAAACGTACTACTTTCATTGACATATGGATCGGTAACATTCCAAATTTTAGGTGACGTCATCTCCATATAAATTCCTGCATTTTCATTGGCATAAAATGTGGCAATCTCAGTAAAAAGTGCATTGAGATATGACAGTGTTCCATTGGTTCCGCCCTTACTGTTATAGAGAGCATAATCACACTCAAAGTAAACCTCTACTATGTCTCCAGCTTTCTTATTTTCCGGCGTCTTAGTTCCCGTAGCAGCAGGATTACGTTCACCTACATAAAAAAATGACCCTTCTGTACCACATGTCATAATACTTTTATCAATTGGTTTTTCGATGTATAGATTATAGGTATAAGATTTCAAATCTTTGGGTACAACTCGATAGATACCTGCCTGATCCGATATGGATATCTGAACTTCGTCAAATCCAATAGACAGAGATACCATAGAAGAGGGATCATCCTCCACGATACCTCGATAAAAAACAAGATCTTCAGAGGGGACACTTGTGATTTCACCACATCCCAACAAAACTTTAAAATCTCTCGATAACAAGTTAAACTTCCGCAAAAGCACGTTGATATAAGCATCACGAGATACCGGAATCCTCAATTCAACAACTCCTTCCTGTACACTTTTTAATCTTTTCAATACCTGCTGATCGAGGACAAGGCCTATATCATTGCTTTTATTGCCCTTGTTTGATACATATTCAAACAAGGCAAAGGTCCTATTAGTCTTTTGATAGCTACTCAATCCAATCTCCCGTGCCAAATTGTTGCCACTAACTGCTGCATCCAACTCCAATCCCAATTGAATTCTTTCAATCAAGTTTTGACCTTGTATTCCGATGACACTCATCATATAAACCAATAGTACCACTATACCCTTCTTCATTCTTATACCATTTATTGAAGACACAAAACTATCACTCTTCGAGCAGAACGTCTTAGGGAAACCTAACAAATTGATCCTAGGATAAACCCTTGGGCACCTTACCTTATATTTTTCAAGGCTGACCGATGGGATGAGCATCCCACTTTATCAATTCATCCCAATATAAATATTTTTAATAAAATAAATCCCGTTGATTGCAGCGTTTTCATAACGAGATGTTTTTAGTGAGTAAAAAAAGTATATGAATAGCGCCACAAAAATTTCACATAGTTATCTACTTCTGATGATCGTATCTGTCATCTTGGTTCTGCTCTCCTCCTGTGCCGAAGAGGGTATCATTGAAGAATCTCCACGCATCATCATCCCCCAATCTCAAGAGATCATCACGACGACCTTATATGGACGTGTTATAGACGACCTAGGTCAGCCCATATCCAATGCAACTGTCACCTATCGATCGGGACGTCAACCTCTACAGATCGATACAGATGAGCAGGGATACTTCCTCATCAAAAATATTCAAAACAAGGGTGCCGCAGCTTACATCACCATTAGTTATCCCGGAAAATTTGATGCATTTCGAAAGTTTTCAGTCCTACCCGATAGATACAATTATACCGAAGTTGAAATGTCCGACAGAACAATTATCGGCGTCATTGATGCAGCGACAGGAGGGAGTTTAGATCAATCCGATGGAGCAAAAATATCGCTACCGGCAGGAGGTATTGTCAACCGATCCGGACAACCATATACCGGCACCGTTGAAGTGGCGATGACATGGATAGATCCCGCTGCTCCCAATCTATCAGCACGGATCATCGGAGATCTAAGCGGTATCGATGAAAACAATAACCCAAGAGCCCTTGCATCATTTGGGATGTTGCAAGTAGAATTGATCGATCAAAATGGCAATCTATTGAACATCGCCGCTAATCGAGAAGCAGAATTGCAATTTCCCGTCCCGTCCTCAATGATGGCCGATGCGCCATCAACCATCCCTCTCTGGAGTTATGACGAAAATTATGGAACTTGGATCCAAGAGGGCGTTGCCAACCTTGAAGGCGACAAGTATATTGCCAAGGTCACTCACTTCAGTGCCTGGAATGTAGATATAATGGAAGATCCCATTGAGATCACCGGACAAGTCAAGTGGAATGTCGAAGATGGCTCTGTCGGTGGTTCGTATCTAAAAATATATGTGTGTGCAGAATCCTTTGGCCGAAAAGGCGGCTGGTTGAGTAGTGACGGAGCTTTCAGGTTTTATAATTTCCCCAAGGATGAGAAATTCAAATTGAAAGTATATGACCAGTGCGAAAATGAAATATTTGTCGAGACTTTCGGACCCTACTCTGAGGATACACATCTGGGAATCATAGAGGTAAGCCTCAACAATAACATTGTTAAGATTATAGGCAATGCCCTAGATTGCAATGGCAATGCCGTATCCAATGCAAGTCTATCAATGATTCAAGAAGGCCGCCAGCTATCCTTCCCTGTGGACACCAATGGTTTCTTTGAATTTAGTATTGACCTTTGTGATGACAATTCCGCATTGCTGCAAATCGTAGATCTTGACAATATTCTCACCAAAATGGAAGAGATCAACCCTATGTCCATGACAGTTGAATTGTTCGATCTCATCATATGCGATGAACTCAATGACTTCATTGCCATCACCATCGACAGTGATCCTGAAATCTTGCTCACCCCCAATGTCCTGATAGGATTTGAAGACCTTCAAGGAGACAGTATCAACCAAGAAGTCGTCTATATAAAATACAGCAAAGAAGATACCTCCGGATATCAATCATTTGAACTGCTGTTTAAGGCTCCTACGCAAGTACCACAGTCGGTTGGTTATATAGGCCTCGTATTCTCAACGGACAAGGGAGTCTGCTATACAGAAGGTACGGGTTTAGAAGTAACCATACTGCAATACGGCAATGCGCCGGGAGATATCGTATCCGGCACTTATTCCGGTACAGTCATGTGTAAGGATAGAGGTTCTAACGATGTGACGATAAGAAATATTAATGGAAGTTTTAAAGTTCCAGTCAGATGATTCTGTCGCGATGGATTAACATTTTAAATACGAATAGCCGAGGTGTCCCGTACACCTCGGCATTTAGAATATAAATGATATTAAAAAAAATAATTTCGGCTGCCTCAAAAGGCAATGCTAGAGCTCAGAGACAGCTGTTTGATTTGACATGCGATCAACTCAAAAGCGTAGCCCTACGCTATGTCGCCGATCACAGTATCGCGGAAGATATACTCCAGGAGACATACCTCCGGATATTTTCCAATCTACCCCAATTCCAATACATCAACGATTCAGCCACATATGGGTGGCTCCGCCAAATTACCGCAACTGAGGCGATTCGCTACATCAAAAAATCAAAACGCTGGACTGCATCTACAGCTTTAAATGCTCAAGATAACACCACATTCAACCATGTGTTTGAAGATGAACTCTATGCTATACTCCTAACATTGCCGGATCAACAGAGACTCGTCTTCAATATGCATGCCATAGAAGGATATACCCACCGCGAAATCGCTCAAAAAATGGACATCGCCGAGAGCTCCTCACGATCATTACTCACACGAGCAAGAGCACAATTAAAATTACAACTAACGAAAATAAAAAGCTATGAAAAAGCCTCTTAGCAACGATATAGACCACATGTTTCGCCAACATTTTCATGGTCATGAAGTACCTGTTTCCAATAAGGATCAGCTGTGGTATAGAATCCAACCGGATAAGAAAAACAAATTTTTGCCTTGGATCTTAACACTAGGAATACTTCTTGCCTCCGGTGTCACATACTCTATCTGGAATGAACAGCAAAATAAAAATAACGATCTTTATACCGACATAACTTTGAAAACTCAGTTGTCCAATCCCACCCAAATCAATGATATCAGAATATCAAAAATAGAAAATATTCTTGATTCCGCATCCCCTGATCTTGCTACTCACAACTCTAACACACTTACTGGCTATCGCAATAATTCTGCCCTCACAATCCAATCCAATCCTGAGCTATCACAGGTTGTCAACAATCAACAAAATACAGCACCCCAGACCCCTTCTATTTTGAACGATAAAAGTACTCAACATACACATGAATCAAAGACCCGCAAAAATGTAAAGTTTCTCCAATCCAATAATGCAGAAGAGCCCCGCACTAACAATCAACCCATTTCCAATATTTCAGAAAAACATGCACCCGCACCTGCCTTTGCACCAACTCATTATCCCATTTTACAAAAAAAATCATCCTCCTTGCCTGATTTATATCAGCGCATCAATCGATTGAAGCCCGTCATGCAACTTCCAAAATTGAAAAATGGCAACATTGGAATTTTGGCTTGCGATGCCGTTACAAAAGGTAGATTCTATCTAGACCTCTACAGCCTTGCCGCCTTACCATTGGATAACAACTCCCTCAATCCCGGGAACACTGATCAGATTGAATATCTCAATACTTGGAATGAAAGGTATGAATCTCTCCCTGCAATTTCCATAGGTGGTGCACTCGGATATAAACTGCCGTCGGGTATCGATATAGCACTCGGGATAGAATACCAACGTCTCGAGTCACAATACAAAACCAAACAGACCATTACGGAACGCATCACTATATATGATCCCAACGCATATTTCTTCTATGATGACAACGACAATGTCGTTTGGGTAGGTGACTCCGTTACCGCTATAAGTACCTACGACCGTACCGTTGCCATCGGCAATATCACTACACTACTCAACGTGCCCGTTCAGATCAGCTATTCATTGTATCAAAAAGGCCCATGGCGCTTAAAAGCCAATGCAGCAGCCATATTCAATATATCCATGCGATTTAGAGGTAGATACCTGAGACCTGATTTTAGCCTCATCACCATAGATGCTGCTAACAGTCCAACTTATACCAACACAACCATAGGCGTCTCCATCGAAGGGGGTCTTCATTTGGGCTATTGGGTCAAAGATCGTTGGGAACTCTATGCATCACCTCGATACCGCTTCAATCAACAATCCTACTGGAACAATAGAGAAGTACTCAACCAAAGGCGTCATTTCATCGGTGTCCGTCTGGGCGTGCAATATCATTTTTAACATTAGTTAGTGTATATAACAAATTGCATAAAATAGGATATTGATCCGGTACACCTCTGTCCTCATATGTTTAAGAACTCCTCATATAGAGTCTCCCTTGATGAGCTGAGCGAAATGAATCAATCCCTCCCCACCACGCATTGCCAGCTGATAAAGTGCAGTATGTTATACACAATATACTCTCCTGTAACTATTCGGTGAAAGGCGCGCATTCTTCTTATTCCGTCATTGCAGGACTGGGTGATGGAGGATCCCAGTAATGTTTTCCTAAATGCCGAGCACATTTATAAAATGATCATGTATATGAGAACAATAATTTTATATCTTAGAGTCTCACTATTAATACACAAAGATGAGATGGACAGTGTTGTTGTGGTTGATGATTATAGGCCACCTTCCGGCAAATGCCCAATCGACACAAAGCATAGATACACGCTTATATGATATCATCCAAGCTTGCTCTGCCGATCGCATTCACCATGACATTGAGACATTGGTATCATTTGGAACCAGACATACGTTGTCTGACACAATGTCTTCTGACCGCGGTATTGGAGCTGCCCGAAGATGGTTGAAATCTCAATTTGAACACATATCAAGTGACTGTGGCAACTGCCTTGAAGTATCATACCTAAGTGGCCTTGTAGAAGGAGGTATCAGTCCGCGCATACCCATGACTACTAAGATTGTGAATGTGGTCACAATCAAGCGCGGTACCAAATACCCCAACCGCTATATCATTATGTCCGGAGATATAGATTCTCGTATTAGTGATCCACTCAATGCTCGAGATGAATCTCCCGGTGCCAACGACAATGCCTCGGGTCTCGCCGGAGTATTGGAAGCAGCTCGTGTATTGAGTCACTATGACTTCGAAAGCAGCATCGTTTTTGTAGGGCTGTCCGGTGAAGAGCAAGGATTATTTGGTGGTAAGATCATGGCCGAAAAAATAAAAGAAGAAGGATGGGACGTCATCGGTATTCTCAACAATGATATGATCGGCAATATTCATGGTATAGATGGCGTCATTGACAATCGCACCTTTAGGATCTTTAGTGAGGCTAACCTACCCGGAGAGACCGAGCAGCAACGTATCTGGAAGCGCTTCTATGGCGGTGAAGTAGATGGCATCTCCAGACAACTGGCACGATATGTCCACAGGATGACTGTTGCCTATATGCCCGAAATGAACCCCATGATGGTCTATCGATTGGATCGATTTGGCAGAGGAGGTCATCACAGACCCTTCAATGATGCTGGTTATGCAGGGATCCGCATTATGGAAGCCCACGAAAATTACAATATGCAACACCAAGATATACGTAAGGAGGATGGTATCGCATATGGTGACGTTATTTCCGGAGTTAACTTCGATTACGCTGCTAAGTTGACTGCTGTCAACGCCATCACCCTCGCAGCATTGGCATGGGCTCCACCGACACCTCAAGGACTTATGATCGGCGGTGTTGTAAAACCTTCAACCAGACTAAAATGGAATGCCTCCGCAGATCCAAATATCAAATACAAAATATACTGGCGCGATACAACCGCCCCACAGTGGCAATACTCCAGGTATGTAGGAAATGCTACGGACGTAACCCTAGAGGGGATTGTAATAGACAATTACCTCTTTGGAGTTGTGTCTGTCGCTCCCAATGGGCACGAAAGTCCGGTGTCCTTTCCGACAACACTCATACCACGAAGATAATTCAAAATGCTAAATGATACTACCATGCAATTAAAACTTATAGCCTGCATCATCACTCTCATAGGGGTAAGTATAAACCTCCGTGGTCAAGAAGATGCTCCCTGGCATGACCTCTTTGATGGGGAAACTTTAAATGATTTTGAGCGCCTCAATGGCACAGCAACATTTACCGTCAAGGATGGAATCATCACAGGAACCTCACAGATGGGTACCCCCAATACCTTCCTAGCAACTAAAAAGCGTTATAGCGATTTTATCCTCGAAGCCGAGATATATGTAGATCCTCCGTTAAATTCAGGCATTCAGATACGCAGCAATTCGCTCCCCGGATATAGGGATGGACGCGTCCATGGTTATCAAGTAGAAATAGATCCTTCTGTACGTGCTTACAGTGGAGGTATCTATGATGAAGCAAGACGTGGATGGCTCTATCCCCTATCCTATAACCCCAAAGGACGTAAGGCGTGGGTCAACGGACAGTGGAACAAATACCACATTGAAGCCATCGGAAATACTATTCAAGTATGGGTCAATGGCATACAGACAGTCCATCTGATCGATGATATGACCGCCGAAGGATTTATCGCTCTCCGAGTACATTCCATCTACAATAAGGAGATTGAAGGAACCCAAGTCAAGTGGCGCAATCTTAGAGTTATGACACACCATCTGGAGGACTATCGCTGGACATCAGATGCGACTGTCAGACAACTCAACCTCATCCCCAATACCCTCACACCGCATGAAGTAGAACGCGGATGGCACTTGTTATGGGATGGTCACAGTACCGACGGATGGCGTAGTGCCAAAGGAAGTGCATTTCCCGATCATGGATGGAAAATTGAAGATGGAATACTCACCGTTGAAGGCAGTGACGGCGGCGAAAGCACCAATGGTGGAGATATCATCACTACACATACATATGGCAACTTCGAACTAATGTGGGAATTCAGAATCACCAAGGGAGCAAATAGTGGTGTCAAGTATTATGTAGATCCTCAACTCAACAGAGGTGCGGGTTCTGCCATCGGATTAGAATATCAGATACTAGATGATGTCAATCACCCGGATGCCAAAAATGGTATTGCGGGCAATCGAACTATGTCTTCACTCTACGACCTCATAGCGGCCGACAATCTCTCGGTTGCGGGAAGAAGCAAACCGATGAAATCTCCGGGACAATGGAATACCGGACGCATCATATCCATCGATGGGCAGGTAGAGCACTGGCTCAATGGTGCCAAAGTAGTAAGCTACAATCGCTTTTCGCAAATGTTTAAAGCCCTTGTCGCTTATAGCAAATATGCCAAATGGGATAATTTTGGACAACAGACACAGGGCCATATCCTGCTGCAAGATCATGGTGATCAAGTATCCTTTAGAAATATTAAAATCAGAGTATTATGAAAAGAAATAGAAGAGACTTTATAAAAAAATCAGCGACTACCGGAATAGCTGTCGTGGCATTAGGACCACAACTATTTTCTATTGGAAAAAATGTTATAGGCGCCAATGACCACATACGATTTGCAGTGATCGGCCTCAATAGTCGTGGTGGCGCCCTCATCAATGCGATCGCTTCGGTTCCCAATGCTTCCATAACTCACCTATGCGATGTAGATAGCCGCGTATTTGCCAAAAGGCAAAAACAACTTGACAATCTAGGTCTTCCTAAAGCAATCCAAGTGGAGGACTTTAGAACGCTGATCGACAATAAAGATATCGACGCCATCGCCATTGCAACACCGGATCATTGGCATACTCCTATGGCCATCCTTGGTGCCAAAGCAGGCAAAGCAGTCTATGTCGAAAAACCCTGTTGCCATAATCCTGCCGAAGGTGAACTACTCGTGCAAGTACGCAATAAGTATAATGCCATCATACAAATGGGCAATCAGCAACGCTCCGGTCCATCGACTATAGAAGGGGTGCAAGATATCCACGACGGTATAATTGGGCGTGCTTACATGGGCAAAGCATGGTACTCCAATCAGCGGGGATCTATCGGCATCGGTAAGCCAAGTGCAGTACCTGATTGGCTCAATTGGGACTTGTTTCAAGGACCCGCTCCGCGCCGTCCATACAAAGACAACATCGTACATTACAACTGGCACTGGTTTTGGAATTGGGGCACCGGCGAGATCAATAACAATGGTACTCACGAGATAGACATCTGTCGATATGCCTTAGGCGTCGATTATCCCAAACGTGTCACTTCTTCCGGAGGTAGATACCACTTTCAAGACGATTGGCAATTCTATGACACCCAAGTCGCCAGCTTTGAATTTGAAGACAACAAAATGATCACTTGGGAAGGAAAGAGCTGTAACAATATGCAATATTTTGATCGTGGACGTGGCGTCACCATCCATGGTACAGAAGGTACCGCCCTACTCGATCGCAATGGATACACCGCCTACAATATGGACAATCAAGTGATCAAATATGTATCCGGTGAAGGAAATTCCAATACTATGGATAAAGTCGGCGGAGGTAGTCTCGACAATATACATATGAACAACTTCGCAAGCGCCATACGCAAGGGCACTCTGCTCAATTCAGATATCCGTGATGGATACATCAGCAATCTCATGCCCCACCTCGGCAATATCGCGCAGGAATGTGGTGGCAGCATAGATACAGATCCACGTAACGGTCATATCCTCAACAATGAGCAGGCACTGGCTATGTGGCATCGAGATTATGAACCGGGATGGGCTCCATCGCTGTGATGTGTTGATTTGCAAAGTTATTATAGGTGCAGAGTTGTTGATCAATCATCGCCGTCTGACTTTAACCGACGGATCAAAAGAGGGTATATCAATATGGCTCTATCCATACAATTGAGCCATATCTAAAGGAGCGCCATACCTTTTGCCTTGGGTTTTAACCCAAGGTCAGCAATAATACCACACCCTGTTTTGGCGCACATTATTGACGCGCTCCGAAGCCGGAGTGGCAATGGCCATCAATAATTGTGACAAAACTCCGTAGCCGGAGGGGCAATTATTAAAAATGCTCGTGGTAAATAAGTCCGACACCTTCATCCTATTGCTATAGCTCCGCAGGAGCTTCATACCTTTTGCCTTGGGTTTTAACCCAAGATCAGCAATAATACCACACCCTGTTTTGGCGCACATTATTGACGCGCGCGGATGCCGGAGGGGCGATGGCCATCAATAATTGTGACAAAACTCTCTACAAGGATGAAAGCCCGTTTACAAGTGCGGGCGTGCCATGTTGCTCTACGCGGACGCGGGTGCCTGCTTGTGGAAAGCTTTTAAAGCAACTTGAACATTTGGTTCTTCTGCTTCAAGGCAAAACAACCATACACAATATCGTCTTGGGACAACAATCATGTCTTTGACCGCAAATGTCATTATGAAATCCCAGTATTGACTTCTATGTTGGAGTACCAACGATATTTTACCAATCCGCTTATAATGCTACAAGATGGCTCTGCCGTACAGCACTGATCCCAAAGATCAATAGTAGCAATCCCAAGCTAATCAATCCCCATTGTCCCATAGTCGGTATGGTAGATCCAATAGTGGTACATGCAGGTATGCGCAATATCTTAGTTCCAGAGGCATCCAAAACCGCATTGCGAAATTCAATTATGGACTCTTGATAAGGATCTCTCGTAAAGTCAATTTCGACCGTGGCCGTCCCATCTGCCGTAAAAGCAAGACGTACATCCGTCGTTGTGAAATCAATCGTTCCCGAGAGAGAATCTGTTTGATCTGTCAACATAATATTGGTCAGACTATTGATGGTCAATGCATCATTGGGCAACAAGGTATCTGCGGTTATAGATATGGTAAAGATGGTATTGGCGTTGTTGGCAGATCCACAATACCCTCCTGCCGGTTCTACAACAGTCAATAATCCGGGATAACAAAAATGATCCGTAGTATCTGAAGCCATAAACGCAGCTACTCTATTGAGATTATTGACTTGATTTCGATCTACACACCGGATGATCTGTACAGGTCTGCCACCGGCAAACAACTCAATGGACATCATCAACAACAGGGGAAGGACAATACTCTTTCTCATCGGATCAACATTCTTAGGGTGTAAATGTAGCCAATTTTGCTTTAGGAAAATTGAAAAATAAGCTAATTTTCGTAAAGACAAGCATATACCTCCACGGATCTGGTTTTTCCTTTGACCATGATATCTCCCATCAAGACTAAGTCATACTGCCCTTGACCCTCGAGTCGATCATAAGATGCCCCACTCAATAGGATGTTGTGTTGATACATCTTAGTCGTACTCTCAATACGCGAAGCAGAGTTGACAGTATCAGATATAATCGTCGCATCTCTCCGTATCTGATCTCCTATTATACCCATAATGAGCGGCCCTGTATGCATGCCCATCCCCACTCTTATCCCTTTTTGCCCCTTGGCTATTAAGGTCTCATTATAATCTTCAATCTCTTTTTGCATGGCAATGCAGGCATTGAGCGCATCGTTGGGACTGCGTTCAAAAATCGCCATAATACCATCGCCGAGGTACTGATTGACAAATCCCCCGTTGGCCTCAATGATGGGCCCCATACGAGCAGCATAGTCCTTGACAAAATTGAAATTTTCCGCAGGCTCCATCCCTTCTGAGATCGTTGTAAAATCCCGTATATCCGTAAATACAACTGTCACTTCCTTCTCTACTTGATCTCCCAACTCTACTTCAGTGATGGCCTCGCGCCCGATAGCTCTAATAAATGCCATCGGTACAAATCGCGACATCGCCTGGTTGACGGCGCGTTCAAAAGCTGCAATCTCACGTTCCTTTTTCAATTTATAACGCGTATATAATATATATGCGCCAGCAATAATAGAGATCAGTAATATCAGAAAGGCAAACAACTGTATCGCTTGACGTCTCGACTGTGCCTCAGCCTCCACTTGCAATTGCAAAATCTCATTCTCCTTTTGAAAAGTCTCAAGTTCTATCTCTTTTTGCTGAGTAAACTTATCGCGCTCTTCATTGCGTATAGAGTCTCTGTACAGCGTCCATTGCTTTAAATACTCGTTGGCTTTTCGAAAAGAGCCCAAACTTTCTGCATTGTCCGAGAGTGCCCGATAACAATCTTTGACCAATTCTTTATAATTTAATTGCAATGAGAGATTCAAGACATTGGCGAGGGTATCCTTAGCCGATCGGTAATCTCCTATACCATTCAAGACCTTTCCAATATCCAAAAGACTCATAGCAATGCCCCGCTCATACTCGATCTCCAGAAATCCGTTCAAGGATTCCTGTGCTTCTTCCAATAGTTCATTCCATCTTGTCCTGTTGCAATTGCCCCGATCTATACATTTGTCGATTTCAATTGATACAATACCATGTTTTATAAATGCACTATAGTAGGTTGAAGAGTAGGCATCTTTAATTTTTGGAATAAAAGATTTGGCTTTTTCAAAATAAGAGGATGCCAAATCTATATTCCCCAATTCCGAATAACACATGGCTATGTTCTGAAAAGTCGCCGTTAAAAAACTCTCAAACTCTGCTAAACTGTCATCCTTCTTTTTTAGCAAATCGGTATAAAGGTCTTCCGTCTTCAGCAAGTGCTCTAGTGCGCGCTCATAATTGCCTTGTTCCATAAGAATGACACTCAGATTGCCATACCCTACCAGTTGGTTGACATAATCCCCCAGCGAATCACTTATTACAATAACCTCATGGTATGCTTCGATGGCGTGTTCATAATCATTTTCGCGTTGATAGAGTGTTGCGCTACTATTGAGTCCGGCACTGAGAAGGTTCAGAACGCCGATTTTTCTAGAAAGCACAACTGCCTCATCCAAAACAATACGAGCAGAATCGGGCTCTGACAAATACATAAAATTATTGCCCAGTGTGAGCAGTGACTTGATGACCCAATCACTATTGTCAACCATCTGAGCTAGGCGAACACGCTCCTTCATAAGCGGCAGTGCAGCCACTCGATCACTTCTTCTTACCGCCTTTTCATATAGTCGAAGGGATTTATATCTCAAGGAATCAATGTCCTGCTGCTCATATATCTGGCGAAGCGAATCTATCTTACTTTGTGCATCGGATGCCGGGAAGAGCACGTTGCACATTGCCAAGCATATCAAAGCAAGATAAAACTTGGAAAGAAGATTCTTGATAGAAAATATATTCATAAAATGCGAATGCCAAGATAACTGAACGAATATATACAGTTAGTGCGGTGGTACCAATTTATAACTTTCTCAACAGAATAATGGATATTGTCACAAAAGCAAAATGATAAGATTTTAATACTCAAAAGCATGTCACAAGATTATGTGAAGTTTCTTAAAGAAAAGTAGTGATACTACATACCCAGTTGGGATATAACCAATAAAGCATTAATTCAAAAGGGTCTGCATTGACCCTATCTCCGGATGGGATATTGTGCTAAACACACAGCGAGCGGCCAGATGATCACTCGTGGGAACACAAGATCTATCAGATAAGATATGATTCCAAATGACCCATTGCTATAATCCACCTTCTCATGCAAATTGCGCCAATAAAATTCTACAAGCACTCCTGTCATACAGTGTCGAAGATATTATCTTGGGAATCCAACAACATAGCGATTATGTCACACACAATGTATCCCCACCTTCTGGAACCACTGGATTTGGGTTTTGTAACACTTCGAAACCGCGTACTCATGGGCTCCATGCATACCGGACTTGAAGACATTCCCAATGGTATCGAACGGATGGCGGAGTTCTACCGCCTTAGAGCACGTGGACAAGTAGGCCTAATCGTAACTGGAGGTATCGCTCCCAATAAAGAAGGACTCGCCTTGCCTATCGGTGAACCCATGGATTCCGAAGAGCACGGACTAAAACATAAGGTCATCACGGATGCCGTCCATGACGAAGGTGGTGTCATATGCATGCAGATCCTTCATGTCGGTCGTTATGGCTACACACCTAACAATGTATCTGCCAGCGATACGAAGGCTCCCATCTCACCATTTCCCGCCAAGGGACTTAGCCTCGAAGGCATCGAACGAACCATACAAGATTATGTCAATTGTGCCGCTTACGCTCAAATGGGCGGATATGACGGCGTTGAAATCATGGGCTCTGAAGGATATCTCATCAACCAATTTATCGTTAAGAAAACCAATCGTCGTACAGATGAATGGGGAGGATCTTATGAAAACAGGATGCGTTTTCCCTTTGAAATAGTCCGACGGACACGAGAACGTGTAGGCCCAAATTTTATCATCATCTATCGGCTTTCCATGCTGGACTTAGTGACAGACGGTAGCACGTGGGAAGAAGTTGTGCAACTCGCCAAAGCAATAGAAAATGCCGGGGCTACCATCATCAATACAGGTATCGGATGGCATGAAGCTCGTGTACCTACTATCGGTACCATGGTACCACGTGCCGGCTGGACTTGGGTCACTCGCCGGATGATGGGAGAAGTCAATATCCCTCTCGTCACGACCAATCGCATCAACATGCCCGAAGTAGGCGAAGAAGTGATCGCCCGCGGAGATGCCGATATGGTATCCATGGCACGACCCTTTCTCGCGGATGAAAATCTTGTCTTAAAGGCCATCGAGGGTCGATCCGACGAAATCAACACTTGCATCGGTTGTAATCAGGCCTGTCTGGATCATACTTTCTCCCTCAAGATCTGCTCATGTCTTGTCAATCCCCGTGCATGCCATGAGACAGAACTTATTTATACCCCCACAGACCAACCCCAAAATATCGCTGTCATCGGCGCAGGACCCGCCGGGTTGTCCGCAGCAACAATCGCCGCCGAACGAGGTCATACAGTTACCCTATACGATAAAGACACCCAAATCGGAGGTCAGTTTAATCTCGCCAAAAAAATACCCGGCAAAGAGGAGTTTTATGAAACCTTGCGATACTATAAAAAACAGCTGGAAAAGCATGGCGTAAACCTGCGATTGAACTACGAAGTAAGCGCCCCTGAATTGATCCGCCAACAATATGATACCGTCATTCTGGCCACAGGAATCACGCCGCGTACTCCAGACATCCCCGGAATCAATCACCCCAAAGTAGTGAGCTACATAGATGTTCTTAAAGGACAAACCGAAATCGGCCAAAAGGTAGCTATCATAGGTGCCGGAGGTATAGGATTTGATGTAGCTGAGTACCTCGGTACACCCAAAGATGAATCTCCAACACTGGATATACAACACTTTATGAAGGAATGGGGTGTCGATATGACTTATCAACATCCCGGTAGTCTTACCCCCGCTCAACCCGATCCCGCCCCTCGTGAAATATACTTATTGAAAAGATCCAAAGGTAAACATGGCAAAAACCTCGGCAAAACTACAGGGTGGATTCATCGATCTTCTCTCAAAATGAAAGACGTCAAAATGCTGGGTGAAATAGAATATCTCAAAATAGATGATGATGGGCTGCACTACCGTAAAGATGACGTAGTCGCAGTACTCGATGTAGATCATATCGTCATCTGTGCAGGTCAGGAACCATTGAGGGACCTACAAGCTCCTCTCACTGAAGCCGGTCTAAAGATTCACCTCATCGGGGGAGCAGATGAAGCTGCGGAGCTAGATGCCAAACGAGCCATCGATCAGGCCGCCCGACTAGTGGCAACACTCTAATTCATTTGAAGATCTACTATTGGTGATTTGCCCCTTGTATAGAGATAAGAGATATAACCGACATGTGCTCAACTTTCATGATTTGAAGGCTATAAATCTCCTCCTATATCCATGCGTCATTGTGACCCATCAATAGCTTATGATAAAATTTCTTATAAAAATCAAACAGCAATTTTTGACCCAAAACAAGTACGGCAAATTTTTCTGTTCTGATTTTGAGAAAAAATAAATGACATACTACATAAATTTAGAAAGAAAATTAAATACTTCAGTTGCTCCATGAATAGATAACTCTCGCTATGAACTCACTCGTACTTCGCTCGATAAGAGATGGTTTATATACAATTCATACAACCTTCCAAGACATTGGTGTGTCATTGATTTCGCATTGAAATCACCCATCCCTCCCTCTTCCATCATTTCCATCCTCGCCCAAGACAACCTTGCGACTAACTGTTGATTGTAAGCGTTCTTTCTTACCACAAAAAGCTTTCACTCATTGAAATATTTTGTATATTCATACAAAATGTTGCCATTGTCGGTACTCACAATATATATCAAATTAATACCCTATCGGGATGATGTCTTAGGCTTCCGTTCCATTGGTAGGAAGAAACCCAAGAAAGACCTTAGTCCAAGAGTTTATGAAAAATATTATTCGTTTCATTCTTAGTATATTAGTATGCATTTCTTGTTCGGATCAAGATCCTCAAGAAGTGCTCAAATCATATATCCTTGCACATAATGCCTATGATATAGAAAAGGCCTTGAATAGCAATTTAAGACTGGATTCCATAACTTCAAAAGGAGATACCGTATATTGCCTCGTTGTAGAAAACACCAATTGGCTCGGATCCCTAGATATAACCGATTTAGTTCATGACCCTACTGTTTTTGTGATAAACGAAGGAAAAATAAAAGTAATCATTGGTTATCCATCAGAAAAAACCGGAAAGAAAATTGAGACAGCTATTGGAGAACTTTATCAATGGTCAGAAAAATTTCAAGATTCAACTATCTATGACTTAATACACCCTGGTCAATTTGTTTATTCGACTGAAGCAGCTGAAATATGGCTTGATCTTTTTTAAAGGCATAATGCTTCGGTCAACTTTAAATGAATTATTAATACATATATCTGTACGTCGGCCAAACGATCTAATACGGAGCCCACTCCGGAATCTGACAATTATAGAACAATCAAGGATAGTCATAATCGATAAAAGAGACAAACTATATAATAATTTTACTTACAATTGCTGTTCTTCTCACTACCTGATATAACCGATAAAATGAATCAAAAGATAAGACTCAAAATAAGGCAAATATTCAATATGAAATTGTATTACTTATTGAGGTATGCCGAATACATCCATACTAGCTTCTCTTGTTCCCGGATATAATCACTCATTAGCGCGTTGGTACCTTCATCAACAGACTTCTCTGAAAGGATCAATATTTCGCGTTGCAATTTGATGATGGTAGAGAGAGAATTTAAAATATCCGCAACGGACTTTTTCCCTTCGGAAACCTCCGGACTCTCTTTGATTTTTGCGACCTTGATATAGTTTGTATAGTTGTGCTTGGGATTACCTCCCAAGGTTAAGATACGTTCAGCTATTTCGTCAATTTTAATCAAGAGATCATTATAAAGTTCTTCAAATTTAAGATGTAATTCAAAGAAATTGTCTCCCCTGATATTCCAATGATATCCTCGCGTATTCTGATAAAATATAGAGTAATTGGCGAGTAATAAATTCAACTTGCTCCTCAATTGTTTTGCTTTTTTTCGATCTAAACCTATAGCATTTTTCATCTCGATAAAGTTAATACTGGTTACAATAATATGTATGACCATTCAAAGAAATACTACTTTGTCCAATCGGATGGTAATCACTGTTACATACCAAAACCAGCTTCTTTGGAATTGCGGAAAAATCCTAACCGAAATCTATATATGCAATTGCTAAAAACCCATGCCGATCATATACTACAATCGCGATAAAATCTATCTTAGTGTACTTTAAACTATCAAAAGATATAAACTCATACTATGCAACTTCCATACGCTGAGCCATACCGCATCAAAATGGTAGAACCTATCTATCAATCAACCATTGAAGAAAGGAAAAAATGGATAAAAGAAGCGCACTACAACCTGTTCAACCTAAAGTCGGATCAGGTGTATATTGACCTATTGACGGATTCGGGGACTGGAGCTATGAGTGATCGACAGTGGGCGGAGGTTATGCTTGGAGATGAGAGCTACGCGGGTTCGCGATCATTTCAAAAACTCGATAATGCTGTTAAAGACATAACGGGATACAAGTACTTTATTCCTTCACATCAAGGACGAGCTGCGGAAAATGTTCTCTTCTCCGCCATGGTAAAAGAAGGTGACATCATTCCGGGCAATTCACATTTTGATACCACCAAAGGGCATATTGAATTTCGCAAGGGTCAAGCGATTGACTGTACGATAGATGAAGCCTACGACACTGATGTCTATCATCCATTTAAGGGCAATATTGACCTTAAAAAACTACAATCGGTCATAGACAATAACCCCATCGACAAGATTCCATTTTTGATCATTACAGTCACATGCAATACAGCCGGAGGACAGCCGGTATCAATGCAAAATATAAAGGCCGTATCTGCATTGTGCAGGCGACACGGTATCAAAGTGATATTTGATGCCGCAAGGTATGCCGAGAATTGCTTTTTTATAAAAGGACGAGAGGACGGTTATAAAGACAAAACTATTCAGGAGATTGCTCGTGAAATGTACTCTTATGGTGATGGCATGACAATGAGTGCCAAAAAAGATGGATTGGTCAACATGGGAGGAATCATAGCACTAAATGACGAAGATATTTATAACAATGCAGTCACCTTCAACATTATGTATGAAGGCTTTGTCACTTACGGAGGTATGAGTGGCAGGGATATGGGTGCATTGGCAGTAGGACTCTACGAAGCACTTGACTATGATTATCTCGCCAGCAGAATCACTCAAGTGCAATATCTGGGTGAGAAAATGGCCGAATTTGGAGTTCCTGTACAGAAACCTATTGGCGGACACGCTGTATATCTCGATGCCAACAAGTTTGTACCGACGATTCCCAAGGAAGAGTTTCGTGCGCAATCTCTCGCCATCGAACTATACATTATAGCCGGGATACGCAGCGTAGAAATAGGTACCATCCTAGCGGATAGAGATCCCGTCACAAGAGAAAACCGATACCCTGAACTAGAGTTAGTACGACTTGCCATACCAAGAAGAACTTACACACACAACCATATGGAATATCTAGCTGCTGCTCTAAAACGCATCTATGATACCCGTCATGAGGCCAAAAGTGGTTATCGGATTGTCTGGGAAGCTCCCATCATGCGACATTTTACTGTCAAATTGGATAAAATCTGATTTTACAATTGTTGAGGATTTGTTTTTTTGGTGTTTAGATTCAAGTAACAAATGCAACTTTTTCGAAAAGCAAATAAGGAGATATATGATTTTATTAAAAGAAAGGTTACTATTCAGGTAGGCGTCATTTCGGCTATAAAAAACACTTTCCCCGTCATATTTCCGCTATTTTTTTCGCCGTAGCGCTGCTATGCCTCAAAAAATAAGCGTCATCTGACGAAAAAATTGCCTTTTTTTATCTCAAAAGCACCCCTCCTGAATAGTAACAAAGAAGGAGGAAAAGATAGTTTCCCCTTCCCTTTGAATGGAGTACATGTCCTATATTTCTCTCGTCACAATACAGTACAAATCACAAGCAATTTAGTTGCTTTTAAGTAGGTATATAGTACTTCGATCACAAAACCATAGGTACGATTTAACTATGGCAATTTGGGTATCTTTGTGGACCTCATATAAAACACAAGCAATAAGATAAAACTCATTTTGTTTCTCCATAACTGCCTTTGACCTATGTCCATTCAACAGATTTTATTTACCTGCGCCATCTTCATTGCTAGCAGCCCTATTCTTTTAAAGGGTCAACACACCTCGGGGATCCAGCAATTGGATGACTACATTGAGTCATCGCGAATCTTATACCAAGTGCCTGGAATGTCTGTTACTATTGTTAAGGATGGGGCTGTTTTGCTATCCAAAGGGTACGGTCATCTAGGTGTCAATGATACACGTCCTGTTGATACCAACACATTGTTTGTCATGGCATCTACCACCAAGGCGTTGACAGCAGTTGCAATGGCCATGCTCGTGGACGAAGGCAAGGTCAAGTGGTCGGATCGCGTCATCGATCATCTCCCCTACTTCAAATTGGAAGATCCATATGTCACCAATGAGCTAAAGATCAAGGATCTGTTTACGCATAATACAGGACTTGGCGGTACAGATCTCCTATGGACAATGTGGGATTACTCCCCGGAGCAAATCGTCCGACGTATGGAGTATGCACCACTTCAATATAGTCTTAGAAGCGGATATCGATATCAGAATATCATGTATGTAACTGCGGGTTTGGTGATCGAACGTCTCAGCGAAATGCCCTGGGAGACCTTCATCCGAAAACGAATATTTGAACCGCTGGACATGATCCATAGTTGCCCGAGGCAGGTATGTGCTTACCAAAGTGACAATAGAGTTCATCCCCATGCACTCAAAGATGGAAAGGTGATTGAAATAATCGATTCTGCCGCAGACAGTATAGCTGCTGCAGGATCTGCGTGGACATGTAGTGCTGATATTGCCCATTGGTTGAGCTTTATGGCCGATAGTGCTATATACAAAGGACGACGCCTTATCTCCAAAGCACAATATGAGATGATTACTTCTCCTCAGATAGTCATACCAAAGAGTCAGTTTTATCCCAGTGTCAGTCTTACTCATCCGTACTTTACGGCTTATGGATTAGGCTGGTTTATGCATGATTATAATGGAGAGAAGTTGATCTTTCATACGGGCAGTCTCAATGGTGCGGTAGCGATCGCCGGATTGATGCCACAACATCACATCGGAGTATATATCACCGGCAATCTCGGTGGCGCCGAAGTCCGTCATGCGATAATGTACAGAGTTTTTGACAGCCTTCTCGGGATGAATGATCGAGATTGGAGTGTGGATATCAAAGCTCTTTATGACAAACGTAAGCAGAATAGTATCGATCGCTACAAGGCACTAAAAGCGCAACGCATCGCGGATACACATCCTTCATTGCCATTGGAAAAGTACACCGGTACTTATACCAATAAGTTTTTAGGGTCGCTGACCGTAGAAATGTATAAAGAAGGTATGAGGATCACAACCCGCTCAGACCGGCATGTCCTCCTCGAGCACTGGCACTACAATACCTTCTGGGGAGTAGTTGAAGAATATGCCGATTTTGAAAATGGGTTTTTGGTGGATTTTGACTTGGATGGTAAAAATCAAGTTACATTGTCTTTATTCGGTTATACCTTTGACAAGGAGTACTGACTATATCTTCGTAATCAATAGTTCCACTCTACGGTTTTGCACTTTGTCGTCCTCTGAAAGTTCGGGATAGATCAATGGTTGTGTAGAACCAAATCCACGATAGCTCAAACGCAACGAATCGATCCCCGATCTGACGAGATAGTGGTATATATTTTCTGCCCTTGAAACCGAGAGGTTATACTTCTTCGTATCGACGTTGTATCCGTCTTCGGCATCCTCGATTTGATCCGGACAACAGACATGGCCTTGTATCTCCATATGGATGCTTGGATTGGCTTTTAGAAACGTCTCCAAATCTTTTAAATGTGGTATGGATTGGGGAAGTAACAGATGTCTTCCCGGGCGGAAATTTAGATTTTTGATATGCAGCAAACTTCCTGATTTCAATTCTTCCAGAGGGATTTCGCCCGGTGCTAAGATGCCTTTCAATCTCATATGGTGAATCGCAGAAATAAACGTTACATCCACCCTTCTGTACATTGACAAGTCTGATGATCCCGGCATTTCTCCTCCGGCTCGCGTATGCATTCGGTCGATCCGATCACCATACTCGGATTGGAGATATGCAGCAATGGCCTGCGCTCTTCTTGCAGATAGTGCCATATTATACGAGTCCTCACCCCGATGATCGGCATAGCCTACTACTTCTATTATCCATTGTTCTACAGAATCTGTGTCCGACAACACTTGGCCGATATGCTCCATATGAGCTGCGGTGACTCGATCTTGGTCCGTATCAAAAAACAATGATATCTTTCTCTCCTGTCCACTACTCACATTGTGATATAGGGTTTGCAAAAGTAAGCAAAGACCATAGCAATAGATTTGAGGCGACATACAGATATAACATCAATAGCTCCACTGATAGTGTGGCATAGGCAGACTTATGATGAGGCTATAAATAAGAAAAGCCCTTCAAAGGAGGGCCATTCTTAAGGATTATCAATCCAATTTTAGTCTAAAAGATTTAGGGATGACGAATCCCTTATATTGTTTTGGTTCATCGTTATAAACCACGAATATCAAATTCTGCCGTAAATATACAATTCCTTAACAATTGAACATACAATCTGACAAATAATCATATGTCAATTTTAACATTTTGTTCTAAAGAAAGGATAGATCACTGTTTTTAGGATACTTTGAGAGAAAATCACCTTTTCTTATAGCTCTTAAAACGAGTTTTCTTTTTGGCACCGGCTGTTTGCATTACTACTTTATGCCCTCTGAATGTTGTATTCTTAAATGCCTTGAGAAGATCTTTGACTTGCGTAGTATCTACATCGATGTAAGATGAAGCACGATCAATGTCAATGCGCCCCAATTGTATGCTTTTTCCACGTGTATTCTGATTGATCATAGTAATCAGTTCCCGAGGAGCGATCCGATTATTATGTCCTAGATTTACTTTGACTCTTGTATATTGGCCGGAACCTGAACGCGTATACTGGTCTCTTCTGCTACGACGATCGCCACTCTTGCTCGGAGCCATATTGAGATCCTCGCTCTGTGCCAATTGCTTCAAAGAAGCCGCAAATTCTCTGGTGATCCACCGCTCTATGAGTTCCTCTTTAGTCATTTCAGAAAGCCTTTCTTTCACCTCCTCTAATATCGCACTCAAATCATTGGGGACCCCGATCTGTGCTTCCTCTAGTTTTTGCACTTCCGCAAAAATTCGCTTTTTGTTTACTTCTATTCCTGAAGGGATGATGCCGCGTTCTACTTTTATGTCAAACTTCTTCTCCAAGTGACGAATACGATATGTTTCTTTATCACTCACTATAATCAGAGACTCCCCTGTTTTGTTTGCTCTACCTGTACGACCACTTCGGTGGACATATGTCTCTAGGCTATCGGGAAGATTAAAATTGATCACATGCGTCAGATCGCTTACATCGATGCCTCGTGCCGCCACATCCGTAGCAACTAAAAGTAGTATTTGCTTTTTGCGGAAGCGCTGCATCACCTGATCCCGCTGAGCCTGAGAGAGATCTCCATGTATGGCATCACTGTTGTAACCATCGGCACTCAACTTGATGGCTACCTCCTGTGTCTCCCGCTTGGTACGGCAGAATATGATACCATATACATCAGGATGAAAATCCACAAGCCGCTTCAGCGCTTTATATCGCTGTTTAGGATGAATAGTAAAATACTTATGGTGCACGTTCTTGGCAGAGCGCTGCTTATGGCTCACAGATATCTCTATCGGATCTGTCATATAAGTCTTGGCGATCCGCTTGATATCCCGAGGCATCGTGGCACTAAACAATATCGTCTGCTTCTCCTCCGGAGTCGTCGCCAATATCTCCGTAAGGCTTTCTTTAAACCCCATCGACAACATCTCATCGGCCTCATCCAATACAATCCACTTGATCCCATGCAGATTGAGTCTGCGCCGTTTGATTAGATCCAATGTCCTTCCCGGAGTCCCCACTACGATGTGTACTCCTCGATCCAACGACTTAATCTGGGATCGTATGTCTGATCCTCCATAAACAGCCAATGTCGATACCCCTTTCTTCTTCTTGCTATAGGCCTTGATATCCCGGCATATCTGAATACAGAGCTCCCGAGTAGGAGACAATATCAGTGCCTGAGGTTGCGCCTCCTGCATGTCCAGTTTTTGAATAATCGGCAAACTAAATGCTGCCGTCTTGCCTGTACCTGTCTGTGCTACACCGACTATGTCGCTCTCCTGCTCCAGCATAATGGGTATAGCGCGTTGCTGAATCTCTGTAGGTGTAACAAAATTGAGCACCTCTAAGGCCTCAAGAATATTGTTGTCAAGACCTAAATCTGAAAAAGTAGTTTGTGAATCCAAATGATTGTAGTGGTTCAGGATCTCGCGCTCACACAAGTCCCGATCGTTAATATTTCTATCAGAAGGCGTGTACCCCTCCAAAAAAAGCGCGAAGATACAATTAAATAATTCGTCTTCTTAGATCAAGCCAACATGTGTGTATAACATATTGCACTTTAATAGCTGGAAAAAGCATGGTGTGGAAAGGATTGATTCGTTTTGCTTATCAAGGGAGACTCTTTATGAGGAGATCTTAAACATATGAGGACAGAGGCGTACCGGAGCAATATCCTATTTTATGCAATTTGTTATACACACGCCAACATCCCAATTCCATTACCTAATTTAGCTGAGTTCGTTGTTACAGATCGTATTATGCCTTGTCAACTCTCACTTGTAGTGCATATACATAACTATATCTCCTCACACTAGATGGATGCTTTAAGTTTGTTAATGGCCGCTTGCTCCTCTTCCTCCAGTTGTAGCAACTCTTTCCTGATTTTTCTCAGATCACTTCTTAGGGATTTTGTGATCATCATCACCTTGGATTTGAACCCCTTCAGGAAGGTATAACTATCCTCTAAGCTGTCATTCTCATGGAGATCCCTCCTAAGATTGGCTCGATATGCAACAAATACATTGGAATACTCCTTCACTCTACTGATTTCGCGATATACGTCTTCGACTTCTAATTCGTACTTTACAAGACAATGTCTGATTGATACCAACTGATTTTGATACTTGCTGATATTGGATACATTGCTGGTATAAACGGCCTCTTTTGATTTATAAATACCATAGTAATCCTTTGCCTTCGCTTTTAAGAATTTTATGGACTTGTTAAACTTGTTGTTCAGAATAACGCCTTGGTCTATAGCCTCCTCCAATTCCTTTACCAATTCGATTTTTTTCTTTATTTTTTTTTTACTATGGTAGCGTATTTCGAGTATTCTGCTTGCTTAAATCGGATTTTCGCTGTTGTGACTACTTTTTGTAATTTTGTTTTAAGGGATCTCCCTAAATCAACTTTATTCTTGACAATCTGAATCTCGTATTCTATAGATTTTATTGCCACACCGATCTCATGATATCGCAGTGTCAAAGCCAAGTAATGATCCTTATATGAGTCCAATGCTTCATCTTTCCTCCCCAATAACTTATAATACAATGCAAAAAGAGAAGCATTGGAAATAGAATCAATCTTTTTCAACCTTTCATGAATCTCCAATTCGAGATCCTGATACTCTATCTGATAATCCTCTCTAACCCTCTGAATGGTCTTGAGGTGATTTTCTGCCATATCAATGGCCTTCAGCTCTTAATGATATGTTTAATTTGATCCTCCAGAATACATTATTTTTTCAGAAAAAAGTTGGCAAGATGACAAACTCCATGAAATATATTCCATAAAAATTCAAAAAAAGAAACAAAACAATAAACCTGCACCGATGGATCTTATTTTTGCACAATATTGGCCTGTACTAGTTCATCCTCAAGGAGCCTTTTTAATATTTAAAAAAGCGACTTACAGCTTAAACAGGGTTACTCCTCAGGTAGGAGTCATTTTGGCTAAAAAGTACCCTCCTCAGTAGTAACAAAACACCAAACCTATAGTATCATTGACATTAATAATCTAGTGCTTGCGCCAAATCTGCAATAAGATCCTCACAATGCTCCAACCCGATACTGATACGCACCAGACCTATTTGAATACCCATTGCCTTGAATTTGTCAGGGGACAACTCCTTGATATAACTAATAGATGGTGAGTACACCAGACTCTCATGACCGCCCCAGCTGACCCCCAATTTAAACAATTGCAAGCCATTGACAAAACGCTTGACAATCCCTATATCACTGGTATCTATCTCAAAACTCATCAACCCTCCATAACCTGTCATCTGCCTACTAGCCAATTGATGCTGGGGAAATGATGGCAATCCGGGAAAATATACCTTACTCACATTGGGATGTGTCTCAAGCCATGAAGCGATCCGCAGAGCACTCTGCTCATGTCGCTTCATCCGCAATGATAGGGTACGCATACTTCGGAGTATCAACCACGCCTCCAATGGTGCCATCTTGGCGCCCAATAGCGCATGCTCAGCATTGATGATGGCATCGATATCAACCTTCTTGCCGATGACTACACCTGCTACCACATCACTGTGCCCACAGAGATACTTGGATGCGGAGTGACACTCCAGATCTATACCCAGATCCAAGGGCTTCTGAAATACCGGACTTGCCCAAGTATTGTCAATGACTGTTTTGATCTTATGCTTCTGCGCTAATTGGGCTATGGCGCTGAGGTCTTGAAGCTCAAATGTCATCGATGCGGGACTCTCCAGAAATATCAAAGTCGTCCGGTCTGTAATCGCATCTTCAAACTCATCCGTGGACGCACCTTTGACGTAAGTGATGCTGATGCCACACTTCTCTACAAGATACTTCCCCAGAAAATTATTGGTAGGACCATACACATTAGAGATAGTTATAATATGATCTCCCGATGTAATGCAATGCATGATGGCAGCCGATATCGCTCCCATCCCCGAAGCACACAACTTGGCTCGCTCGCCACGACATAATTTGGCGATTTTCTCCTCAGCCATCTCTACCGTCGGATTCAATATCCGGGAGTATATAAAGTTGTCCGCAGGGTCATCAAAAGCGCGATCTATATCGTCCCAAGATTCAAATGCAAAGAGGGAGTTCTGATATATCGGTGGTACGATAGCGCCTTTGTTTTCAAAGTATGAATCTCCATCGTGGCACAACTCTGTGTCATCATGTAGGTTTATGGACATCTTCTTTCTGTGATTCATTTGTAAAAATAGCAATACCCAAGGCAGCAAACACAAAGGCTATCAAAATATTGGCAATTGATAAAAACTGCCATGGAGCATAATCCCATGACGCCACTCCCAATGCTCCGGCCATAAATATCCCCGAAGGAGTCCATGGTGCCATATTTTCCATCATAGTACCGGCATCTTCCAAGGTACGACTCAACACTCTCCGAGCAATACCCAATTGATCAAATTTTCGCTTAAAGGCTTCGCCAATAATAAAACTGGTCGCATACTGATTGGACGTTGTGAGATTGGTGATTAAAGTGGCAAACAACGCCGCAACAACCGTCTGAGATTTGGTCTTTAAGGTGGACATGAGCTTGGCGATACTGATTTCTATGGCATTGATGACATCCAATGTTCCTATAAACGCAAATATTAACAGGGATACAACAATCCCTTCGATAAGATTGTATAGCCCGCCCCGGTTGAGGATCGTAATTACATCGGATTGGATATCAATATCGGATCGAACCATATCTATTGAGAAGCCCTTGTTAAAACTGCTGACCACTTGATCCAAGGTAAAACCCTGAAAAATAAAAGCCAAAATCATCGCTGCCCACGACGCCATCAACAATGTCAAAAATATAGATTGGCGTTTCATCGCACCCCAAACAACGATCAGCATAGGAATCAATAAAAAATAATTGAATTCAAAAATCTGCGACAGATCATTCATGGTGTCCTGTACAGAGCCTAGGGTGATACCCGGATCTATAGTTGCGCCAGACATACCCGGAGATAAGTATATATATAATGCCGCAGCTATGATCGCTGCAGGACTGGTTGTATATATCATGGACTTGATGTGCTCAAGCACAGGTACATTTGTTGCTAGTGCGGCTATATTGGTCGTATCACTCAGTGGCGACATCTTGTCTCCAAAAAATGATCCACCTACTATGGCCGCAGCAGTAATGCTGAGATCCGCTCCGTATATCTGAGCGATACCGATCATCACTACGCCGATGGTACCTGCTGAACCCCACGATGTCCCCGTCAATAAAGAGAATATGATACAAATCAAAAAGGCATATATATAAATCCACTCACCATCAATCAATCCGATCCCATAGTAAATCAACATCGGTATTATCCCCGATACGATCCAACTACCGATCAATACGCCTACTGCAAATAGGATCAACAATACAGGTATGGATTCTCCTATCTTGGATACCATGTGAGCCTCTATTGTCTTCCAATTATATCCCATATAGAATAGATACAAACAATTGACAGACAATGCTAATAGTACCAATATCTCCACAGGCAATCTCGATCCGCCAAAAAAGACGGGATGCAAAAACAACCCATATATCAATAAAAAGAAGAAACATCCTATGGGCAAAAAAGCCGTCCAAAATGAAACGGGTCTATCATCGATCTCCTCCATTTTCAATCTATCGGAGTACTTAGAATATGGTACAACGCCTTGACGCCATCGACATAATTGCCCAATCGTATATTCTCATTGGGACTATGCTGGTTGTTGTCTCGATTAGCAGTCGGTACAATCACTGCCGGAACATTTAAGATACTGATAAATGGTGCAATCGGGATAGAGCCTCCCATCGTCCGGGATCGCACGGGTGTAACCCCAAAAGCGCCTTCCATCGCACGTGTCAACCACCGCCCGATACGCGTATCAAATCCCGTCCTAAAGGCTTGATACGATATCCTGCTATCCATCCTGCATATCTTGGGATACGTCAACCGCTCCCGTTGTGTGGGTCTGCCATCAATGATGTGGTACCCTTCTTCTTGGATATGCTTACGCAAAAGTTGAATTAACCGTTCAGGATCACTCTCTACCACAAGACGGATGTCCAATTCTGCTGTCGCTTGTGCCGGCACAATCGTACGTGCCTCCGTACCCACCCACCCGGACAGCATCCCTCTGATATTGAGGGATGGATACTGGAGACTCTTCTGATACGAATCGGCGACCTTATCCGAACTAGCGATCCCCAATTTGGCTTTAATCACTTGCTCATTGTCCGGTACAGCAGCAAGAATCGCCAATGTCTCTTCATCCAAAGATATTCCATCATAAAATCCAGGTATCGTGACGCGACCATCGTCATCCTTCATAGAGGCGAGCAATTGTGACAATCTCAGTGCAGGATTGGGCACATAATTGCCATAATGACCACTATGCTGTGGAAACACCGGCCCATAAACAGTTAAAGTCACCGAGGCGATTCCCCTCGCCCCAAATGCTAAAGTCGGTTGGTTGCTGATGTGCCTCGGACCATCGTATATCACCAACATATCCGCACTAAGATCTGCTTGATGTTCTTCGACGACCCCCGCAAGACTGGGCGAACTACGTTCTTCCTCAAAATCCAATACCAATTTAAGATTGTAAGGCAGCACCTCTCCATGTGCCCGCATCACATCTAAGGCAGTCATCATCATCATGAGATTGTTCTTAGAATCCGAGGCCGATCGTGCAAATATGTACCAATCCGGATCGTACGTTGATGCACTCAGCCTGTCCCAAGATATCTCCCTCCATCCTTCTCCCTCTATGGATTCTTTGAGCACCGCCTTGTAGGGATCTGCTTGAAACCAATATTGAGGATCTACGGATTGTCCGTCTATATGGAAGTAAAACAAAACAGTAGGTTGCACTTCTTGTTGTTGGAGTTGTGCATACAATACTGGGCGTGTTGCAGATGGCCATTGTATTGTGCTAAACCCCCTCTTCTCCAAGGCTTGCCTACACCAATCTACATTCTTGCCAATATCATCCAAGAATTGTGCATCATTAGGAATTGATAGAAAGTCTCTAAAAGTACTTATTGACGCTATCGCTTGATCTTCAAGCTCATCATCCGATACTTGGCCGATTACCCCACCTCTGTTGCACATCAACAAGAGCAATATCGATACAAACTTGAGTATTAAGGAGCGTCTAAATGATAAATCCATCTCGGGTATTGTTATGGTTGGTCAAGATAGGAGAAATCATTAAATGTGGGCAACGTGTGGGTAAATATCTCCTTGGATTAAGAATGCTAGCTCTCTACCTTTTGTGCTTAACCAATGACATTTTATAAGCGAAAAGAGCCTGAATATCAAACCCTCTCCTTTGTGCGTTTATTATACTTTGCTTGTTATAGCTTCTATCTTTGTCAACTTACACCTTGGCAAATACGATCTTCTCCTGTCTTTTGGCGACAACAATATCGAAGAAATTCTTCAAAGCATCATAGTACTTTGCAGGAATTATATCTGTATTCTCCTTATACTAAATAGTCACTATGACTTTGTCCTGACTCGATGCAATGGAATACGCAAATGGACCATCCTTGGAAGTACATTCTAACCACGTTGTATCTCTACCATCCAATTGAGGTAGGCATAAGATGACATGATTACCTTGCATTCTGGAAAACTCATCAACCAATGGCACTTGATGCTCTCCTGCAGAAATGATCGTATAAAAGGCAGCTATCCCTACGCTTCACATCAATGCCATCATATAATTGGTCAAGCCCTTACAATCTCCATAACCCTTCTCATGAACCTCTTGAGCTCTAATCGGTTTCCTACCTCCAATACCCAATTGAACACTGATATACCGACTTCTTTGTTGGACATATTCATATATCCTTCTTGCCTTCTCCCGATCGCTTCCCGCATCTGACACTAAGGATCGAACTTCTGAAATGACTTCTGTACTGAGACGTATCTGCAACTTGATGAGGTTGTTGTAATACCATGAACCCAATTCCTCCCAATTGGATGCCCTTGCCCTTGAACCCTCAAGTTCAAAATCCGTAAGGGCAAACTCAACATAGGGTGCCATTGTAAACAATTCCGGAGCCATCGGTTCATATCGAATCGCCTGTTCCCGTCCAATAGCATAGGATATATAACCATCACTTCGATTAATGACAACATTGTCCTTTCCTTCTAAATTGTGTTCCAAATATCTCGGAGTTAATCCATTGACAAACCGGATAGCCAATCTGCTACTCTCAACCGATTGTCTATATATAATTACTAA
Organism: Bacteroidota bacterium; assembly: GCA_024276375.1. GTDB lineage: Bacteria > Bacteroidota > Bacteroidia > Chitinophagales > Saprospiraceae > JAJRXG01. The sequence goes on along the minus strand of JAJRXG010000243.1, from coordinate 436 downwards.
TCGGATGCCAACTGTTTAAGAATCCGGTGCTCCTTGATCGGTACTGGACTTCAGTGACCACTGTGATAGGCCACGACGTAGCGATATACTCATAGCTCAACCTTCTATTGTCCGAAAACAAAGTACCACTCTCCGACACTGCATAATCCTTAAATTCTCTCTTTTTTATTTGTTTTATTTCCTTTCCCTTTGTATCATAGATATACGCTTGAAGTGATTTTATCTTTGTGGATTTGTCGTATGAAAATGATAGACAAACCTCCGCTTGTCACCGATTGTCAATAATCGTATATACCCATTTATGATAGACTGACATCTTATCCACGGCTTGTATATCGATAGATGTATGATGATCTCTAATGACGATATCAGCATTTTTCAACATATCCCTGTCTATCGAAGTAACATCATAGACCCCTTGCCCTATCAGCGCACT